>PYJE01000066.1:12586-22914 GCA_003635305.1 Candidatus Poribacteria bacterium | reverse complement strand
GCCCGCAGCGATAATTGCGATAGCGCGCCATTTCTCAAGGGCATCAGCGATTTTCCCATTCTGCTGTAACAAGTAGGCATCAATGATAGCCCTATCAACAAGAGGCAGCTCCGATTTCTGCCGAATCGTTGGCATAATTTCCTCGGATGCTTCACCTTTATTGGTATTCCCGAAGTTTTCGATGATTTTTGTGCCCGGTTCTGTGCTCACAACTTTCCTCATTATAGGGGATGCGCGCGAAAAATAAGGCATTTTTCACGCGCCTTCGTTAGGTTAGTAGACACGGACATCACTTGACCGGCTGGACGAATCCGCCTCTTACGACACAGCGAATCCGGCACCCCAATATCTGTGTTATTCAACCGTTATGCAACGGCTATATCTCTGATAGTTCGGGGAGGTGCTCATCCTCGTAGTGCTCAATGAGCGTTCCGATGAAGTCCATCAACGAGGCTAATAGATGGTCTTCGTTTTCCCTCACGACATCAATTAAACCGTTTAGGATAACCACTAGGCGTTCATAGTGATTTTCTGTCAACGAGGCAAAGAGGCGCGTTTCGCTTGTTCCGACGACATCAATCAGATTTTCCAAAGCCGTTACAAGCGGTAGATAATTCGGACTAAGACTTCGGTTGAATATCTCAAGGTCCGTTATTGGTTCTCTCGCAATTGATGGAGAACCAAAGTTAAAGGGTGCCCGATTTTGGACTCTAAACACGCTACGGCCTGGCTCGTCAAGCGGAGGGTTATCTCTAAAAGTCTCCGCTCTCGGAAGAAAAGCCCGTGTGGTTGATTGGACCATCATGCTACTCCTTCCAATTTCCTTTCTCATATTCGGCGTGGGTCAGCACATCACGAATGTAGACTTTTTTCCGATTATAGTGTATCGCGACAATGAGGCGGGCAGCTGTCTTGCCACCAATGTCAAAAACCGTAAACTCGTCGACCCGATCCACCTTCTGCCGGGAAAACATCTGCAACAGTTCATCAGGCGAATGAAAATCGTTCCGCTTCATCGTCTGATACCAACGATCGAGTGCAGGCTTGGCAGTCCTATCTTTCCGTTCTATAAACTCGTTTAACGGCTTCCGCGAGATAACGTGCATCGTAATTTCCACAAACCCCGGGCGGCGTGCTCCATCTGTAGTTCTGCCTCTTCACCGTTAACCAATGCTTGAAGGCAATTGCGGCATAGGTTCGCAGAAATCCCCAACCAAGGACCAATTATTATACGATGAACGAGTCTATTTCGCAACAAAAAAATCACTGCGTTGAAAACTTCCGGTTGCAACAATTCTGCAGCGACTGATGCACCTTAATTTGCCTGCAAAAACCGCTCAAAATTCCCGCCGAACAGATTCCCCACATCCCGCGCAATTTCCGAACGCGTCACACACCAACCCGCATCCAGCAACGTCTGATACTTTTCTGCCAAGACATCGGCGATAATCTGGCGCGAATGTTTCCATTTGTATACCAGCTGATCCAAGATGCGCGCATCCGAATGCTGCGGGATAATACTCAACCCAAGCAACTCAAGCCGCTCACGCGTAATCTCCTCAATAATGCTCGGATTGTTCATGAACCACCAACAACCGAAAATCATCAGGTTTTTGAACTTCCGGCCGATAACGCATAACTCATGCTGGTTCTCGCGCGACAGAAGCGTTACCAAGAACTTATTGTCGGGATGCCCGCGGAGCAACGCCTCCAGACTGCTCAAGTCTGCCTTCGCGCTCCCATCGCCAGCCAACTGGAGTTGCGGGTTCACCGCACGTTTAACACCAATCATCAGTGCGAACGGAACGTTGAATTCACGCGAGACCGGCAGGATGCAGTTATCAAACACCCTACCGAGGATGCCATCATCAGGATACCGAAAATCTGGCGGAAGCGAGACTGCCATGTATTTGGGCTGCATCCGCTGAATCCACGCCTCCAAGAATCGACGCACCTCTTTGTGTGCCTTCTCGGAGGAAAGCGTTGCATCCACGTCATAACCGAGCCCACGGAGGTGTTCATAAGCGGTTTCTGGGTAGTTGTTAATCAGCACGTCCAGCCGAAGCGCGGCGTGAAAACGCGAATCACCGGTGTTTCCAGATGCCCATACCGGAGACTCCGCTAGATCAAACGGGTCATTCGTCATGACGACTTGGGAGACGTTCGCGCGTTCAAACACCGTGTCAATGAACGCCTCAACGGAGGTATCCGAAAAGTAGTCGCGGTAGTCCTGCAGGTTGCGCGCGCTGACATCCAACCCTAACTCGTTCAACGTCGTGACGACACCGCGACACGCTTCGCTCAACGGCGAATTCTCAATGAAGAGTCTCTGCCAGATGAGCTCCGCCTGTTCAGCCTTCGTCATCGCCCAAAATTGCTGATACGAGATGTCTGATTTGCGGAACACTTCGGCGATAAGGTAGTGATACGTCAGCAGTTCGTCGATGCCCCACAGCAACAATTCGCCGAAGGGTGGACTGAACAAATGCGTGTGGATATCGGTGACGCGTTGCGCGTGAACTGCCTCCGTAACGGCGGTTTTCAGTTCAGCCGCGTTCGCAATGGGCTGCGTGCCGTTGTTCATTCTTCACTCTCCCTCGGCGCGCTCTCCATGCGCGCACGAATAAAATTAACTACCGATTCCGAAGGTTGCGTGCCAAATCGGACGTAAACGCCTCGGAAGTTTTCCAATCGCGTCGGTTTCGCGAAGGGACTGAGCAGGATGCCGTTTGCATCGACGTAAGAACTCCGGAACGTCGTCCAAGTTCTCTCCAGCCGATAACAGCAAGCCGTGACGATGAGCCTATCCGCCTCGCACTGGTAGCGGAACGGCAGATAGTATTTGTAAAGCGAACCGATGAGGAACAGTGCCGATAGGCAGACGAGTTGGACAGACCGGAATCCCCAATAGATGCAGAGGAAAAGGAAACACAGAAAAATCCCCAACAGCGCGCTCCGCTTCCAATTCTCAACGAGGGGATGCACTGTCCATGAGAGCGGTTCGTCCGTTTGGTGCTGCGTTTCCATTTTCTCGCCTACTCAGTCTCTTCTGTGGTAACCCCATCCACTTCGGTTTTCGAGGCTTGTCCGTCTTCTGCTGGGGTTTCACTTTCGGTGCTGTCCGCCTCGTCTTCGCCGACGGTGTCAACCGGTTCCGGTGCCTCCCCGTCCTGCGTCTGTTCTTGTTCAATTGGCGTAAGGGCACCGCCGCTCTCCTCGCCGTAGAACCGCATTAAGATGAGTGAGAGCACCATGAATCCAACGGCGAACCATGTCGTCATTTTGCCGAGGAATGTCGCGGCACCGCGACTGCCGAACATTGACTGCATCTCCGCGCCGCCAAACGCGCTCGATGACAGCCCCTCGCCTTTGCTGTCTTGTAAGAGGATGATAAGCGTCAAAATAACGCAGACCGGAACGAAAAGCACTACTGCAAATCCAATGATAATTCCCATGAGATATTCCTTAGTGACAGGCGCGCTTTGGAAGCGCGCAATGGACAGCTTATAGAAAGCTGTCCTTACCTTTCTATCGGGTAGGCGCGTTTTGAATGCGCACCTACGGTTCGTGTTGTTCGCGCCTAATTCGCGGCTTTCACGATTGCCGCGAAGGATGCCGCGTCAAGACTCGCGCCGCCGACTAACGCACCGTCTACATCCGGTTTCGTCAGCAGCGCCGCCGCGTTGTCCGGTTTAACACTGCCGCCGTACTGAATACGAATCTGTCCAGCGACATCGTCCGAGGAGGCTAACGCCACTAAACTGCGGATGAGGGAGTGCACTTCCTGTGCTTGCGCAGGCGTGGCGGTTCTCCCAGTGCCGATTGCCCAGACAGGCTCATAAGCGATGACGCTAGATAGCAAATCCGATGTTGATAAATCGGCGATGCCGGCGGCGACTTGCGTCGCGATGACTGCTTCGGTGCGGCCAGCCTCCCGTTCTTCAAGGAGCTCACCGACACAGATAATCGGCTTTAAGCCTTGTGCTAACGCCGCCTTCGCCTTGCGATTGACACCCTCGTTCGTCTCGCCGAAGTATTGCCGCCGCTCCGAATGCCCGACGATGACGTATTCACAGCCGACATCTTTCAACAGTGTGGGTGAGACTTCGCCGGTGAACGCGCCGCGCTCTTCCCAATAGACATCTTGTGCGGAGAGACAGACGTTGCTGCCCGCTATCGTCGCACTGACTGCAGCGAGTGCCGTAAATGGCGGCGCGACGACAATCTCAACACCGCTTGCATCGGCGACTAGTTGCTTTAACTCTGTTGTCAGCGTAACCGCCTCTCCAACCGTGTTATTCAGTTTCCAATTTCCTGCAATGATAGGGGTTCGCATAATCCTCCCGCGCCCGTTAAAGCACACGCGCCACGAGCTCAACGAGACGGTTTGAGTAACCCCACTCGTTATCATACCATGAAAGCACCTTGATCAGGCCGCCCTCAATCACTTTCGTGAACGGTGCGTCGAAGACCGAGGAGAGTTTGTTCCCGTTGAAGTCGGATGAAACCAGATCGAGTTCGGAGTAGCCGAGGATGCCGCTGAGGCTGTTTTCCGCGGCTGTTTTCACTGCCGAATTCACCGCTTCAGCACTCGGGTTCTCCTGCAAATCTACCGTTAAATCAACGACAGAGACGTTCGGTGTCGGCACGCGGATGGCAAATCCGTCCAGTTTTCCGTTCAGCTCTGGCAACACCTTTCCGACTGCGACAGCTGCGCCGGTAGTTGTCGGAATCATGGAGAGTGTCGCTGCGCGGGCGCGGCGCATATCCGAATGCGGGAAGTCGTGAACGCGCTGATCTCCCGTGTAGGCGTGCACCGTTGTCATCAGCCCACTTTCAATCCCGAACGCTTCGTGTAACACCTTCGCGACCGGCGCGAGGCAGTTCGTCGTGCAAGACGCGTTGGAGATGACGTGATGGGCTGTCTTATCATATTTATCGTCGTTCACGCCGAGGACAATCGTGATGTCTTCACCCTTCGCGGGTGCAGAAATAACCACCTTTTTCGCGCCGCCAGCGGTGATATGCTTCTCGGCATCGGCACGTTCGGTGAAGAATCCGGTCGATTCAATCACGACATCCACGCCGAGTTCACCCCACGGAAGATTGCCCGGGTCGCGTTCCGCCAGCACTCTAATCTTTTTGCCAGCGACAACTAACCCGTCATCTGTCGCAGCAATCTCATCGGACAAGATGCCGTGGACAGAATCATACTGGAGGAGGTGCGCCAGCGTCTCCGGACTCGTCAAATCGTTTACTGCGACAAATTCTATATCTAACGCCGGATTTTTCAGGGCCGCCCGAAAGGCATTCCGCCCAATCCTACCAAACCCGTTGATACCCACTTGAATTGGCATAATCTCAATATGTTCTCCTATAGACACAGAACGTCCGCAAAACGGGCGCGGTAGGCGCGGCTTTCAACCGCGCTTGCTACGCCGTGCGCGCTGAGGCAGCGCGCCTTTCCGTGGAAATCAGGAAATCTGCGTTCGTTCTGTTCGGAATTGTTTTTTCACGTTTCTTTTTATTAATTATACCACATCACGTGATTAATTGCAAGTTTAACTTGACAATTTACGCGATTTCGGGTATCCTATTCTTATGTCAACAAATACTCACAGCAAATCGATTCAAACGACAGGGAGTTTCCGCGCGATTCCGGTGGATGTGCCGGGGAACCTCGCCAATATCCGCATTGTCCTTTTTGAACCGCGCGAGCCGGGCAACATCGGCTCCGTCGCTAGAGTCGTCAAAGGGATGGGGCTATCGCAACTCTATCTGGTGAACCCCGTGCCGTTCCGCGATGTCGATGCGGCGTGGTATATGGCGCACGGCGCGAAGGATGTCCTCGAAAACTGCCATGTCGTTGAGACGCTGCCAGACGCGCTCATCGGCATCCAATATCTGGTAGGGACAACGCACCGCCGGCGCGATATGCGGATTCCACGGCCTGTGACAGCGCGCGAAGCAGCGCACACTATCGCGTCTATCTCGCAAGACAAACCGGTCGCGCTGTTGTTCGGACGCGAAGACTTCGGTTTATCCACAGACCAGGTGAGTCTGTGCCAGTTAACAGCAAGCGTGCCGATGGCGACAAAAAATCCATCGTTGAACCTCGCGCAGGCGGTGCAGCTCTTCGCGTATGAAGTCTTCGTCGCGAGTCTCGGCGAGGTGCCATCGCATCCGATTGACTACGCCGACGTGAACGCGCTGGAGGAATTTTACGGGCGCGTCACCCGGTTGCTGGACAAAGTTGGCATGTCTCCCTACAATAGCGAGTGGGAGACGTATCTGAAATCGCTCCGGCGCGTCTTCTCTCGCGCGCCGTTAGAAGAGCGGGATATCGCGACGCTAGATATGATTTTCTCGACAACGTATCGCTATATTGAGCGGTTAGAGAAGAAGATTGCGGATTCTGCTTGACATTTTTATATGGAGCCCCGAACGACTGGGAACTTCTGCCGGATTGATTTCCCCAGATTCGTTGTCTGGATGATAACCCAAGCAGAAGCAGAAGACTTGAGAAAGTTTTGTGAATTTGAGCACTATTCCGAATCGCATAGACGCGCTGTTTATCCCAAAGAGACAACTGCCGCTCAACTTCGCCCTATTTTTGAGTTTGCCTATCGGAAAACTCGGGAAGCATAACAGGCGGCTATGAACGACAGCCGCCCTGACAATCCGAGCGGAAAACAATCTCCGTGAGAAGCCATTAAGCATGCGACACATCAAACCCATCGTTTGGCTCATTTTTATCCTCTCCGGCGCGAGCGGCCTCATCTATGAAGTGATATGGATGCGGCAACTGACACTCATCTTCGGAAGCACAGTCTTCGCGACGACTACGGTGCTAACCGCTTTCATGGCAGGTTTGGCTCTCGGCAGTTTCTATTTCGGCCGGAAGATTGATGCAAGCGAGCAGTCACCGCTGCGAATCTACGCGCTTCTGGAAGCAGGCATCGCTGTCTTCTGTCTCGTGTGGCCGCTGATTTTAGCAGCACTCGGCGCGCTCTATGTGCTAATTCATCGCAACATCACCTCCGAATTCTACACGCTTTCGCTAATCCGATTCGTGTTGACGTTCGGGGTACTGCTGATTCCATCAACGTTGATGGGCGGCACGCTGCCGGTGCTGACGCGCTTTTTCGTGCAACGCTTAGAGCAACTCGGAGTCAACGTCGGGATTCTGTATGCGTTGAATACGTTCGGCGCGGTTATCGGATGTGTCGCAACCGGCTTTTTCCTGCTTGAACGGATGGGCATCCAACAGGCACTCTTCGTTGGAATAGCGATTAACTTCGGCGTGGCAGGCGTAGCGGTGTTGCTAGCGCGGACGAGTGAAGGCAGCACGTCAGGGGAGGCACGTTCGGAAAACGCGTCAGAAGAGGCGCGCTTGGAAAACGCGCCTACCGGTATTAAACGCAGCCACAAAAACGTAACGGAGAGAGGCATTGTTCACTCAGAAACCCGCAGCGAACGCCTCGCGAATAACAGAAAATTGGTTTTGTGGGCTATTGGCGTTTCAGGGTTCTGCGCGCTCGCTTATGAAGTTCTCTGGACGCGCATCCTCGTCTTCTTCCTTGGTAGCACGACGTATGCATTCGCGACGATGCTGGCGGCGTTTCTGTTTGGCATTGCTCTCGGCAGCCTGCTGTTCGCGAGGTGGGTAGATAGACTCTCATCGCGCGCGATGGGCCTTTTCGGCATTATCCAACTCGGCATCGGGCTCTTCGCGCTACTTCTGATGCCCGCGTTTGAAGAACTTTACGGCATGAGCCGCGCGTTCCAATCCACCTTCGGCGGCGGCAGGTTCTGGGCATTCTTCTCCTGCTTCCTCGTGATGAGCGTGCCGACGTTTTTGATGGGTGCCAGTTTCCCGCTCGTGACGAAAATTTACACGGGCAGCGCGAATCAACTCGGCAGGAGCATCGGGAACGTTTACGCCATCAACACCGTTGGAAGCATCCTCGGTTCGTTTTGCGCAGGGTTTGTCTTCATTCCGCTTTTGGGAATTCGCCCGAGCATCGTCTTCATGGTAGCGTTGAACACCGGCATCGGATGTTTGCTCCTCTTCTTCTCTGCAGACGCGGTTTCTCAGCGCGCAACCGGAAAGGCGTTCCTACAAGGTGTCGGCATCGCAATGCCGATTCTGAACGTCGGCTTAGCGGTTATCTTGCTGCTCACCGTCAATCAGCCGCTCTTCCTGAAGAGCGCGATTTTCAAAACGCAACGCCCTGGCGACACCCTCGTCGATTACAACGAAGAGGTAGACGCAACCGTCACCACACTGAAGGATGACGAAGGCGTGTATCGACTTTATGTGGATACCAACCAAGCCGCCGATGCGTCGCGATGGGATTCACCTTCGCATCGAGTGATTGCGCATCTACCGTTGCTGTTGCATCCGCGTCCAAAACGCGCGCTCGTCGTCGGGTTTGGGATGGGGCTCACTTCGCATTCCATCACGCAGCACGGGGTGCGTGTGAATGCAGTAGAACTCTCCAGTGGCGTAATTGCTGCGGCGCAAAAGCATTTCACGCACGTCAACGGGAATGTGTTTGACAACCCGCTGTTCAGTTATCGGCTCAACGATGGCAGGAATCACATCCTGATGACGAAAACGAAATATGATATGATTTCTACAGGTATCATCCATCCGCTTGTCAGCGCGGGGAGTTCTAATATCTACACGGCGGATTTTTATCGCTTGTGTCAACGGATTTTGACTGCGGATGGGATTATGTGCCAGTGGGTGCCGTTGCATCGTCTGCCGGAGGCGCACTACAAGATGATTGTGCGCACGTTCATCGATGTGTTTCCGCACACGACGCTGTGGTATAAATACACTCCCGATTTCGTTATCCTCATCGGCACGCAGGAGCCGCTGACAATTGACTACAAAAACTTCATTGAACGCGCGCGGATAGCGAGCATCAGCGAAGGACTAGCCGCCGATGATTTAGACGGTATGTCGTTATTGGATTCGTTTATGATGGGCCCAGCGGCGGTTCGCGAGTATGCAGGCGAGGGCCCTATCCACACCGACAACCGTCCGCGCCTAGAATTTTTCAAAGGAGAGGCACTCGTCAATACGACAGCGCAAAACATCAAGGGAATGGCGAAGTATCGGGAACGAGTTACGCCGTATCTTACCAATTACGGCGCGACGTTGGAGGCGCAAAAGCAGACGCGCCAGAAAATCGATACCTACTTTAACGCCACACAGAAACTCATCCAAGGACAAATCGCTTACGCCAACGCGCAATATGATGCCGCCGCGGCACTGATGAACGAGGCGGTTACCATTAATCCTATTGATGAGACGATTCGCTACAACTTCGGCGTTGTTTCAGGATTGATTCGCGAGGACGAGGAAGAAGAACTCCGTCAAATGGAAGCGCAGGTGCAGCGCATCCTCGCACAGAATCCTGACGATGTTCAAGGGCATCTCTATCTCGCCACGCTTTATCAAATGCGCGGCGAACTTGCAAAAGCGGCAAGCGAATTCGAGGTAGTCCTCCAACGCGAACCAAATCGGGTTGATGTCTATCTCCTCCTCGGCCCGCTTTATGAAGAACAGGAACGCTACGCGGAGGCACTCCGCACGTATCAACGCTTGGAACAGCAGGAACCGCAGCTGCCCGCGCCCATCTTCGCTGCGATGGCACAACTCCAGCTAATCCTTGAAAATCTTGACGAGGCGGAACATTACGGACAGAAAGGAATCGCCGCAGATGCCAACTCGTGGCGTTCGCACTACATCCTCGCGAACGTGTATGGTGAGATGAATCAGCCACAGAAACAGCGGCGACACTACGAAAACGCTTTGGCGGCAATTGACGCGGCACTCCGTTTGGAACCCGATAACACCGAGTTACCGCTCGCGAGAGAACACATTCAAAAGGAATTTGATCAAATCGAAAAGTAGGCACAATAAGCGCGATTTCCAAATCGTAACTTATCTCATATTGTCAGAGCGGATGTCAAAATGTCCGCAAAAACTTAGAGACAGTGTCCTGACTTGCAAGTTTTGACAACGTCAAGACGAACGGGTAAGAGGACTCTGTCTTCACAAACACAGTTGAACAACCGCTAGGAACAACAAAAATGTCTCAAGAACCTTATAGCAAGTTTTCCGCTCATCCGGGAAATCTTGGACATCCTTCTCTAAAACGCACCCACTATTGTGGTGCCCTCCGCTTAACCGATGCCGGTGCAAGCGCGCAGCTCAACGGCTGGGTGCAACGTCGCCGGGACCACGGCGGTGTCATCTTCGTTGATTTGCGCGATAGAACCGGCATGACTCAAATCGTCTTCGATGCGCAGAT
>PYJE01000066.1:7949-12566 GCA_003635305.1 Candidatus Poribacteria bacterium | reverse complement strand
TCCTCGCACAGAATCCTGACGATGTTCAAGGGCATCTCTATCTCGCCACGCTTTATCAAATGCGCGGCGAACTTGCAAAAGCGGCGAGCGAATTCGAGGTAGTCCTCCAACGCGAACCGAATCGGGTTGATGTCTATCTCCTCCTCGGCCCGCTCTATGAAGAACAGGAACGCTACGCGGAGGCACTCCGCACGTATCAACGCTTGGAACAGCAGGAACCGCAGCTGCCCGCGCCTATCTTCGCTGCGATGGCACAACTCCAGCTAATCCTTGAACATCTTGACGAAGCGGAACGTTACGGACAGAAGGGAATCGCTGCAGATGCCAACTCGTGGCGTTCGCACTACATCCTCGCGAACGTGTATGGTGAGATGAATCAGCCGCAAAAACAGCGGCGGCACTACGAAAACGCTTTGGCGGCAATTGACGCGGCACTCCGTTTGGAACCCGATAACACCGAGTTACCGCTCGCGAGAGAACACATTCAAAAGGAATTTGATCAAATCGAAAAATAGGCACAATAAGCGCGATTTCCAAATCGTAACTTATCTCATATTGTCGAGCGGATGTTAAAATGTCCGCAAAAACTTAAAGAGACAGTTTCCTGACTTGCAAGTTTTGACAACGTCAAGACGAACGGGTAAGAGGACGCTGTCTTCACAAACACAGTTGAACAACCGCTAGGAACAACAAAAATGTCTCAAGAACCTTATAGCAAGTTTTCCGCTCATCCTGGAAATCTTGGACATCCTTCTCTAAAACGCACCCACTATTGTGGGGCCCTCCGCTTAACCGATGCCGGTGCAAGCGCGCAGCTCAACGGCTGGGTGCAACGTCGCCGGGACCACGGCGGTGTCATCTTCGTTGATTTGCGCGATAGAACCGGCATGACTCAAATCGTCTTCGATGCGCAGATTGACGCGACAGCGCATGAACGCGCCAGTGCTGTCCGCAGCGAATTTGTGCTGAACGTCAGCGGCACCGTCCGCGAGCGCGAACCCGGCGAACACCTCTTCCAACTAGAAGAGGCGAGATATGAGTCAACGAATCTCCTGGCCTGGTCCGTCCGATCTTCCGATGGGGAAGTCTTATTCCAATCGGACACAAGGGAAGAAGAGGACGTTACGCTGTCCGCAGAATTCCGCGCCAGATTCGCCGAGGTGGATAAAAAATACACCCTCTCCGATGAACTGAAGGTAGCGGTGCGGGAGCCCGGCATGCGGTGGCTGCTCACCGATGTTGAAAACAACCGCACCTATGAAATCCACCTCGCAGCATCGCGGTTGGAAACCGCGCCTGCCGATGAGAAAGGACTCGTCTTAAACGTCTATCAAGGCACCGTCAACCCGGAACTTACCACGGGCGAGATAGAGCTCGCCGTGGATTCCTTGAACATCCTGAACCCTGCGAAAACGCCGCCGTTCCCCGTGGAAGACGACGTGGAAGTCGCCGAAGACATTCGGATGCAGTATCGGTTTATCGATTTGCGCCGGCCGACGATGCAGCAGACGCTCGCGATGCGCCATAAAGCGGCACTCGCCGCGCGCAACTATATGAATGAGAACGGCTTCTTGGAAATCGAGACTCCCATCTTGATGAACAGCACGCCGGAAGGCGCGCGCGATGTCCTCGTGCCGAGTCGCCACTACCCCGGCAGATTTTACGCGCTCCCACAATCACCGCAACAGTTCAAGCAGATTCTGATGATGAGCGGCGTAGATAGGTATTTCCAGATTGCGCGATGCTTCCGCGACGAAGATACCCGGTCAGACCGGCAGCTGGAATTCACGCAACTTGACATTGAGATGTCCTTCGCCGGTGTTGACGATGTGCTGGAAGTCACCGAAGGGTTGATGAAGCGGATTTTTGAGGAGGCAGGCAGCATTCCCATTGAAATTCCGTTCCAGCGGCTGCCTTATCACGAATCGATGGCACGTTTTGGCACAGACAAGCCGGATACGCGCTTCGGTATGGAGTTGACAGAGCTCGGGGACATCATGGCCGACTCCGATTTTCAGGTGTTCACGCGCGCGCTCGCCAGCGGCGGACAAGTGAAAGCCATCGCTGTCCCAGGCGGCGCAGACTTCTCGCGCAAGGACATCGATGAACTGACGAAGTTTGTCGGTATCTACCGCGCAAAAGGGTTGGCGTGGGTGAAAGTTACCACCGATGGATTTTCATCCGGCATCGTTAAGTTTTTCAAACCGGGGCAGTTGGAGACAGCACAGGCGCGGACCGGCGCGCAACCCGGCGACATCATGTTCTTCGTCGCCGACCGGGCGAATGTTGTCGCCGATGCACTCGGAAACCTCCGGACGCACCTCGCACGCAAACTGAACCTAATTGACGAAACCCGCTACAACTTCCTCTGGATTGTCGACTATCCGCTTTTTGAGTGGAACGCCGAAGAACATCGGTATGAACCGTTCCACCACCTCTTCACCGGCGCAACAGATGAGACAGTCGGTTTACTTGACACCGACCCGGGGAAAGTGCAAAGTCAACACTATGATCTGGTTTGTAACGGCTACGAAATCTGTAGCGGTAGCGTCAGAATCCACCGGTGGGATATTCAACAGAAGGTTTTTGACGTTCTGCAAATCAGTCCGGAGGATGTCAAAAGTCGGTTCGGGTATTTCATCGATGCGTTGGAGTACGGCACGCCGCCGCACGCCGGTATTGCGCCAGGGCTGGACCGGATTGTGATGCTGATGCGCAACGAGGAGAACATCCGGGAGGTAATTGCGTTCCCGAAATCGCAGCAGGGGCTTTGCCCATTGACGCACGCTCCCTCTGTCGTCACGGAGGAACAGTTGGCTGAATTGTCCATCCACGTTGATGCCCCGGCAAGCGCGGATGCCTCATGAAGAGTTACGAATCCCGTAGGCGCGGTAGTTTGAAACCGCGTCTACCGAATAGGTAAAGGAGAAAATTATGAACGAAAACAAAAACAGCAGTTTCGCGCTGCTATACGGCATTGTCATAGCAATTATCGCCGGTGCGCTGATCGGCGGCATTTTCCCCGGTTTCGCCGCGCATACCACTATTCTCGGCGAAATCTTCTTGAATCTGCTCAAGATGATCGTGATTCCGCTCGTCATGCTCTCCATGATAGTCGGTATTACGAACCTCGGCGATATTCGCCACCTCGGCTCCATCGGCGGCAGAACCGTGCTTTACTACACGGCGACGACGGGACTCGCCGTCCTCGTCGGCATCATTCTCGTCAATGTGATTCTGCCGGGGAAAGGGCTCTCAAAAGGCGAACAACTCCCCGATTTGAGCTACACCCTGAGCGGTGAAGAGCAACTAAACATCGCCTTGGATGGGGAACTGGGAAAAACTTACACCGACAAGTATGTCATCACACTCACAGACCAGAACGTGAAAGGCGAGGTAGAATCCATCTCCGATACTGCTGTGACGGTGAAATCGTGGACGCTGCTGGATCCTGATGTTACCTACGTGCCGACTAACACGGAGGAACGGCTGCTATTCGTTAATGGCAAATTGGATAAACTGACACTCAAATCCACCGGGGAGGGGATTGAAATTTCGCTTCCGATTGCGGGGACTGTCCAAGCAAAGCAGTCTCGGAGTGTCGGTGAGACGCTTAAAGAGGTGGTCCTCGGTAACCATGACACGGGCAAACAGGGCATGATTCCGGAGAATGTCTTCAAAGCTATGGTTAACATGGACATCCTGCCGCTCATCTTTTTCTCGCTGCTTATCGGTGGTGCTTTATCGGTGCTAGGGGAGCGCGGGAAGCCGATTATCACGGTTATTTCTGGGTTGAACGATGCCGTGATGCAGTTGGTGCATTGGATTATGTATGTTGCACCGATTGGCATTTTTGGGCTTATCGCTGGCCGCATCGGGCAAGCGAAAGGGTTCGCAGGCTTTTGGCCTGAGTTAGTGGCGGTAGGAAAATATAGTTTCACGGTCCTCGTTGCACTTGCTGTTCACGGTGCCGTGGTTTTACCGTTGCTGCTATTGGTTTTCGGTCGTCGCAATCCGATCAATTATGCGAAAGGCGTTGCGACAGCGTTGCTGAATGCGTTCTCCACAGCGAGTTCTAGTGCCACCTTGCCGGTGACGATGGATCAGGTTGAAACGAACAACGGCATCTCTAGTCGCACGGCAAGTTTTGTGTTGCCGCTTGGTGCGACAATTAACATGGATGGCACTGCGCTTTACGAGGCAGTGGCGGTTATGTTCATTGCGCAAGTGTATGGGATTACGATGGATCCGGCACAACAACTGGTTATCGTGCTGACTGCGACGCTTGCCGCTATCGGTGCAGCTGGCATTCCGGAGGCGGGCTTAGTCACCATGGTCATCGTGTTAGGCGCGGTGAATCTGCCGGTGGAGGGGATTACATTGATTCTTTCGGTTGACTGGCTGCTGGACCGGTTTCGCACCGCTATCAACGTCTGGGGCGATAGCGTCGGTGCTGGCGTGATTGAAACGTATGAGAACAGAGATGCAGCCGAATCACCTTCCCCAGCGTAGAGAGAACCATTTTCACCGTAGGGCGAGGGCTTGTCCCTCGCCGTGCGATAACAGCGTGTTTCACCGTAGGGCGAGGGCTTGTCCCTCGCCGTGTGATAACAGCGC
>PYJE01000066.1:7495-7929 GCA_003635305.1 Candidatus Poribacteria bacterium | reverse complement strand
AGCGTGTTTCACCGTAGGGCGAGGGCCTGTCCCTCGCTGTGCGATGACAGCGTGTTTCACCGTAGGGCGAGGGCCTGTCCCTCGCTGTGCGATGACAGCGTGTTTCACCGTAGGGCGAGGGCCTGTCCCTCGCCATGTGATAACAGCGTGTTTCACCGTAGGGCGAGGGCCTGTCCCTCGCCGTGCGATGACAGCGTGTTTCACCGTATGGCGAGGGCCTGTCCCTCGCTGTGCACACAACACGCCAATGCAAGAAAAAACAACGTCTTTTCGGCCTGATGAGGGAAGTTACCGCGCCTAGGCAATGTCAAACTACCGCTAGGCACTACAAAAAAAAGGAAATGGATACAGAAAATAATTCATCCACACAAAACTCGCCAATTTCCGGTGCGACGATTCTCGCCATCATTAGCGTGGTGCTTGCCGCCGGATGG
>PYJE01000066.1:0-7475 GCA_003635305.1 Candidatus Poribacteria bacterium | reverse complement strand
AGCCGAATCACCTTCCCCAGCGTAGAGAGAACCATTTTCACCGTAGGGCGAGGGCTTGTCCCTCGCCGTGCGATAACAGCGTGTTTCACCGTAGGGCGAGGGCTTGTCCCTCGCCGTGTGATAACAGCGCGTTTCACCGTAGGGCGAGGGCCTGTCCCTCGCTGTGCGATAACAGCGTGTTTCACCGTAGGGCGAGTGCTTGTCCCTCGCCGTGCGATAACAGCGTGTTTCACCGTAGGGCGAGTGCTTGTCCCTCGCTGTGCGATAACAGTGTGTTTCACCGTAGGGCGAGGGCCTGTCCCTCGCTGTGCGATGACAGCGTGTTTCACCGTAGGGCGAGGGCCTGTCCCTCGCCGTGCACACAACACGCCAATGCAAGAAAAGACAACGTCTTTTCGGCCTGATGAGGGAAGTTCCCCCGCTTAGGCAATGTCAAACTACCGCTAGGCACTACAAAAAAAGGAAATGGATACAGAAAATAATTCATCCACACAAAACTCGCCAATTTCCGGTGCGACGATTCTCGCCATCATTAGCGTGGTGCTTGCCGCCGGATGGATTGCGTTCGCCTATTACATAGGCGGCAGCACAGATGCAAACGGCAAGCGCATCTTGCTGTTGCATCCGCTTGTGGCGCTGCTGCTCATCTTCCTACTGACTCGCGTTTACCGGTGGCTAGAGATAAAAATTATCGCGACGCTAGAAATTGTGATGATAGCCTTATGGCTCCTCGTGACGATGCTTGGTGTGCTAATGCCGTTTATTCTCGGCTTCGGGTTCGCTTATCTGCTGCGGTTTATCTCCAACGCGATTCCGTTTAAGAAGCCGTATCAACGTCGGCTTGCCATGTTGCTAATCCTTCTCGTCTGCGGCGGTGTGTTTTTTTGGACGGGCCGCCAGATTGGCAAGCAAGCGAGCCAAATGGGCAAAGGGCTGCAGCAGTTTTACCATGAATCAGTTCTTCCGTTCATCGTCGGTGAAACGCTGGAGGCACTTGCTATTGAGGACTCCGGCGCGGGGCCGAAGATTTACCTCGGTACCAACCACGGTGTCTATGTTATTGAAGGCGACGCGCGCACAGGCATGACAAATGGCGACATCGTGGGAAAACAGATACGCGCTATCTCCCTCGCCGATAAGGTGCTTTATGCCGGCACGCCAGACGGGCTCTATCGGCTTGAGATGGAGAGAGAGAAGGCAGCGTGGGCAAAAGTAGAAACCCTTCCGCTTACCCATCCGCAAGTGCTGGCCATCAGTCCAGGACGCGGCGCAACTAGCCTTTACGTCGGAACAGCCGCCGGACTTTACGCAAGTGAG
Source organism: Candidatus Poribacteria bacterium (assembly GCA_003635305.1). GTDB lineage: Bacteria > Poribacteria > WGA-4E > WGA-4E > WGA-3G > AGPOR5. The sequence continues at coordinate 6,158 of PYJE01000066.1, read as the reverse complement.
GATTCCGGTGAAACGTGGGTGCCTGTCTCTCCCGACGTTTTCGAGAAACGTTCCATTGTAAGCATCACAAGGGAAGGAGACAGCGTTTACGTCGCTGTGAAAGGCGAGGAAGCCGAAGCACTTCAGACTGCCCTCTGGATGCAAGCAGGTTCAAACACGGAGTGGCAAGTGCTTCCCTCGGAAGCGTTAACCCTTCAAGCACTTGCCGTTGGTAATAATGGCACGCTCTATGCCGGGACAACGAACGGCTGCTATGCTTATGAAGGTGCCGCGGGGCAATGGACTGAGGTTCAAGGCAAGGAGTATCTCCCCACTTCGATTTCGCTGTTAGCCGCTACGTCCACGCATGTCTATGCGGGCGATAAAACGGTTATCCGACACAATAGCGGCACCGGCGATTGGCCGCTTGCTATTGCACATAATGAGGGACGTTTTAACACGCTCAAAGATACGCCGATTGGCAGGCAGGTGCAGAAATACTTAACAGAGCGAATACCGAGTTTGGCGCAAGCGGGTGGAACTGCTGTCAGGTGGCTGTCCGCGTCTGCCGGTTCATTCGCTTTTCAGTTCGGTGGTTTTCTAGCTACAGCCTCCTTCACGTTCATCGTTCTCGTCTACGCCGGACAGCAGTTTGATGACTATATCCGTGGGCTGACCCGCCTTGTCCCGGAGCCACATCGTGAGACTGTCAAGACGCACCTGCGCGAGATTGATAGCCATATGCAGGCGTATCTGAGGGGGCAAGTCACCGTCATCGCTATTGTTTCCGTAATCTCCTGTATCGCTTATGGCATGATTGGCGTGCCGTTCGCGCTGCTCGTCGGTTTACTAGCGGGGTTCTGTAACGCGATTCCGACATTCGGACCGTTTATTGGCGGCGCGTTCGCGTTTATCGCGATGCTGATGGGGCTCGCCGCCGGTGATTTCACACTTGGGTGGAATTTCGGCATCCGCTGTCTTGCTGTCCTAGGTGCCATCTTGGGCATTCAGACTATTGACAACTCGCTCATTTCGCCGAAAGTGATGAGCAAAGCGGTAGAGGTGGATCCGCTGCTTATTATGTTCGGCGTGATTGTAGGCGGGGCACTGCTTGGTTTTTGGGGTGTCCTGCTCGCTATTCCGATCCTTGTCGTTATCAAATCCGTTATTGCGGTTTCACAGAACGCCCCCCGATAGGCGCGGTTTCAAACCGCGCCTACTGAATCTTTATGAGGAGGAACAGCCATGCTTCCCATAGTAGCAATTGTCGGCAGGCCGAATGTCGGCAAATCGTCACTTTTCAATCGGATGACGGCTGTCGCCGCCGGGCGGGGTGCATCCAAAAAGTTCGCTGTCGTTCACGATACCCCCGGCGTAACCCGCGACCGGAACTATACCGACATTGAATGGGATGACAGCGGTTTCACCATCGTTGATACCGGGGGGTTAGACACCGATGCGGACGATAGGCTCATCGACAGGGTGCAGCTGCAAGTCGATGCCGCTGTAGCGGAAGCGAGTCTCGTGCTGTTCGTTGTCGATGCGCGCGATGGCATCATGCCGCACGACATGACAGTCGCCGATAAACTGCGTGCCGCGGATAAACCCATCTTCCTCGTCATTAACAAAGTTGACAGCGAACGGTTTCGGAACGAGGCGGCAGAATTCTACGCGCTCGGTTTCGATGAACCGATATTCACATCGTGTGTGCAGAACGAAGGCATCCAAGAAATTCTGGACCGGGTTGTCGAAGTGCTACCTGAAACGGAGGCAGAAGATGCAGACCGGACTGGGATAAAAATCGCCATTGTGGGGAGGCCGAACGTCGGCAAATCGTCGCTCATTAACAACTTGTTCGGCGAAGAACGGATGATTGTCGATGACCGGCCCGGCACCACCCGCGATGCTGTCAACATCCATCTCGTCCACGATAACATCGCGTTTGAAATAGTGGATACGGCGGGGATGCGGCGCAAATCCGCGATTGACGATGAATTGGAATCGGCTACCGTGCAGCGCGCCATTCACAGCATTCGCCAAAGCGACATCGCTGTCCTCGTGTTAGATGTCTCAAAAGCAGTGTCGCAGCAGGATAAAGCGATTGCGAATTTCATCGCGCGCCAAGGAAAAGCCTCTGTACTGGCAGTCAACAAATGGGATCTCATTGAGAAGGACCACGCCACGCACGGCGTGTTTCTGGAGACAATCCATGCGCAGCTGCCGCAACTCGGCTATGTGCCGCGTGTGTTCGTCTCTGCTGTCACAGGCCAGCGGGTTACGAAAATTCTAGACACCGCCCTGGAGGTTTACCGCGAGTATTGCACGCGGATTCCGACACCGCATCTCAATACGTTGCTCATTGAACTGCGTAACGCGTATCCGCCGCCGCGTGTGAGAGGCACACGCCCGGCACTCAAATATATCACGCAAATTGAGACGAAGCCGCCGACGTTCCTGATTTTTGGCCGGAACACGCACCGTTTGCGTCCGCCGTATGAAGCGTATCTGACGAACGCGCTGCGGAAAGAATTCGGGTTCCACGGCACACCGATACGCCTCTACTATCGCAACTCCTAGGAGCGATTCACCAGTAGGAGGGAACTCCCTGTCCCGATTCTCACAGGAGATACACGCATGTCTAAATTCAAAGTTTTTATCACCCGTCCTATTCCACAAGAGATTGTCGCACAAATGGAGGCAGAATGCGAGATAGACATGTGGCATACGAGTGCCATTCTGCCGCCTATCGCCGAGAAAATCGCGCCGCTTGACGGCCTCATGACATACGGACATGAACCTGTTTCGGCGGAGATGATTGCCACCGCGCCCAATCTCAAAGCCGTATCTGTCGTCGGTGTCGGCTATGACCACGTTGACGAAGATGCCTGCCGTGAACGCGGGATTGCCCTCGGCCACACCCCCGGCGTGTTAAGCGATACCACCGCGGATATGACGATGGCACTTTTGCTATCGGCTGCGCGGAACATCGTCTCGGCACACCAACACGTCCAAGTCGCTAGAGAGTGGACTTACTACGATCCGAACATTCTGTGGGGGACTGACGTGCATCATACCACGTTAGGCATCGTTGGCATGGGACGCATCGGCTACGCTGTCGCCAGACGTGCTTTAGGGTTTGACATGCGCGTCCTCTACCACAAACGCAATCGCCGCCACGACTGGGAAGAGGAACTCGGCATTGAATACGCTGAACTAGAGTATCTCCTGCAAGCTTCTGATTTCGTGACTTTGCATGTCCCCTTAAGCGAGGAGACAACGCATCTCATCGGCGAGGCAGAATTGGCGTTAATGAAACCGACAGCGATTTTAGTGAACATCGCGCGGGGTCCTGTCGTAGACCACGGTGCTTTATACGAGGCACTCACGTCGGGACAAATTGCCGGAGCCGCGCTAGACGTAACGGAGCCGGAGCCGATTAACACAACTCATCCGCTTTTAGGTTTAGAGAACGTTCTGATTGCGCCGCATTTGGGCAGTGCGACTGTCCAGACGCGCACGAAAATGGCGACGATGGCGATGGAGAATTTGTTGGCGGGGTTGAGAGGTGAGCAACTTCCTTATGCGGTGCTGCAACCTGCTTGGTAGCGCGGTTTTTATCTGTTGCTCGCTGGAACTCGTCAGTGCGTAAAATTAATCTTGCATTTGATGCAAAACTGTGTTATAATTAATGTTACTGGTCGATGTGCTAGTCAATCGGCAAACTTTTTAATCCTAATTACGGAACATTAAGTTATGACGTTGCAGTTGCTTGGATCGAAATTGTCCACATAGACAAAGCATTAGATGCAGCGGCGTGGCGGTTCCTCGAAAACAGAACAGCAAGGGACTAAGTACAAAATGCTAGAATTTTGTCCAGGAGAAGAGGAAAGAGCTCGAATAAACGTAGAACTGACTTGCGCGGGCATTTGTCCTAAAGGAATAGAGATGTTCTACAGCCTCTACGGACAGTATTGTTTGCTAGATGCTTATGATTGGATGTTCCGCTCGTGCTTCATGAAAGACCTGCAATTCACCGACGATTGTGTCATCATGCAATTCGGTGATCTGTATCCTAAAGATGGATTTAAAGGGGGTATTGCGGCAGAACTCGCAGCACAACATAACTTCGGCTCGTTCACACGAAAAGCGATGTTCAACAGCATCGTTCTATCAACTATCACTCTGACTATAGGAAGGCACTCAAACGAAAGCAGTCTTTGCAACTTCGCGAAGCACTGCCCCGAAGCGATCAGGAAGCGCATCGAAGACGAGATTAGCGAAGAGAGTCTTGAGAAGATTGATGGGTTCGAGGACTTGCGTAAGTATCGCGACAAGCGTGCCGCCCACCATGATCTAAATCTTGGTGAAATTCGTCTTCTTTACAGCACCCTTGAAGAGTGCGTTCAGCGGATTCTCCGAGCTATGAAAGTCGTGTATCCAGAGCTAAACTGGACAGTGGATTGGAGGAAACGCGAGGACATAGTCAGTCAAGACCGGAAGCCTACTCAGTGGACTACAGATCCTGGTGAGCCTTTCATCGTCCAATCCTTAAAGGAATTAGCGATTCGGAGACGCTGGGAAAAATTACAAAATTTAGCACCCTATGTTGAAAACTCCGAATTTGCGCGATTGAAAAGGGATGAAATTCTTGCCGAGATTGAAAAAATCCGAGCAAGTTAACTTAACCCCGGCAGGCGGCACCGAGCCGCCTGCACATCTCAACAGGAGATTGAGTCATGAAACAAAGCGGCAGAACAGCTATTGTGGAGTTGCTTATCCGAAACCGCTTGAAGTTCGAGATACGCAATCCGCAATTGGGGAAATATGCGGGGAAGGTTGTCGCCGAAGTCTGGGTTCAGGATCCAGAAATCGGCAAAGGAGTGGAGCCTAGTTGATGCCGCTAGTTTCGTTGTCATGCAAAATCGCGGGATAACCGAAGCACTAACAACGGATAAACACTTTGAACAAGCAGGTTTTACGCGGCTCCTCATATGATCAGGAACCTGTTTGGCAAAAGTTTGGAGGAAACCTAAAATGAAACCGACAGCGGTTCTAAAAAGACTGCAGATCGTCCCGGCCCCAATCGCGGAGTCCCTCATGGAGCCTCCGATTAGCATAAACCTTCCATTTCAAGAACCTGTGCCCATTGCCGATTCATTGCAGGCAGAACGTCAAGTGATGGAGCCGTTAGGCATTCCCGTTTTGGAAGATACGTTAAAAACAGGAGAACGCGCCGAGGAGACGCGGTGCACCGATCCTCTCCTCGCGCTGGCAGGCACGCTGGAATCCGATCTTTCCGCTATTGAACCGGCACCGGTGCCGAAGATGCGGGAAGTTCCCCAAGACCCGGCACTGGCAACACGCGACAACTCCTCTCCTCGCTTTGGCTGGCACACTTGAATGTGATGTTCCCGACATTGGCGAACGCCACGATGAATACATCGGCGACGCATTAATCGCCGAATTACGAGGAAATAACGATGAATGAAGAATCACGGGCCACCGACCCTCTCCTAGCACTTGCTGGCACGGTGACGTGCGATTTTCCCCCTATTGAACCGGCACCGGTGCCGCCAATGCGAGTGAAAGAGGGTTTGCTGCCGCCGGAGATACGGGACACTGACCCGCTCCTCGCGTTAGCCGGCACGCTGGAATGCGATGTCACCGACATCAGCGAACGCCACGACGAATACATCGTAGACACGTTGCTTATGGAACTACGCGGAAACGAAGATGACTGAAGCCGCCGGAGGAACAGCCTAAAATGCCCCGCATCTTCGATAACATCGCTCAGGCACTGCTGCCCGCACTCCGAGAAACGCTAAAAACCGCCACGCACGCCGATTTTTGTGTCGGCTACTTTAACCTCCGCGGCTGGAAGGCACTCGCCGATTCTGTGGAAGCATGGCACGGCGGAGAAGGGAATTGCTGCCGACTCCTCGTCGGGATGCAACGCTTGCCGCAAGAAGAACTCCGCCACGCCAAACGTCTCCATAAACAGGACGATAGAATTGATAACCAAACCGCACTCCGTCTCAAACGGAGACTCGCCGAGGAATTTCGCGAGCAACTGACGGTAGGTGTCCCGACGCGCGAGGATGAAGAAGGACTCCGACAACTAGCACAGCAACTCCGTGACAAAAAGGTTCAGGTGAAGTTGTTCCTTCGGCATCCCCTTC
>PYJE01000065.1 GCA_003635305.1 Candidatus Poribacteria bacterium | reverse complement strand
AGCGGACATCTGTCCACCGCGAACCCTTAAGTGCCAAGCGTTCTTGACTTGTAGCAATCGGTTGTCCCCTCTGTAGGTCAAGCTCGCCCGATCTTGACCCGTTCGAGATCGGGCGATCGCAACCTACAGAAACTGGCACTCGTGCCAACCGATCTTGACTCGTTGCGATCAGGCGATCGCAACCTACCGACAGAAGAAGCACCGTAGCGCGGGGGCCTGTCCCCCGCGAACCCTTAGGTCCATCAGGACCTAAATATCTATAGAAAACGTTGTCAACTTTTCGCCTAGGTCCGTTAGGACCTAAATACCGGAATATGTTACACTTTTCCGAATTTTAACTTCTCGCCTAACCACCAAAAACGGCAGGAGAAAAACGCCACGAAACGCAACGCACACAGGGATTTTCAAACCGAAAAATGCCTAGAAACCGCCCCAACCCCCAACTCGAAGAGCACCTCACTCTTCACGCATGGCTCAACGCCCAATTCGGGTATCAAACCACCCGCGAACTCCTCGCCGATGCAAAACGCGAGGAAGAAGGCTTTGACGCAGATGGACTCTCCCCCATCTGCGTCCACCTCATGTCTCGCACAGAAACAACTCCGGCGATGCACGAAAGGTTGCCCACCTACGATGCCAACATCAAGCGGCACCTCGCGGCAATCAACAGGACGCGCACCACGCCGATCTCCCTCCGCTATTTCCAATACCTCGCCGTGCTCTATACCGAGATTTTCTTGGATTGGAAATCCAACCGCCCGGCGCAACTCCTCGCCGAGCTCAACGCCTTCGTCAAAACGCGCAACGCCAAAAAAGCCCCCGGCGACACCCAAGATGCCCCGTTCACACCAGAAGACATTGAGAAACTCGCCTTCTGGATGGCAACCGGTGCCGGCAAAACGCTCATCATGCACCTCAACTATCGCCAATATTTGCATTACTGCGACGAAACGTTGGACCACGTCGTCCTCATCACACCGAACGAAGGGTTAAGCGAGCAGCATCTCCGCGAACTCGAAGCCTCCGACATCCCCTGCGAACGATTTAACGTTGAAGGCAACAAACTTTCCCACCGCCGAAACGCCGTTCAGGTTATCGAGATTACCAAACTGGTCGAGGAGAAAAAAGGCGGTGGTGTCAGCGTTCCCGTGGAGGCATTTGCGGGCAACAACCTCATCTTCGTCGATGAAGGACACAAAGGCAGCGGCGGCAAAGTCTGGCGCAGTTACCGCGATGCACTCGCCGAAACCGGTTTCACCTTTGAATACAGTGCCACCTTTGGACAGGCACTGTCCGCTGCGAGTAAGACGACAGACCTCGTCGAGGAATACGGCAAAGCAATCGCCTTTGACTACTCCTATCGCTATTTTTACAGCGACGGCTACGGCAAAAACTTCCGCATCCTCAACGTCAAACACGATGACGAAACCCAAACCGCCGCTTTGCTCATGGGCAATCTGCTCAGCTTCTACGAACAGCGATGCTATTTCAAGCGAAACACCGATACCGTGCGCACCTACGGATTAGACTCACCCCTGTGGGCATTCGTCGGAAGTAAGGTTAACGCTGTCTACACCGAAGAAAAGGAAACCCGTTCCGATGTGCTTAACGTCATCCGTTTCCTCCACCGCGTCCTCCAAAACAAAAACGAGTGGGCAATCCGCACCATTGAGGAAATCTTGAGCGGCAATTCCGGACTCGCCGATGAAGACGGTACCGATGTCTTCGCCAACAGACTCCTCTATCTCAGAGAAAACGGCGAAACACCGACAGCCATTTACAACGGCATCCTCTCCGAGGTATTCCATACAAGCACGAGTAGCGCGTTGCATTTGTGCGATGTCCGAAGCGCGCAAGGCGAAATCGCCTTGAAAACCACAAGCGGCACCGACTACTTTGGACTCATCTACATCGGCGATACCAACGCTTTCAAAAAACTCGTCGAGGCAGATGACAGCGGCATCGTCTGGGAACCCGAAGATGTCATGGCAGAAGGTTTCTTCAGCGACATCAACCAGCCGAACAGCCCCATCAACATCCTCATCGGTGCAAAGAAGTTCATCGAAGGATGGGACAGCTGGCGCGTCAGCGCGATGGGACTGCTCAACATCGGCAGACAGGAAGGTTCGCAAATCATCCAACTGTTCGGACGCGGCGTGCGCCTCCGCGGCAAGGACATGAGCCTCAAACGGAGCAGTGCCCTTGACGGCGAACATCCGGCAAACCTCTCGCTATTAGAGACGCTCAACATCTTCGCCGTGCGCGCCAATTTCATGGCACAATTCCACGAATACCTCACCCGCGAAGGCGTTCCAACCGAAACCCCGGTCCAATTGGTAGTCCCAATCCAGCGCAACGAAGACTTCCTCGCGCGCCGCCTCTATCTGCCGAGAGTCAACAACTACGAACAAGGTGCCAAAGGCGAATGCGTTCCACTCCAACCCGATACCAACGCCTATATCACCCACAGAACGCAGCATGTCTCCATCATCGGAAGCAGTTCCCAAACAGGCATTCAAACCGACGAAGCCAGCGCAGCCCTGAAACGCCAAATTCCGGAGACTAGCCTGAAACTCGTCCACTGGGAGAAGATTCACCTCCAACTGCTTGAATACAAACAGGAAAAGCAGTTTCACAACCTCGTGTTTGATACCGAAACCCTCAAGCAGATTCTGGCACCTGATAAGGAACTGTATGGGCTCACCGTCATGCACGAATCCGAAGTTGTCCCGACATCCCTGGCCGAAGTCGCACGTTTAGAGGAATTGGTGCTGACGCTCCTCCGCAAGTATATCGCCAAATTCTACGGCAACGTTCGGAAGCAGTGGAGCGAAAATCGGGTGCAATTAAGAAAACTAGATGAAAACGATGCCAATTTCACCGACTGGATTGTCTCCGTTCCCCGCTCCAAAGCAACCGAACTGGAGCCACGCATCCTCAATCTGATAGAGAGCGGCGAAATCTACGGTTCCGGGCTGACAGAATTGCCCAACGCCTATAACGACAGGCACCTCTATCAACCGCTCCTTACCGTAGGTGAGGCGAAAACCACGCCGCCTGCCTTGGAAGAGAGTGAGCAACAGTTCGTGGAAGACCTGCGCCGTTACGTCCGCGAACACAGCGAACAACACCTCGCCAAAAAGGAGATATTCCTCCTCCGAAACCAGAGCCGCGGCAGAGGCATCGGCTTCTATCAGAACCACGGGTTCTATCCCGATTTTATCCTCTGGATAACCGAGGGCTCCAAACAACGCATCGTCTTCATCGAACCCCACGGCATGGTGCATGAAGCCATTAACGCGCACAACGATAAAGTCAATCTTTTCAAACGGTTGCGCAATGTGTCCCACAACCGCTTCCGCGGCGAGCACGTGCAACTCGATGCCTTCATCATCTCCAAAACCGATTTCCCGCAAATGCGCAAAACGTGGGACATGAATCGGCACGAATTCGCCCAATGGCACATCCTCTTCCGCAATCCAGACCCTCGGAAAATCGATTATCTCAATCCAATTTTCGCTGAGACGCTCTGATTCCGGAAGACCTTCTCGCGCCAGCCCGCGACCGCGGCGGACAGCCCCCTATGGAAAAAGGAAGTTCTTCACACCGTAGGACGAGGGCCTGTCCCTGTCCATGCACCGATCTGGAAATCGCGGCGACAGCCCCTGCGCTAGGGCCAAGTCGGTTTCTCGCCAGAACGCCCACGCGAAAAAATGACATGATTTCTTTTTGAAACTTCATTAGGACTTTAATGTGAAATCCCACATCTTCTTGCACATTCAGGTCCTGGCAGCCCTTAAAAGAAACAAAGCACGTTTTTCTATAGACATGTAGGTTCTAACGGACCTAAAGAGACGTTTCTAGGTAGATATGTTGTATCAAGACAGACCTTCGGAAATAACCGAGTTTCATTCTCAAACTTAGACCTAAAGATACCTATTCCCCGAAAGGTCTCATACAGAAATCCCTAGTTCATTTCTCCATTCTCATTAATTCTTAAACCCCGGAAGAAGAAATTAGATGACTGGAAAAAAATGGCTTGACATTTGAGGAAATTCGTGCTAAATTTTAAATCAAATTCTATTGTCACTGCAAAAATAGGAGAAAAAATGGCTGGATATTCCAAGATCTATTGCATCGGAGGCGAGGGCGGTTTCCTTGGATCCGATGGCATTAACCCCATTTTCTTCCAAATTCTCGTTGGCGATGCTCATCGCCAATGGCTAGAATCGCACTATTTTGATCCGGACATTAGGCCGATGGGAAACATCAACGTAATTATTCCTGCGGGTCCATCTCACCCGAATTCACTCATTGATGCGTGTCTGGCCTTCTTCCCAAAACATTTTGATGCGTGTCCGTCCTTGGTGGAGGTTTCTGAGGCTCTGCAGGACGCAACGCGCATTGACTTTGACCTTGATGGTGAGCCGCCTGGCTGGAACCAACTCCGAGAAGAAGCAAAACCTCTGTTCAAACACCTTGTGATTTACGAAGGGAAATTGAACAAGGTCAATGGAGTAGAACAGCGTATGGATGGGTGGACTTTTTTTGGCGAAGATGAGGTGCATCCTTATCGTCATGAATAGGCAGATTGATTGTTTGGATCTCACATTCCCGGCATCCAACACTCTTTGCCTCACCGATCCTTTCCCTAATCTTCCAAGTCCTCCCCTATCGCAGCAGTCTCCGGACGGCGATTTCCCGCTGCGGGTAGAAGCAGGCCGCTCCTACCCGCAGCGCGACACCCCCTTAGCACAGCCTCTCATCCTGTCAATCCCGAAAATCCTGAAAATCTTGGAAATCCCGAAAATCCTGCTTGCATTCAGATACAAATTATGTTAAAATAATGCCACTATGAACCAACACGATACAAACCACGCACTACAATCACTCAACTCCCTTCTCGGAAACCGCTTCACCACCGACGATGCCATCCGAGACGCACACGCACGCGATGCCTCCTATCACCGCGGCGCGCTCCCTGTCGCCGTTGCATTCCCGAATAGCAATACCGAAGTCGCCGAAATCGTCAAAATCTGCGCGAAACACCGAATGCCGCTAGTCCCCTACGGCACCGGCACCGGCGTTGAAGGGGCCGTCATCGCCTCCGAAGGCGCGCTGAGCGTCTCACTCAAAAACATGGATAGCATCCTCCACGTCAGCGAAAGCGACAGAGATGCCACCGTCCAAGCCGGTGTCACGCGCTTGAAACTGAACACACACCTCGCCGACATCGGCACAAAACTGCACTTCCCCGTTGACCCGGGTGCCGATGCCTCCCTCGGCGGCATGGCTGCAACCCGCGCCTCCGGCACTAGCGCAGTCGCCTACGGCACCATGCAGGATAACACCCTCAACTTGACAGTCGTCACCGCCACTGGCAAAATAATGCACACCGGCAGCCGCGCGCGAAAATCCGCCGCCGGCTATGATCTGACGCGCCTATTCATCGGCTCCGAAGGCACACTCGGCATCATCACCGAAGTAACGCTTAAACTGACTCGGCTCCCAGAAGCAGTCGCCGCCGCCGTCTGCGCTTTCCCGACAATCAACGATGCTGTAAATACCGTCATCAGCCTCTTGGAAAACGGCATCCGCCTCGCGCGCATTGAATTGCTTGACGAATTACAGATGGATGCTGTCAACAAATACGCCGGGTTAAACTGCAAAGTTGCGCCGACACTCTTTTTTGAATTCCACGGTTCATCCCAAGCTGTCGCCGAAAGTTCAAAAGCGGCAGGCGTTGTCGCATCAAAACACGGCGGCGCGGACTTCCACTGGGCAACCGAGGAAGCCGAACGCAAACGCCTCTGGCAAGCACGCTACGATAGCTACTACGCCGCATGCAACCTCCGGCCCGGCTCCGTCGGATACGTCACAGACGTGTGCGTCCCGATTTCCCAACTCGCCAAATGTATCGCCAAAACCAAAGCACTCCTGGAGACATCTGACATGGTTGCCACACTCCTCGGCCACGTCGGCGATGGAAACTTCCACGTCGTCTTCCCACTTGAACCCAACAACCGCGACGAAATCGCAAAAGCGCAAAACCTCAGTCGCCAAATCGTCGACATCGCATTAGACATGAACGGCACCTGCACCGGTGAACACGGCATCGGCATCGGCAAACGCGAAGCATTAGCAAAGGAACACAGCGACGCTATTAACCTCATGCGCGACATCAAAAACACACTCGACCCGGGCAACATCATGAATCCCGGCAAAATTTTCAATCTATAAATACCGGTAGGCGCGGTTTACAACCGCCTATAAACACCGGTAGGCGCGGTTTACAACCGCCTATACATACCGGTAGGCGCGGTTTGAAACCGCCGATAAACACCGGTAGGCGCGGTTTGAAACCGCGCACCAGAATCGTAGGTAAAGAGCACCTGATCTTTACCCGCTTGTAGGAGAGCTCTCCCAGCCCCGATACACAGGAATCGTAAGTCAAGATTGCCCGTTCTTAACCTGCTTGTAGGAAAAACCGCCTAGAGAAAATATGCCAAACAACCCAAAAATCCTCATCACCGATTACGCCTGGCCCTCCATCGAACCCGAACGCCAAGTCCTCGCCCGCATCGGCGCAGAACTCATCGTCGCAGAGACAGAACTCCTCGCTCTCCTCCCAACGATAGACGGCATCCTCACCTGCTGGAAACCTGTGCGCGAGAACCTCATCGCCGCCGCCAAAAAATGCCAGATTATCGCCCGCTACGGCATCGGATTAGACAACATTGACGTAACAGCAGCCACACAACACGGCATCGTCGTCACAAACGTCCCAGACTACTGCGTTGACGAAGTCTCCGACCAGGGTATGGCACTCCTTCTCGCCTGCGCCAGAAAAATCCCACGTTATGATGCCGCCGTCAAAAACGGAACATGGGAACAAAACATCGGGCCACAGATGTACCGGCTGCGCGGCAAAACCCTCGGCATCGTCGGATTCGGAAGAATCGCAAAGGCAGTCGTCCCCAAAGCGAAGGCGTTTGGGCTACAGGTAAACGTCTATTCCCCGCGCACACCGCAAGAAACAATACTGAAACACGGCGCGAAAAAAGTCGCATTCCCCCAACTCCTCGCAACCGCCGATTTCATCACCATCCACGCGCCGTTAACAAAAGAAACGCAACACATGTTCGGCACCCCCGAATTCCGCGCAATGAAACCGACAGCGTTCCTGATTAACACCGCCCGCGGCGGCATCGTCAATACCCAAGCGTTGACAGCCGCCCTCATCAACCGAGAAATCGCCGGCGCAGGCCTTGATGTCTTGGAAACCGAACCACCACAACCGAACGAACAACTGCTAACGTGCGACAACGTCACCATCACACCGCACACAGCGTTTATCTCAGAGGAGGCACTCCTCGATTTAGAAGTCACCGCTGCCTCGTGCGTCGCCCAAGTCTTGACAGGCCAGCGACCCGAGTCAATAGTCAACCCCGAGGTCTTGGAACGTCCAAACCTCCGCGCCAAACTCCGGTGCGTCCGAAAAACAGAACCGTAGGCGCGGTTTACAACCGCGCACGTGAGAGGGCGCGCTTACAAAGCGCGCCTACCAGAATCTCATCTCATGCGAAAAACAGAGTAGGCGCGGTTTCCAACCGCGCTCTTCATCACGGGCGCGCTTACCAGATGCTCATCGCATCTGGAAGCCAAACGCCGGTAGGCGCGGTTTCCAACCGCGCTCTTCACCACGGGCGTGCTTACCAGATGCTCATCGCATCTGAAAAACGGAACCGTAGACGCGATTTAAAACCGTAAGGGCTGGAAGCCCTTAATGTCTATAGAAATACTATCATCTTTTCACAATGGAGAAACGCATCATGCAACTCCCCGACGCAACAGGACATTTTGGACAATTCGGCGGCAGATACGTCCCCGAAACACTCATGCCCGCCTTACTTGAACTAGAAGCGGCATACAACACCCTGAAATCCAATCCCGATTTTCAGAACGAATTTCAGGCATACCTCCGCGAATATGTCGGCAGACCGAACCCACTCTACTACGCCGAACGCTTGACACACGCCCTCGGCGGCGCGAAAATATATCTTAAACGCGAAGACTTGAACCACACCGGCGCGCACAAAATCAACAGTGCCATCGGGCAAATCCTGCTCGCACGCTGGATGGGCAAAAAGCGCATCATCGCCGAAACCGGGGCAGGACAGCACGGCGTTGCAACCGCCACCGTCGCCGCAAAATTCGACATGGAATGCGAAGTCTACATGGGCGAAGAGGACATTGAACGGCAGTCGCTTAACGTCTTCCGGATGCAACTCATGGGCACGAAAGTAGTCCCTGTCAACTCCGGCTCGCGCACACTGAAAGACGCAATCAACGCCTGCTTCCGTGATTGGGTAACGAACGTGCGCAGCACCTATCTCCTCCTCGGTTCAGTTGTCGGCGCGCATCCATACCCGATGATCGTCCGCGATTTCCAAGCCGTTATCGGCGAAGAAGCACGCGCGCAAATTTTAGAGAAAACTGGAAAACTGCCCGAATGCGTCGTCGCCTGCGTCGGCGGCGGCAGCAACTCCCTCGGCATGTTCTACCCCTTTTACGCCGACGAAGAAGTCAAACTCATCGGCGTAGAAGCCGCCGGCGAGAGCATCCGCAGCGGCAGACACGCCGCACCACTCACCGCCGGAACCGTCGGCGTTTTCCACGGTGCCAAATGCTATCTGTTGCAGGAAGATGACGGACAGATAACCCCCGCACACTCCATCTCCGCAGGGCTGGATTACCCCGGTGTCGGACCGGAGCACAGCTATTACCGCGAAACAGGAAGGGCAGAATATGTGCCCATCACAGATGCAGAGGCTGTGGAAGGATTTCAACTGTTATCAGAAACCGAGGGCATTATCCCCGCATTAGAATCAGCGCACGCCATCGCTTACCTCCGCAAACTCGCACCGAAAATGAACGCCGACCAGGTTATCGTCGTCTGCCTCTCCGGCCGCGGCGACAAAGATGTCTACACCATCGCAAACGAACTAGGCGTGAGCCTGTGACACCCAACCTCAACGCGTGGCGTTTCTAACCGTAGCGCGATGGCCCGCCGGGGGCATCCGGTAGGCGCGCTTTGAAAGCGCGCACGCGCATTTCTAACCGCAGCGCGAGGGCCTGTCCCTCGCCACGCCGCCGGTGTCA
>PYJE01000064.1 GCA_003635305.1 Candidatus Poribacteria bacterium | reverse complement strand
CAAGCCCACTGTTTTCACCGGTATCTATCAGGGAGCCGTCCCCGGTCGCGGTATTGAAATCCACCCAGACCTCGTCCTCATTAAGAGCACTCCAATCGCGCTCTGTTTCCTCCCAGTGCATAGAGGGATACACCCACGACCTCCCTATTGCCACACCCGGAATCGCCCACTGACGGTAGGGACCTGAGGTTTGGGTAGGAGTCCCAAGTTCCCTCGTAGGGGTTGTCTTCGGATTTTTATAGACACGAACCCACTCGATGATATTAGAAATGTCAGGGTTCGGATCGGGACCGAATAGATAGTCGTTGTCGTAATCGTTTGTCGCCGCATTCTGAGGGTTCCTGGTGGTCGATGTATCGGGACCGAATCTATGCGGCGCGTGCGCTTCGGTCTCCATCGGCAGTGCGAACACGGAGAGCAGGCAGAGGCAGAGCAGCAAGCTGCCCGCCAAAACGCCTTGAACAGCGGAAGGACGGCCGGTGGTATTAACCCTTAACGGCCGTAAAGCAAGGGGGGGTCTTCAGGGTAGGATACGTCACCTAACCGCGCGAGCGCGCGCAACCCTTGCAGGGATGCCTGCAATAGCCCGGTGACGGATGTTTTCAAGCGAGCCGCGATGCCCGCTATTGTGAAGGAAAATAGATAAGTCATTGAGTTATCTCCTTTTTTTTCGGTAAATTTCGTGGAAAACTTAAACCACTGTATTTAATTATACATTATTTTTTTATTTTTGTCAAATTAATTTTTATTCTGTAGGTAAGGATCGCCCGATCCTGACCTGTTCGCGATCAGGCGATCGCGAACTACAGGGGCCTGTCTCGCGCGGCCGCGGCGATCGCGGGGGACAGGCCCCCGCGCTACGGGGCCGCAGCATCTCCCTTGCCACCGTAGGGCGAGGGCCTGTCCCTCGCCTGCGTCGGACTCACCGAAAGCATCGAGATCAGGAGGGCTCTCCTACTGTCATGCACCACCCTACTCTGTAGAGCAGGATCGCCCGATCCTGCTCGGACCGCGAAACAAAATCCTGCTGAATCTTGAAAATCTTGCAAATCCTGCTCATATCTTGCAAATCTTGTAAATCCTGCTCCAAATCCTGCTCATCCTGCCAGAGACAGGTTTTTCGTTTCCTTCCCCAGAGCGAAAGGAAAAGACGCTCGCGATGCGGAACGCAGATGCCTCGGTGTGCCGCAGCGTTATTCTGCAACATCGATGAGCAATTCGCGTCCGTTCAACGGCTGCACTGGGCGATTGTTGCGATGGATAATGGCCGCGAACGCGGAAATTTGCGTTTCCGCCATCTCAATCGGTGTCGTCAGCACAAACCAATTGACTCCCTCCGAACACGGAGGTGTCGTCAACGAACCTTCATAACGATAGGTATTCCGCGCACTCGGCAACAAATCCTCAACGTTGAAGGTGACGCTCTCAACCCGCTTCGCTTCGCCTGGAACGGTTGGCAAATGCGCCCAAATCGGATTAAACGCCGCATTCTCACTACCCTTCTCAATAAGCACCCCGAGGACAGCTAGCGTTCCCTCTTCACTTTTGTGCACGAGATGCATTTCCATATCAAACAGTTCGCCTGCAACCGTATGTTCACTCGGTGTGTGGAAGTGAAATTGCAACAGTTGATACCGCGTTCCATCAACCTCAAGCCAGCTGCCTACGTCGGAACCGGCTGGGTATCCCACCTCAATTGTATGGCCGGTGTGGCGAATCTCTAGGGATGTCGGTTGATAGTTGAAGGTGATAGCCGGCAGCTCTGTCGGCGTTGGGTTCACCAAGTCAATAGGTGATTGGTGCATTCCCACCGAGCACAGGCTATATTCAGGGCTGAGTTTTCCCCAAACGTCGGGGCCATTTTTGACTTCGTAACCCCAGTCCACCTGTTGGACATGGGATGTCACATCGATGGCTTTCTGGCAACTGGTTGTCCACATAAGCATCGCTACGATAACTCCTAACTTTGCGAGATGCACTTGCAAGCGCAGGGCCGCAAGGCAACGGTGATTTGACTTAATACGCATGATAAATTTCCTCCTGAGAAAACGGAAAACGTGGGAAACCATGGGAAAACCCGAACGCTCTCCGCTTCCTCTACGGCGGGTCTAATCTTTATTAGCTTCTTTTATCACATCTCGGACGACGATACCGAGGCCTGTGAAAAAAATGACTACTGTGAGAATTGCAACCCATTCCATCACAAATCCTCCAATATTAGTTAGTATAACCTGAAACATCTGTTTTGTGCAAGGAAAAATTATTAGGACGGACGCAAATGCCATCATGCATCACCGGTAGGCGCGGTTTCAAACCGCGCTTGTCGGGTTCGTTTTGCGTCTGTCCTAAATCATTTGATTAGCGCACGACACGCCTGAATCAGGGCTGCGCACGTCGAACTATACCCCACCTGGTCTTCGATTAATCGGGTTAAGACAAGCCGGACCCAACCCTTCTCTTCCAATGCTTCGTTCCGCGTGTCCCGAAATTCGTTTTCTCCGAGTGGATGCGTGCCATCGCGCAGAAAGACGACGCGATAGTTATGTTCAAAGGCACCCACCAATGTGTAAAAGAGGCAAGATTTGAAACTGAACCCCGCGCAAAGGAGCGTCTCAATACCGTGCGAACGGAGATAGGCCTCCAATTGCGTAGCCCGAAACCCGTTTTGCCCACATTTCTCTATCACTGCATCGCCGTCTTGTGGCGCGAGCCCCGGCACCCATTCCGGCGCAGGGAGCGGCCAAGGCGACACCTGACGCGTCACTCCCCGGCGAATTCCATGCAGTTCGGATGCAATAGCATGCGGCGCACCCCGGTCGCCGCCGTAGAGAAAAATAGGTTTCATCTCAACTTCCCGGACAACTGCTAACGCCGGGACCAGCATCTGTCTGATGACTTCGCCTACGCCGCTTTCCGGTGGGTTCTCAAAAGTGCAATCGACGAGGAGGAACGCGGTTTTGGATATCTCCAAGTGTAGCGTTGTCCATTCGTGTAGTGCTTCGGTATCGCTTGTAAAACGAACGGGGAGTTCAATAATCATTTTTTCCTCGCGCCGAACAAAAAACTTGCAAATTTTTCGGAAAGGTGTTACAATATATCCAAATCTCTAAAAGGAACAGACTAGGAGAATATCATGGCGCAAAGCAGCGGCGACTATTACATCAAGCAGGGGCTCACCAAGAACGTCATGGGCCACTATCAGCACGCTATCTACGATTTTGACATGGCCATTGAGCTCGGCACCGAAGACATCAATCGCGCTTACAACCTCCGCGGCATGGCGAAATACTCCCTCGGACAATACGAGGAAGCCATCAAGGATTATGATAAGGCGATCGAACTGGACCCCGGTGAACGCGATGCCTACCATTTCCGCGCACTCGCGAACTATGAAATGGGCAACTACGAGGAGGCCATCAAAGATTACGACGTTGATGTCCAACACAATCCGGATAACATGGAGGCATACTTCTCCCGCGGCATGGCGAAAAGGAAATTGAATCGGCATGCGGAAGCGATTAAGGACTTTGATAAGTCACTCAAGATCAACCCGCGCTTCGCCGAAGCCTATCACGAACGCGGAAATTCAAAGTTCGACATGCAGCTCTATCGAGAGTGCATTCGGGATTTTGACAAGGCACTCCGGTTTCACTCCGGGCTCATTGACGCGCTCGCAGCGCGCGCAGCGGCGAAAGCCAAACTCGGAATGCCCATCCCGGCACTCAAGGATGCCGAAGAACTCATCAAACTCAAACCCGAGGATGCAAGAGGCTACTTCCTCCGCGCCCAAGCGAACCGAGCCCTCGGAAGGGAAGAACTCGCGCAGCAGGATGCACAAAAAGGGATGGACATCGTGCAGGAGGCCGGCGGCTCCGTGCCCGGCATGAAAGTTACCATCATGCCCCTCCCGGAGGAAGACGAAAAATGAGACTGAGCTGCCTCCCCGTCTCACTTTACGATGACATCTTCAGCGGGAAACGCACCGTTGCCGACTGGCTCGGGCTGGGCGCGAAACTGGGACTTGATGCAGTGGATTTTAGCATCAAATTTTTTCCACGCCGCCTCGCGGACACTTACCACCGAATGCTTGCCGTTCTCGCCTGTGAAAAATTCCTCATCACACCCTGTATGCTCGCCTGCTATTCCGATTTCACACACCCGGATGCAGCGCAACGCGAAGCAGAACTGACGCAACTCAAGGAAGACATTGAATTGGCAGACCTGTTAGGCGCGAGATTCGTCCGCGTCACCGCAGGACAAAACCGTCCCGGCATCCAGCGCGACGAAGGCGTGCAATGGGTAACCGAAGGATTCCGCCGCGCCCTTGACGAAGCAGACACGCGCGGTATCACTCTCGCCTATGAGAACCACACCAAAGGCGCGCCGTGGGACTATTGGGACTTCTCACAACCGACAGAGATTTTCCTACAAATCCTGGACAATCTCGCCGATACACCGCTCGGTGTCTGCTTTGATACCGCCAACCCGCTCGTCCTTGGCGAAGATGTCCTCGCGCTGCTTGAGGAAGTGCTCAAACGGGTTGTCGTGCTTCACGTCTTCGATCTTCGTGAAATCGGCACATTTGAGCCTGTGCGCGTCGGCACCGGTGCCGCCCCAATCCCGCAAGTCTTCTCCCGCATGCGAGCAGCAGGGTATGATGGCTGGCTCAGCATTGAAGAAGCCAGCCGTTCCGGCGAAGAGGGGTTCGCGCAATCCATCGCGTTCGTGCGACAAGCATGGCAAGAAGCTGCGCCACAAACACCGATAGGCGTGGTTTGAGAGCGGGCAGACGTTGATGCGCGGTTCGCGATCAGGCGATCGCAACCTACAGGGGCGGTTTGAGAGCGTGCAGACGTTTGAGGCGCGGTTGGAAGGAAACCGCGCCTACCAGGTTGGACTTATTAACCACGCGACGGTTCACTCATCCGTTCCCGCGCCTGATGCGATAATTCCGCTAGATGCCCATCGTTCGCCATCACCTGTTCCAGGTGAATCTGCCGTTCCGGGGTCGCTGTGCTTACCATCTTCTCGCCGTATTTCCGATCGATCCAGAATCGCGCCGCCCCACTGATGTATGCTTGCAGCGCGTCCAACTTCTCCTCCGGATACCGTTGGCAGAGATTGATGGTAAACATGCGCCGCCGTTTGCCACCGCCGAATGCGGCGTGCTTCGTGTTGTGGTTAAACAGCACCAGATCGCCCGGTGTTGTCTCCAGCGCAACTGCCGGCACATCCTTCCCGTGCAATTCCCACAACTCTTGGCTCTTCCCGATTTGCTTGGAGAGCCCATCCGCGTAATTATCACCGAAGAGGTGACTACCGGGAATGACGCGCAGCGCACCGGTATCCCGCGTCAGCGCATCGAGATAGAACGCAATCTTGATATGCACCGGGTCTTCCAGTTTATGCCCGCCATCCGAGTGCCAGCCGGTATCGCCGACGTAGAAGTTCCCATCGCTGCCCATGTAGTTGAAATCGTCACCGAGCAGCGTCTTGGCAATCGCGAGAATCCTCGGGTCATCGAGGAGCGAGCAGAGTTCTTCATGTTGATCGATGAATGGCACGATGCAAGAACGCGCTACGCCTTCGTGCGGTTGTCCGTTATGTCCGCCGCCGCGTTCTTTCCAAACCTCTTCAAACGCGTCCTGAATCGCGCCGACCCGGTCTGCCATCAGTTGCGGAAATCCGAGATACCCGAACGTCCTAAAAAAATTGATTTCCGAGTCCGTGAGGGTAAAGTTGTCTTGATTCATCTCCATGTTCCTCCTATCATAGACTTGATGTCTCCTATTGTATCAGATTTGCGCTTAATTTTTCAATACGTCTGAATCAGGATTTACGGGATTATAGGATTTCCAGGCTTTAGGATATTCTTTTTGAGATGAACTTCCATTTTCGTAGTGCGGGGGCCTGTCCCCCGCGAGCTGTCGCCGAAACGGAAAATATCCGCTTGAGCTGAACTTCCATTTTCGTAGTGCGGGGGCCTGTCCCCCGCAAACTGTCACCGAAACAGAAAACATCCACAGCCTAGAGGCGACGGATGTTCCTGATATTAACCGATGCGTGGCGAGGGACAGGCCCTCGCCCTACGGTAAACAGTGTTTTCCATTCGTCATTGAGTTCTTCAGCGATTCTTTTCTGAGGTTGGGGATGCGAGATCCCACAAGAGCACCGTGCCATCGGAACTCCCGCTTGCGAGTGTTTTTCCATCGGGACTGAAATACACGCTCGTGACAGCGTTAGTGTGCCCGATAAGGGATCTCAGATGTTCACCGGTAGCAGCATCCCACAGCCAAATCGAGCCGCTCGCCGATCCCTCCGCAGGCCCCGAATATCCACTTGCGAGTGTCTGTCCATCGGGACTGAAACACACGCTCAAGACACTGCCATCCGTGGATGAGACACCATCCATAACAGGGCTGTCAGGGACACTGTTAAGAGTTTTTTGGAGTATGCCGGAGGGGATATCCCAAAGTTGAATAGTGGTGCCATCACCCTCCATTTGCGATGCACGCCCGCTTGCAAACGTCTGTCCATCCGGGCTGAAACACACGCTCAAGAAACCAAAATAGGTGTTTCCGGTGAGGATATTTCGGGGTGTGCTGGAGGGGACATCCCATAGGCGTATCGTGTCGTAGCCACCACTAGCAAGTAGATTACCATCCGGGCTGAAACACACGCTATTGACTGCGTCAGTGTGCCCGAGGAGGGTTGTCAGATGTTCGCCGGTAGCGACATCCCAGAGGTGAACCGTTTTGTCCTCACTGCCACTAGCGAGTGTGTTCCCGTTGGGGCTGAAACACACGCTATTGACTGCGTCGGTGTGGCCGGTAAGGGGATTTCGGAATGTGCCGGTGGTGATATCCCAGAGCCAAATCATTCTGTCGCCGCCACCACTTGCGAGTATCTGTCCATCGGGGCTGAAACACACGCTAGTTATGCCGCTAGTATGGCTGATGAGGGTTTGGTGGCGTTCGCCGGTGGCGACATCCCAGAGGCGAATCCTGCTGTCCGAACCCGCACTTGCGAGTGTGTGTCCATCGGGACTGAAACACACAGTAGAGACATCGGCGATGTGTTCGGTGAGGGCCGTTTGGAGGGTGCCGGTGTTGACATCCCAGAGCCGAACCGTGCCATCACGACTGGCACTGGCGAGCGTCTTCCCATCAGGACTGAAACACACGCTGATGACACTCCCGGCATGTCCGCCGAAAGTTTGGCGAAGTTCACCGGTGTTGACATCCCAGAGCCGAACCGTGCCATCACTACTCGCACTGGCGAGAGTGTTCCCATCGGAGCTGAAGCGCGCACTATGTCCGGTGACAGTATTTTGGAGGGTGCCAGTGGCGACATTCCAAAGGTGAATCTTTTCATTATTCCAACCTTCACTAGCAAGCGTCTGGCCGTTGGGGCTGAAACTCAGCCTATAGACTTCATGGATGTGTCCGGCAAAAGTCTTTTGAAGTGTGCCAGCCGCCACATTCCATAGGCGTATCGTTTTGTCGTAATAGGCACTTGCGAGTGTCTGCCCATCGGGACCGAAACACACGCTTGCGATAGATCCGGTGTGTCCCGTGAGGGTATTTTTGAGTTCTCCAGTGTTGACATTCCATAGGCGTATCGTTCTGTCGTGATAATCGGCACTAGCGAGTGTATTCCTGTCGGGACTGAAACTCACGGTGCGTGCGGTAAGGGTATTTTTGATTGTGCCAGTGGTGACATCCCAAAGGTGAATAGTGCCAGTCGTGTTTCCCTCATACCCTATCGTGCCGCCGCTGGCGAGTGTTTCCCCATCCGGACTAAAACGCGTAGTCTCAACAACAGCGTCAAGGTGCCCAACGAGCAAGGCGACTTCTTTGAAAGTGTTGGCATCATACAACCACACCCCGATAGCACTCGCGACTGCCAGCAATTTGCCATCCGGCGAATACGCAATTTCCCCCGTGAGCTTGCCCTTGCCGAGACGCAGCACTGCACCCTCCGGTAATCCCCATCGGGTGTAGTCTTGCGCAGCGGCGGTTGTGCTCAAAATCAGTGCGGTGAGTAGTAGTGTTGCAGTCAACGTGGTGTTTTTCATCAGAAACTTCTCCTTTCAGGCGTGATTTTATTGTCGCAAATTTTGCATTTTTGTCAACATATTTTTGTTTTCTGAGTCGCGGCTTTGCTGGTTGAATCGGAACTGCTATGGACATTTAGCCCCGAGCAGCCTTAGAAAGGCCCCCATCGTGCAGCATATATTGAAGATGAGAGGACGGGCCCTCGCCCCACGGGAAACAACCGATAGCCGCTTTTATTTCTCAAGCGGCTGTTGCAAGCCCCACAAGAGTACCGTGCCATCGGAACTCCCGCTAGCGAGTGTGTGCCCATCCAAACTAAAACACACGCTGGTGACAGGGGCCATGTGTCCAGTGAGGGTTCGGC
>PYJE01000063.1:5663-28881 GCA_003635305.1 Candidatus Poribacteria bacterium | reverse complement strand
GGCGTTTCAATGACCTGCGGTGGCAGCGTGTCCACTGTGACAACTAATGGTGCCACGGCGGCGACATTCATCTGCTCTGAACCGGCTACTGCATCCCGGACTGCACCTGCTTCCAGCGTGATGCGCACCTCCCCACTAAAATTGAGCGCAGGCGTGATAACCGCACTGACGGTAGCACTCGGCGATGTCGGTTGTGTGACAGCCACATCCCACGCCAACGCCGTTCCATCCGCTTGCGTAATGCTGATTTTCTCCGCGTCAAGAGGCGATACCACATTGCGGCTAAAAGCGAATTCAACCTTAAAAGCCTCAAGCACCAAGCCTGTTTCGCCTTCCGGACGCGCTACCTGCACCGTCGGCGGGGTCCGCACCGGAACAGTTAACCTATTCGATGCCTTACTGGGATTCCCCGCGATGTCCATCGTGGCACCCTGTTCCAGCGAAATCTCCACATCTCCCTCAAAACCGTTGGGCGGCGTAATCGTCGCCTTGTAAACCAGGAACGATGGCGAACGCTTAACCTCACCAGGCCCGTGGCTGGTACCCGCCGTGCGCCCCGGCCAGTCCCCAGGCCATTGGTTCGCGGCGCGAAGATCTAGCCCGACATACGTCAGTGTCACATCCCAGTCTCCCCGGGTTACGCCGGGGCCGGAAATCTGGACATCCTCGGGCTCAAAACTGGTGCCTACTTCGTCCGCGAAAACATCTGGACCTGGGTAATTTGTGTCATCTTCGTAGTTGAAAAAGCGGAATTCCACATCAAAGGCATCTTTCTGTGTGGTTGTTTCATTGATGTCCACAGTGAAATCGTCCGGCTCGTAAGTGGGAGATGTGTGAGTATAGGTAACCACGGAGACAGGCTTAATACGCCTATCGTCCGTGTGGGTATCCCCATTTTTTATTAAGCCGGGAATCCACACCGTCGCAGGGATAGTATCCACGAGGTGCTTGATGAGCCCGCGGAAGTATGCGTCATCGTATTTTTCACCAGGCGGGGTGCCGATTTTAAGTCTGTCCGCGGGATTTTGAGACGTGATAGTCGGATCGGTTAGAATCTCAGGCATACCGGTTAAGAACGCCCAAAATTGTATCTGAATATCGGCACGCTGATTAAATTCATTACCCTCCAGATCCGTTATTCTCTTCGGATTGCTAATAGGCATTGTCCCTTTTACCCGACCCCCTGGGCTTGTCGGTTGAAGAACATTCTGCCAAAGTGCCTGGCTCACAAAGCCTAATCCACCGAAGGTGTGCTCGCCTTCCTGCACGATGTCACGAAACGTTAACTCGTCTGTTCCTGTTCCGCCAACGTATTTACAGTCTCCGACAAAACCGTCCGCATCGGTATACAACGTTGGGGGATTGCTGGTGTCCACCTGCACCGGTTCATTAAACTTCAACGTCACTTCAAAAGCATCGCCGGCCCGGTAATAGGCAGCTCGCGGGCTATCCTCCAACGTCAACCGATTGTCATCGGTTGGGAGTGCCCAGCCATCCCTGTGCAGGATAGGAAGTGTGTCGTAGAAGCCATCAGGATTGCTTGCAACTCTTCCCGGACCATCGACGAAGTGCTCGTGGCGCACCTTGTGGTAGCGGGAGGGAGCAGGCCCTCTCGCCGCGTTGAGTCGCACTTCCAGCAGCTCTGGAGCACTGCCCTCTACTTTCATCGGTGTTCCCAACACGGAAACTATCCCGAGCAGAAACAGCAAACTTAAGCAAAAAAGAGGTTTTCTGATCATTATATCTCCTTGAAACATATATAGCCTTTATTCATGAAAGGCTAGACGTATTGGTTCGTCTCGCGGGAGCCTGTCCCCCGCGAGCCTCTGCCTGTCCGAATCTCCCGAACCTGGTTGGGAATAAGCGACGCTACCGTAGGAGGCTTGTAGGTTGAGAGCACCTGATCTCAACAATTATCTCCCGAACCTGCTTGGAAATAAGCGGTGCCCTACAATAATTTCAACGCCGCTCCTCCCGTAGCGCGAGGGCCTGTCCCTCGCAAACCTCAACTTCAACGCCGCTCCTCCCGTAGCGCGAGGGCCTGTCCCTCGCAAACCTCAACTTCAACGCCGCTCCTCCCGTAGCGCGAGGGCCTGTCCCTCGCGAACACGCGTTCTCGGAGAAACCAGGGTAACCGTGGACGGGTGCCCACGGTTATCCTGCCCCTGAATACCCGAAGTGGGGAGTGAATTTTCCCCGGAACAACGCCGGTAGGCTCTAGGGTGCCCTGGATGAAAAGATGGAGTGCAACGCGAAAAGCCCCTTGGGGCTCTCCTGAGTGGGTGCGACAGCGCGGTCGCGAGGGGAGGCCAAGGAGCTATCGGTTCGCGCGTGAACCGTGTGGCGCGCAGGGAATGCGCGCGTGTCTTCATCGTTGGAGCAATCAGAGCGGGAGTTGGGACAACTGTCTCCCCTCCCCAACAATTCGGCTTCCTGCCGAGAGTGACAGGGGTTAACGGCCGTATAGTAAGGGGGGGGGTAAACTTTAGGGAGATTGCGAACGTGTCTCGGGCGCGCGACCGGGGTGGCCGTTGCGCGTGATGCATACGGAAGTAGATATCCGCGGTGATGCAATTTACGCTGGGTTTTCACGTTCGTATCTCCTTTTCGTTGTTTTTAAACTGCGCCCAAAATTATGATATGTATATAATATACCACATTTTTGCGCGTTTGTCAAATGAAAATGTGATTTTACTATTTTTTAACATTTTTGTCAAGGGTTGGGTTGCGTTTTTGTTGTCTGAATCAGTTTCAACTGTTTCTGCAGGTTAAGATTGCCCGAGCTTGACCTATTCAGGAGGTTCGCGAGGCAATCGGCAAAAAAACGGCGACAAATAGTTCATAATCTGCTATAATAAAATCATGATTTCCACATTAGTTCCCGTAGGCGCGATTTGAAACCGCGCAAAAACGAGCGCCCTGTAGGCGCGATTTGAAACCGCGCAAAAATGAGTTCCCGTAGGCGCGGTTTGAAACCGCGCAAAAACAAGCGAAGCGTGCAAAAAATGAAAACGAATTCATGGTTCATCGCGGGTCTATTCGTTCTATCGGCGGTAGGCACCGGGTTTCTCTACTGGTTCCGCGTTGAGACAGATGCGCGCGTTGGCCAGAGCGTGCCGCTCAGCAGCGAGGCACCAAATCACGCGCTGTTTGACGAAGTGTTGCAAGCGCGCGTCAACGCCAAGGGGCAAGTAGACTACGCCGGCCTGAAGGCATCCCCGGACAAATTGGAGGCATACCTAGATAGGTTGGCATCGGCAGATCTGGCGGCGTTATCTTATTATGAGCAACTCGCGTTCTGGCTCAATGCCTACAACGCGCTTGTTATCAAAGGCGTTGTGGATAGATACCCGACGACGAGCGTCCGAAGCGTCAAACCGTTCGGCGGGTTTTTCTATCGGCTGAAATTTCAGGTAGCGGGCAAACCTTACACGCTCAATGAAATCGAACACGACGTTATCCGCGCCGAGTTTGTGGATGCGCGCGTGCACTTCGCGCTTGTCTGTGCATCGGCAGGATGCCCGACGTTGGAAAACCGCGCGTTTTTCGCCGATACCCTCGAGGAACGGCTCGAAACCGCCACCTTTAACTTCGTTGCGAACCCGGAGAAGGTGCGGCTTAAACGCAGTGAACGCCGACTCTATCTCTCTAAAATCTTTAAATGGTATGCCGCCGATTTCACGGAGGGATACGCCGGCGTAACCGATTTCCTCGCCGACTACCTGCCGCCGGACGATGCAGAATTTCTCGAAACGGAAGAAGTTGAATTGCACTATTTGGATTACGATTGGACATTGAACGCTCAGAGGTAGGAGCGGATTTCTGTATCCGGCCGATGTATCGTAAGGGGTGCCGGTGCCTATTCGGTTCGTCGCGCGGGGCCTGTCCCCCGCGATTTGCCATTTTTCAAAGGAGAATTTTTATGACAAACACTGCAGTAATCGGTTACGGCTATGCCGGCCGCGCGTTTCATTCCTATCTTGTCAGTTTGGCAGATGGATTGAATCTTTACGCCATCGCTACACGGGATGCTGAGCGGCGCGGCGCTGCACGCGAGGCATATCCCAACGCGCAGATTTACCAAACGCTTGACGAAGTCCTCGCGGACGACGCGGTGGAGCTCGTTGTGCTTGCCACGCCGCACGATACACACGCCGAACTCGCCATCAAAGCGATGGATGCAGGCAAACACCTCGTCACTGACAAAATCATGGCGATGAACACCGCCGAGGCGGACGCGATGATTGCCGCCAGCCAACGGAATAACGTCATGCTCAGCGTTTTCCACAATCGGCGATGGGACTGGGACTACCTCACGGTAAA
The DNA here is from genome assembly GCA_003635305.1 of Candidatus Poribacteria bacterium. Lineage (GTDB taxonomy): Bacteria > Poribacteria > WGA-4E > WGA-4E > WGA-3G > AGPOR5. Next base: position 24,558 of record PYJE01000063.1, on the reverse strand, counting down.
AAAGGTTATCGCCGATGGGCTGCTCGGCACGCCTTACCTCTTCCAAGTGGCGATTATGCGCTACGGGAAACCCGGCGGGTGGCGTAGTATCAAGAAACATAGCGGCGGTATCCTCTACGATTGGCCGGCGCACTTCGTCGATCAGGCGTTGCAATTCGTGCAGGCACCTGTCGCCTCAATCTTCTGCGATATCCACTACAATGCAAAATGGGATGTTGACATCGGCAACTACGCGAATCTCATCATTAAGTTCAAGAACGATGTCCGATATCAGATTGAGATAGGCAATCTCTCCAAGGCAGAGAAGCCGCGATGGTATGTCGTCGGTGATGAGGGCGGCCTGGTCAAATATGGGTTGGACCCGCAGGAAGGCCCGATGCGCGATGGCGATATCGATGCCGCCGAAGAGGACCCGGGCAATTACGCGAAAGTCTGGACAGAAGCGGGAGGTGAACCTCGCGAGCTCGTTATTGAGAGTGTGCGCGGCACCTGGAAATCCTACTACCACAACATCGCCGATGTGCTGAACAACGGCGCGGAACTAGTTGTCAAACCGGAAGAGGTGCGGAAAGTCATGCAAGTCTACGACGCGGCGATGCAATCCGCGGAGACCGGCGAAACGGTCTCCTTCCGGTAGGCGTGGTTTCCAACCGCGTGCAGGTAAGAGGGCGCGCTTCCAAAGCGCGCCTACGGGGCCTGTTGTTTCCCATCCTGCCGGTAGGCGCGGTTTCCAACCGCGCAATTGTCGCCGCCCATCCTGCCGGTAGGCGCGGTTTCCAACCGCGCCTCCGGCGGCACCCTGCTGCGTTGTTCAAATTATGGACAATAGTGTTCACTTTGTCACGGCTAGGATTTGTTCAAAAACCCCCGCCGCGCAAAACTCGCGGGAAAAATCCCCCCGCGCGACAGACAAAGGCAACGGCAGTGCGCGCAGGCTGCACCGTAGGGAGAGGGCCTGTCCCTTGCCACGCCACGCCGACGCGAATGAATTGGATATGAAATAGCATCGCAAAACTGGCATCATATTTGCTATAACGTCAAGTAAACACCGGTGCGCTGCCAAAGCGCGCGAAATCAGGAGAGTCAAAAATGAAAATCAACGTTTGGAGCACAAGCCTCGCATGCTTGTTGCTAGTGTTCTTCGCGGGAGGCGCAGCGGCAGAACACCACGCCGCCCAGTCACACCACGAACTCAACCAGCAGGTTATCGCGAGCATTGACAAAGGGTTGGCATGGCTGAAGGCACAGCAGGGAGAAGATGGCCTCTTCCGCAATCACCCTGGTATAACGGCACTTGCGGTTACCGCTTTTTTGCGGCACCCGCAGGGAAAATACACGGAGGCGAACAGTCCGTTCATCAAGAAAGCGATTGAGCAGCTCGTCGCCATGCAACAGCCGAACGGTGCTATCTATGATGCTGACAAGCAACCCGCGCTGCCGAATTACAACACCTCCATTTCCGTGATGGCACTCGCCTCAACGGAAAATTCGGCATACGCCGAGGTTATCGCCAAAGCGCAAGGGTTCCTGAAAACCCTGCAAATCAACGATGAAGAGAGCGTCTATTACGGCGGCATCGGCTACGGCAGCCGCGAAACCGTGCATGACCTTTCTAATTTGAACATCGCCATCCAAGCTCTCAAAGAGAGCGGCTCCGATGACGACGAAGTCTGGAACAAGGCCGTTAAGTTTTTGGAACGGACACAGAATCGCAGTGAGAGCAATGACCAGGGATGGGCAGGGAACGATGGCGGTTTTATCTATTCGCCGGACGGGGAGAGTAAGGCTGGCAAGGATGAGGCAGGACACCCGCGCAGTTATGCTAGCATGACTTATGCGGGGTTGCTGAGTTTCATCTACGCGAATGTTGACAAAACTGACCCGCGTGTGCAGTCGGCTGTCAATTGGATTCAGAAGCACTTCACATTGGACGAAAATTACGGCATGGGCGCGCAGGGGCTCTATTATCACTACCACACGATGGCGAAGGCGTTGCGGCTTTACGGCCAGCCGGTCCTTGTGGATGCGAAGGGCATCTCGCACGATTGGTATCAAGAATTCGCTGGAAAGTTGATGGAACTGCAGAAACCGGAAGGCTTTTGGGTCAATGAGGAGAGCCGCTGGATGGAGGCAGATCCGGTGCTAGTTACGAGTTATTCGATTCTCGCGCTGGATACGGCTTACCCGCGTTAGTTTCATATCCGCCGGGGGCGGATATCCGCATCCGCCCTTTTCCGTTCCTTCACGTCTGTGGCTGTTCTGCGTGCGGGAGAGGCTGCTGTTTGAGCGCGGCTAATTCTGCGCGCATCGCCGCCAATTCACGTTCTTGTGCTTCGATTCGCTGCTGTTGTGCCTCGAGCTGCTTTTGTTGTGCCTCCAGTTTCGCGTCCTGCTCGCGTTCCTTTTTCCGGTCCCGGAACAGCGGCAGCCCGATCAACGCCAATAGGGCCGCGAACAGCATATAGAGGTAACCAAAGTTTTTGTCTACGGAGTTAAACTGGGCTTCCCTTTGCCGGTCCGTTACGTCCATTCTGACAGTTATCTTCTCAGCCTCTTGCGTCGCATGCGCCATCGCCCGCTTTTCAGATGCGGCGATTTCTGCGCGCAATCGCGCCTCGGATGCACTCACCTCTTCCTTAACGATGGTGCGGATTTTCTCGAACTCCTCAACGCTTATCTCGCTGAAAGACGAGGGACCCAAGAACAACAGCACGCACAGAAAGAACAAGCAAACTAATCTCATCATAATCTCCTCCTTGACAAAGTTTTCTTATAGGATACCACTTTGACATCCAAATAGCAAGGAAAAACGAACCTATCTCGCGCAATGCTGTGCGTCCCGATAGGAGAGCCCTTCCGTCCCCGATGCGTGGGAGAGCACCCGCCTAACGGTGCTCTGTTCCTTCATGTCTGCGGTTGTTCTATGTGCAGGGTAGGCTGCTGTTTGAGCGCGGCTAATTCCGCGCGCACCGCTGCCAATTCACGTTCTTGTGCTTCGATTCGCTGCTGTTGTGCCTCCAGCTGCTTTTGTTGTGCCTCCAGTTTCGCGTCTTGCTCGCGCTCCTTTTTCCGGTCCCGGAACAGCGGCAACCCGATAACAACACCAATCAACACAACCAGCAAAGTGAAATTGAGATTCAACCGCATATTCACATCCCCAAATCGATCGTTGACAGCTTTAAACTGGTCGGCTCGGTGCTTATCTGTCGCGTCCATTCTGACAGTGAGTTTCGCGATCTCTTGCGACGTATGGTCCATCGCTCGCTTTTCAGCCGCAGCAATTTCTACGCGTAGCCGCTTTTCGGATGCGGCGATTTCTGCACGCAATCGCGCCTCGGATGCACTCACCTCTTCCTTAACGATGGTGCGGATTTTCTCGAACTCCTCAACGCTTATCTCGCTGAAAGACGACGGACCCAAGAACAACAGCACGCACACAAAAAACAAAACTAATCTCATCATAATCTCCTCCTTGACAAAGACAAAGTTTTCTTATATTATACCCCAAGTCTACCGAAATTGCAACGAAAAAATAAACCTATTTCCTTGAATCACGTTAAAGCAACAAAAGAATTATGCCAAAGTGGACAAATTGAGGGAAGGTGCACAGAATATAAACCTATTTCCTCAAACTGCGTCTAATATGATAGAATTCCGAACTTTATTCACCCTTCTTTGTCTAAAAATTAACCGAAAAAACATCTCATGAAGGCTCAGGAGGAAAATGATGCGCATATTGGAGGGAATATCTGTCGGCATTGCGGCGATTCGCAGCAATAAACTGCGTTCACTATTGACGATGCTTGGGATTATCATCGGCGTTGCGTCCGTGCTAGCGATGATAGCCATCGGCGACGGTGCCAAAGTCATCGTGCTACAAGATGCACAGAAACTCGGTGGTGTGAACCAGTTCACGATGTATCGCAGCAGCTACAAACGCGTTCGCAACCGGTGGGTGCCGAATCGCAGCAACGAATACTTTGAATATGAGGACGTTCTCGCAATTGAAGCGGAATGTCCCTCTGTCAAAGTGGTTGTGCCGAGAATCCCTGAATGGAGAGGCGTGCTGGTGCAAGCCGCCGACGGTTCGGAAACCCGAACCGGCTACAACGGTGTCAATGCTTCATTTGCAGAGGCGATGGACTGGGACATTCAGCAGGGCCGGTTCATCTCCGATGAAGATATGGATAACGAATCGAAAGTCTGTGTGCTTGGAACAGATGTCGTAACCGCGCTATTCGGCACGCAATCGCCTGTGGGAAAAGAGGTAAAAATCGGCAGAGGTTCCGGCGGCCGTTTTGATAGATACGGCAGAAAAGAACAGAGGCGGATAACCGAACGGTTCACCGTTATCGGAACAATGGAGGGCCGAGGCCGAAGTCTCCGATTCGGTTGGAATCTAGACGATATGGTGTTCCTCCCACTCACGACAACGCAGGAACGCTTCACCGGCAATGACCGGATTGTGATGCTCTCTGTCCACGCAAACACCGTTGACGATGTGCCGAAAGCCATCGAAGAAGTGAAAACCGTTATCCGAAAACGTCACAACAACCAAGACGACTTTTTCAGTCTCTGGGATATGCGGGAAGGCATGGCACAATTAGATAAAATTAGTCAGGTGATCAAAATCGCACTGGGGAGCATCGCCGGGTTCTCGCTGCTTGTAGGCGGTATCGGCATTATGAATATGATGCTCGTCGCTGTCACTGAACGCACCCGCGAGATTGGGCTCCGAAAGGCACTCGGCGCGAAACGGATGGATATCCTGGTGCAGTTCTTAATGGAAGCGGTGGTGCTGTGTAGCATCGGTGGCGCGATTGGTGTCGTACTCGGCATCGCGGCCGGCGAAGGCATGGCAATGCTCGCGGTGAACATCGTTCAGATTGTCCCAGAGTGGCCCTCGGTGGTTTCAAAGGAGTGGATTGCCATCGCAGTCTCTTTTTCTGCGGCAATCGGTATCTCCTTCGGGCTTTACCCGGCTATAAAAGCATCCGCATTAACACCGATTGAGGCGTTGAGAACAGATTGATAACGCACCTGAGCCCGTAGGCCGAGGGCCTGTCCATCGTCATGTATAAGAACGCGAGGGCCTGTTCCTCGCGCTACGGCCCACAACAAGAGGAAACGCAACAAATGAACCTACTTGAATGTGTCATTCTCGGCATTGCAAGTCTTCGGCGGAACCCCCTCCGCTCCTGCCTTACTATCTTAGGCATCATCGTCGGTGTCGGTTCCGTTGTGAGTATGGTATCTGTCGGCGACGGTTCTAGCGCGATGGTGTTACGCGAGATTGAGCGGACCGGCGGCACGAAAATCATTGAAATCGTGCGAGACGAATGGGACAAACAGGCCGGCACACTCAGCCGCGCCGCCGGACAAGCCGTCCGCGGCAAAAGCCGATGGCAAAGAAACCGAGCCGAACACCTGGAAACCGACGATGCTTATGCACTGCAGGATAACGTGCGCGGGATTGTCAACGTCGTCGCAGAAGACGATATGCCCGGATGGAGCGTGAGCTATGCCGGCAGGAGCAAGCAATCGCGCATCGTCGCCTCAACCGCAGGGTATGACAGATCGCACAATTGGTACCCGGCAAGTGGACGGTTTTTTACCGCCGAAGAAGTTGAAGCAGCCAGCACCGTTACCCTTATCGGTTCCAAAATTATGGAAGAAGTCTTTCTCGGCGAAGACCCGGTAGGAAAGGAGATTAAGGCATCTCGCCAATCTTCCTGGCGACGTAGCGGCCGCTACGATGTCCGCCTGAAAGTCATCGGTGTCATGGAGGAGAAAGGCGATGCAATGGATACCTCCGGCTGGGATGACCGGTTTATCATTCCGATAACCACACTCCAGCAGCGGTTTAAAGGGCGGCAAGATATTGAACGCCTCCGCATCGAAGCAGTGGATATTGACACGATTCCGCTCGCTATCGCCGACGCGAAACGAGTTCTCGGAAGGATACATAACAACACCGGAGAAGAATATAACTATTGGACAGCCACGGAGGAACTTGCAACCGCCAACAAGGTGGGAATTGTCATGAAACTGCTGATGGGCGGCATCGCGGGCATCGCTCTGCTCGTCGCCGGCATCGGTGTGATGAACATCATGCTTGTTTCCGTTACCGACAGAACGCGGGAGATAGGTTTGCGCAAGGCACTCGGCGCGACGCGGAGTGACATCTTAGCGCAGTTCCTGATTGAGGCATCCGTGCTCACCCTCGCCGGTGGCATCCTCGGTGCAATTGCCGGTATTTTTATGGGACAAGGGACAGCCGCGCTCATCTCTAAATTCGTATGGGAAGGGAGCGACTGGCCCTCGGTAGTCTCTTTTGGAACGATGCTTATCGCGCTGCTCGTCTCAGTGGCAATCGGTGTATTCTTCGGGCTTTATCCCGCTAACAAGGCGGCGAAACTCACACCGGTGGAGGCACTCCGTTCCGAGTAGGAATCAACAAACGGGAGGTGCCGCCTCGCATCGGCACCTCCCCCTAACATACACAGGAGAAATGAACCGTGAAAAAAGTGATTATTAGCGTCGCTGTCCTCCTAGTCCTCGTTGTCGCAATCGGTTGGGCGGTGCTAGGACGCGGGAGAAATGGCGCAGACCCGGCCATGGAGAAGAAAATCGAAGTTGTCGAACGCAGCGATTTCCAAATGCGCATCAGCGCAACCGGAAACTTAGAACCCCTCCTTGACGTGGAAGTGAAAGCCCAAGTGGAAGGCGAAGTCGTTAACCTCCACGTTGACGATGGCGATTACGTGGAGGAAGGACAGGTTTTGGTAGAACTAGACCCGGAGCTCTATCAAGAGGAACTCAAACAGGCGAGAGCGGATGTGAGTGCCGCCGAAGCACAACGCACCCAAGCAGAATTAAATATTGAACTCCGGAAAGAACGCCTTGAAAGTGAATTGACGCAGGCGGATGCCGCGGTCAAAATGGCGCAGGCGAATCTGGAGACGAGTCAGGCCACAACGATAACACAGATTAGCCAAGCGGAAACCGATATTCAGACGACGCTGAACGCACTCGCTCAGGACGAAATTGAGTTGGAACAAGCGAAAATCGCCTATGAACAGGCAGAACTCGCACGAGCTGAACAGGAATCCTCGCTGCAGTCCGCCAAAGTGAATTTGAAAGCGACTGTCTCCGAATTGGAGCGGAACAAATCGCTCTATGAGAAGAACCTCGTCTCCAAAAAGGCGTTGGAAGACGCAGAATCGCAGCATGCGAATGCTGTCACGCAACGTGAGAACGCCATGAAACGGGTTGAATCGCAACAGAAAACAGTGCTGTCGCGGAAGCGCACCATCTCCGCCCGCGAATCCGCCATTAGCACGAGGAAAGCAACACTGGAGCAGCAACGCATCAACCTAGAAAATCTCAAGAAGATGCGCGAGAAGGCGGAGGAGGAAGACCGGCTCCAACTCGCAAACGCCGAAACCCGCTTGCAGGAATTATCCCTGACTATTGACAACGAGAAATTGCTCACCCAGCAGTCGAAAGTCAGCGCGGATGCCAACCTGCTTCGCCGGCAAAGTAGCTTGAAGAATCAAAATGAGCGACTTGAGTGGACTACGATTAAGGCACCGATGGCAGGAACCGTCACACTCCTCGCAATCGAAGAAGGCGAAATTGTAACTTCCGGCCGTTCCGCCTTCTCGCAAAGTCCGCCGCTCATGACAATCGCTGATCTCTCCAGAATGGTAGTCAAAACCTATATTAACGAAGTGGATATGGAACGCCTACGTCTTGAGCAGCGCGCCGAGATTAAGGTGGATGCCTACCAAGAGAAGAAATATGAGGGACGCGTCTATGAAATCTCGCCGAGTGGACAAGAGCAGGACAACATCATCTCTTTTGAGGTGATGATTGAGGTAGTCGGTTCACCTTCCGAACTGCGCCCAGGAATGAGTGCCGACGTAGACATCATTACCTACGAAGAGAAGAATGTCCTGTTGCTCCCTCTGGACGCGCTGATAAAACAGCCCTCGGCGACGCTCACCGCACAAGTTGACGATACGTCGCCCTATAAGGCGGGGCAGCCGATTGATGTGCAGACTATCACTGAGAAAATCTTCCGCGGCACCGTGGCGAACGTCGGTTCTGGTTCGGTGACAATTAGTCTGGATAGTTCGCAGCGCGGCATCCGCCCCGGCCCGACGACACTTTCACTGCTCGTCAAAGGGAAAAAGAAGGCAGACGGCGTGCGCGCGGATATCAAAATGTCAAAAGGGAAATCGGTTATGTTGGATAGTGATGACGGCCCCGGCACAAGCACACCCGTGGACGTTGGCATGCAGAACGAAACACACGTGATTGTCAAAAGCGGGCTCTCCGCCGGCGCCCGGGTTGTGTTACAACAGCGGAAGCCGCAGCAAGGGGGTTGGGGAAAATAATCGCTTGCCTTCGGCCAGGTTCAACAGAGCGGGCTCGCCCGAGCCCGCTCTACTTTCTGCAACCAGAACTCACAACCTAAGCACTTGTCCATCATACGCGAGAGTAGCGTTATCGGGCAAGTCGATTTGCTGTTCCGCGCACTGCTCTGGGAAATACCGATGATCTAACCGATGCATGATATGCGTAAAATAGGTGGCTTTCGGCTGCAGTGCCTCGCTAATTTCCAACGCCTGCCCTACCGATAGATGCGTCGGATGCCTCGGATTGAAACTCAGCGCATCGATAACCAACACCTCAATTCCTTCCAGCAGTGCCTGCGAAGTTGCCGGCAACCGTTTGACATCCGGTAGATACCCGAAATCGTCAACGCGGTATCCGTATGTCTCCATGTTGCCATGTTCGACCGGAATCGGCGTGATGTCAAAACCGAGCAGTTCAAACCGCTTATTGACAACGTTCGGCAGCAGATGCCCGACACCGCCGCCTTGGAACGTCTCTTTAGTAAACATATAGTCAAAGTTGCGTTGCAAGACGCGAATCGTCTGCGCGGGACCGTAGATAGGCATGTCCATCTGCTGTTTGCGGCACGGCATAACGATGTCGTTAGTGCCGCTGACGTGGTCCGCGTGGCAATGCGTGAAGAGCACCGCGTCTATCCACTCAATCCGATGCCTGTCAATCTGATCCATGAAGTTCGGCCCCAGGTCAAACTGCAGATTTTTTCCATCCTTTTCGATATGGATGGACGAACGGGTGCGATAGTTTTTAGAACCGAACTGCCTTGCATCCTGGCAGGTCCCGCATTCACATTTATACTCCGGCACACCGGTTGAGGTGCCTGAACCTAAAATCGTAATTTTCATTCGATTTTCCCATTTTCCCGAATTGTCCGGATAGATGTCTATATCCACCCGTTTTCACAAAAATCCTATGCAAGAATTAACACACCCCGAATGCCTTACCCTCGCGAAGCACCTCGGCGATACCCCGATGACAGTCATCGCTGCGGCACGATTGCAACAGGGAATGTGCCGCGCTTTCGTTTCAAAAGCAGGCGAAGACGCGCCTGTCGCCGCGCTCGTCTTTGACGAATGTTGTCCGGAAGAACCCATCGGTTTCGGGACAGATGCCAATGCGCTGTGGACATTGCTCAAACCACAGGACGGTTGGAGTTGCGTCAACGTTAACGCCGAATGCGCCGAACCCCTCGGTAAGCGCATGGCAGCGGAAATGGGACAAACTGTCCGCTACTATGGCGATGTATGTCACGCGCTCTTAGAGCCTGTCCGCGTGCATTCCAACGCGGCCGTTCGCCTTTTGACAGCGGCGGATATAGCACTGCTATCCGATGCCCCCAAGGCAGTGCAGGGTAACGGTTACAAAACCGCCACGGAGATGGTAACAGATGGCATCGCCGCCGCTGCTATCGTTGAAGGAAAAATCGTAGCGATTGCACACGTCTATGCAGAGACGCATTTGCACGCCGACATCGGCGTATCCACGTTGGATGAATGGCGCGGAAATGGATTTGCCACCGCCGCCGCATCCCTCGTCGCTGAACGGATACAGGCGCGAGGCAAAGTCCCGGCTTGGAGTTGCGGGGAGGATAATGCGGCATCGCTGCGGGTGGCACAAAAACTGGGTTTCACGGAAATCGACCGGCGTATCTACGTTATCCCAGATTCCGCTCCACCGCTCCCGTAGGCGCGCTTTGAAAGCGCGCACTCTCACGCGGGCGCGGTTGAAAACCGCGCCTACCGGCAGATGGAAATCGGATATTCCGGTTAACCTAACGCTGCATCCACCTTATTAATCGCCGCCGCCATTAACCGCGCGTGCTCCTCCTGCATATTGACGTTGAACCCGAACCGCAACGCGCGGCCGAGGATGGACAGCGTTATCGGACACATATCCCGTGAATACGCAACATCGCCTCTATAACTCGGGTCGTTCCATGGATACCCTGAAGGATGCGGCGAGTGTTTAAACAAAATGGAATCCCAATAGGCATAAATATGCCTGTCGGGAAAACCTGCATTGTAAGCGGTTCCGGCGTTCAGGCCTTCCGCTTTGAGTGCCTCGGCGTATTTCACGGCAAGCTCCTTATCGCACACAATGATGGCGGCACTGATACCGCACTCGCCGCTCGGGTCATCGACGTGTTGGCGGATGTAGCCTTTCGGTTCCTCGGCGAGTTCGGCGAGAAACGCCTTCTTAAGCCGCCGCGTATGCCCCAAAATATCGCCTAACTTTGACAATTGGACGCGCGCGAGGGAGCCCAGTATTTCACTCGGACGATAGCATTGGCACGAGAACGGTTTGTTCTGCCATTCGGAATCGCTCATCCACATCGGCAGGCCGGGCTCTGCGGCGAACGCTGCGCGCTCATACACATCGTAATCATCGCTAAAAACGAGCCCGCCTTCTCCGCACGAGATAACTTTGTAGTAGTTGAGGCTCCACGCGCCTGCATCGCCCCAAGTGCCGGCGAACTTGCCTTTATATTCTCCGCCGACGCATTGGCAGCAATCCTCCACCACTTTGAGGTTGTGCTTCCGCGCGAGTTCAACAATTGCCTCAAGTCGGCACGGCACACCTTGCATGTGCACCGGTAGAATCGCCTTGGTATGCGGCGTGATTTTCCGCTCCACATCCGCCGCATCCAACCCAAGAGACTCGTCAATCTCGGCTATCACCGGAATCGCGCCGACACCGACGATGGCAGCCGCCGTTGCAATGAAGGTATAGCCCGGTAAAATGACTTCATCGCCGGGGCCCACGCCAACCCCAGTCAAGGCACAAACGAGTGCAGATGTGCCTGAATTTACCATCAAGGCGTGCTTCACACCGAGTTTGGCGGCGGCTTCTGTCTCGAAACCACTCACTTGCGAATCTTCAACGAATCGGAAAAGTTTCCCGCTCCGCAAGACTTCGGTGACTGCGTTGATTTCCCGTTCGTCTATCACGCTGGGTCCGTGCATACCGCCCGGAATTGGTTCGGTGATAACAGGTGCGCCTCCATCTATCGCTAAACGCTTTGGCATTTTGAGTTCCTCCTCAAGTTTTTTGTGCGGCGTTTCCGCCGAGTCCTGAACCGGTAAGCACGCTTTGCAAGCGCGCATCCGGTCAGGAAAGCGCGCGGTTTCAAACCGCGCTTACCGGGGCACTGCGTCTGTCTTATTGTGACTACATGTTATCAGATACATGTCGTTTTGTCAATAGATATTCTCAGAAAAATTTGACAATTCTGTTGCAACATGCTATAATAGAATTAGAATTTGATTAAACCGGGCGGCAAAACGCGCCTGTGATGAAGAAACGAGGAAACATGTCAAAACAAGATACAATCAAACTCACCCTGGGGCAAATTGTCTTCGGTGGTGTCGTTGGCCTCATCAGCGGTGGGGTGTGTCTGCTGCTTTTTGAAGGCGTGATTTGGAGACGGCTCATCGGTGAGAGCGTGACGCACGGGTTTTGGGTAGGTTTGCTCCTGCTCATCTCGCTAGGGCTGACTTACGGCGTGATGATAGCCGGTGCGAGCGAAGCGGTGCGCTTTGTCAGCAGGAAATTCGGTGCCGAGATTCCGTTTAAACCGGTGTTCTCTGGCGCGCTGTTGGGGCCGCCGGCGATAGTCGGTTTGCAAGCACTGCTGGATGTCCCGTGGGAGATTTTCGGTGCGCCGAATGTGCTTCTCGCAGTGCTTCTTCCCGTGCTGAAAGTAATGGCGTTTGTCGTCTCCTTACCGATGCGCGTGTGGTTGCTGCACCTCCAGTGGCCGATTGAGATTTGGTATATCCTCGCCGTGCCGATTGGCGCGATATTAGGTTACAGATTACCGGCGGCGAAACGTGAGCCGCGCGCTGAGACTGTCTAATTGAGATAGATTATGCGATACGATGATGATAAACCGAAGGACGAATGCGGCGTGTTCGGCATTTTTGGACACCCGCGGGCGGTGGAATTAACCTATTTAGGGTTGCGTGCCTTGCAGCACCGCGGGCAAGAGAGCAGCGGCATTGTCGCGTCAGATGGCGAACGGCTTACCTCTCATCACGGCATGGGGCTCGTCGCCGCGGTTTTCGACACCGATGCTCTCGCGAAACTCCAAGGACACGTAGCGATAGGGCATAACCGGTATTCAACGGCCGGGGAGAGCACGCTTGACAATGCGCAACCGCTCGTGCGAAATTATCGGCACGGCCCGCTCGCGCTCGGGCACAACGGCACTCTCGTGAACGCCCAGCAACTCCGTGAGGAGAGGGAGAACGCGGGTTCAATCTTCAGCACGACGCTGGACACGGAAGTTGTCTTCCATCTCATCGCGCGCTCACGCCTGCCGTTCCTGCCAGACCGGATAGTTGAGGCACTCCGCGCGGTGCAAGGCGCGTATTCGTTCGTGATGATGAACCAAACGATGCTGATGGGGGCCCGGGATCCGCACGGATTTCGTCCCTTGTGGCTCGGACAACTCGGCGATGCGTATGTGCTCGCATCCGAGACATGCGCGCTGGATGTCATTGAGGCAACACCGATTCGGGAGGTTGAACCGGGCGAATTGGTTGTTGTCCGTTCAAACCCCCGCGGCATAGAGTCCGTTCAGTTTCAACCGAAACAGCCAGAATTATCGCAGTGCATCTTTGAATATATCTATCTTGCGCGTCCGGACAGCATGATGTTCGGGCAAAGCGTGAACAGCACGCGACGCGAATTCGGCAGGCAGCTCGCGCGCGAACATCCGGCGAAGGCAGATGTCGTCATCCCTGTCCCAGATTCGGCGACGATTTCCGCGCTCGGTTACGCGGAGGAATCCGGCATCCCGTTTGATTTAGGACTCTCGCGAAACGCGTTCGTCGGACGTTCTTTCATGAACCCTGCGCAGACTATCCGCGAACTCATGGTGAAAGTGAAACTCAACCCCATCCGCGATGTGCTAGAGGGCAAACGGGTTATCGTCGTTGACGATTCTATCATGCGTGGGACAAACGGCAGGAAGTTGGTGAAAATCGTCCGGCAGGGCGGCGCAACCGCTGTGCATCTCCGCATCGCATCGCCACCGAACAAGTTCTCCTGTTTCTACGGCGTGGATACGCCTACGCGAAGCGAACTCATCGCGAGTTCTCACACGATTGAGGAAATTCGCAAATACATCCGCGCCGACAGCCTCGGCTATCTGGGAATTGAAGGGCTGCTCAAGGCGATGAACGCGCCGCAGAATTTTTGCACCGCCTGCTTTGATGGGGAATATCCGGTTCCGTTTGACGAACAACGTTCGCAGAAGTTGCCGCTGCTCAGTGAATAAAAAGCCTTATCGTATCCTGAGCGGCGTTTTTTAATAGGATGGACGCAGCACGAACGCCGTAGGCGCGGTTGCAAACCGCGCAAACTCACACGCGCGCCCAAAACTGTGAGAAGTCAAACCGCGCCTAGCGGTAGGATGCGTCAATCCTGTCAATTGGAGAATTTCAATGCTTATTATCGGTGGTGGAAACAAGCGAAGACCGAGTCCTATCGGCACACCACAGGGACAGCACACGCTGATTACCCTCCTCATCTGCGCCATCCTCGGCATGGTGCTCAGCCGAGTGCTCCCACCGCTCCTGCTGAAATTGCGCCCGGCGATGACAGCGGCCGAAGCGCAAGACCTGGGCGTGATGCTCGCCTTAGGCATTAGCGGCGTTGTGTTGGTAGTGCGACTCCTCAAACCGCCAAAAAAGAAAAAAGGCACCTCTCTTCGTGAACAATTTTTAAAGGAGCAGGAAAAATCGGATGGCAGCTAAAAACTCGTTGACTTATGCCGATGCCGGCGTTTCGTTTGAGGAAGAAGCAAAAGCGATTGCGCGCCTCAAAAAGTTAGTTCAAACTACCTACCGGCCAGAAGTCCTCAGTGACATCGGCAGCTTCGGTGGGCTTTTTGCCCTCGGTTCATATCAAGAACCAGTCCTCGTTTCTAGCACGGATAGCGTCGGCACGAAACTGAAAATCGCGTTTCAAGCAGAACGGCACGACACCGTAGGGTTTGACATCGTCGCGCACTGCGGAAACGACATCGTCGTGCAGGGCGCGGAACCGCTCTTCTTTCTCGACTACATCGGCATCAACAAAGTATCTCCCGATGTTATTGAACAGATTATTAGCGGACTCGCGGCGGGATGTCGAGAGATTGGATGCGCGCTCATTGGTGGGGAAATTGCCGAACTGTCAGAGCTCTATGCCTCCGGCGAATATGACCTGGTTGGCACTATAGTCGGCGTAGTTGAGAGAACAGATGTCATCACCGGCGACGCGATTGAACCGGGCGACATCCTCATCGGCTTGGGCTCCGCAGGCTTGCATACCAACGGCTTCACATTAGCGCGACGCATCGTGTTTGAGCGGAGTAACTACAGCCTTGACACCTACCTCCCTGAACTCTCTGCTACGCTTGGAGAGGAACTGCTGAAGCCGCACAAAAGTTACGTCACATCTATTTTGGAGCTCTGCAAGGTTTGCGATGTGAAGGGGCTCGCGCATATCACCGGCGGCGGATTGCCGGGGAACGTGCAACGCATTCTGCCTGAGGGATGCACGGCACAAATTCGGAAAGGCACGTGGGATATTCCGCCTGTTTTCCCGTTTTTACAACAGAAAGGCAATGTCGCCGAGGAAGAGATGGCTCGAGTCTTCAACATGGGTATCGGCATGGTAATCGCGCTCGCGCCGGATGCTGTCGATGCTGCCGTTGCCTCTCTCAACGGCTCAGGCGAATCCGTCTATCGGATTGGCGAAGTGCTCGCCGGCGAAAAGGGGGTGCGACTTGTCTAAATCTTTTTCTAAAACGCAAGAATTGGAGACGCTGCTTGATGAAACGCACCCACAGGTGATTTTGGCGGCGTTCCAGAAGGTGGACGATGCCGATGCCGCGCTCTTTTTGCTCATGCTCAAAACCGCCTCCGATGCACTCGCCGCGCACGCCGGAAAAATCTTCGCGCAATTGCCGTTCGAGAAACAGGTGAGCATCGCCGAAAAGGTGATTGCGATGGAGGTTGTTGAATCGGAACGCGCGCGGCAACTCTGGGACATCCTCATCGGGAAAATTCAGGAGGCCCGCGAGCAGAACTTGTTTTTAGGCGAAGGCGCGGCAAATCTGGCGAAACTCCTATCACACGCCGACATCGCGACGCAAAGCCGACTATTGGAGGCATTGGGAGATAGGCAGCCAGAAGTCGTCAATAGCGTTGAGGAACAGCTGTTTCCTTTTGATGAATTGGCGCGCTTGGGAGATGAGGCAATCGCAACTATCCTGCATTCCTTGGATACTTCCACCTTAACTCTCGCCTTGCACAACGCGCCGGCGGCGATTCGGGACAGGTTTGTTGAAAACATGTCGGCATCGCAAGCGGAGGCTATTGAAGCGGCAGCGGCGCAGTTGACGTTTGAACAGACGCAGCTCGTTGACACGGCGCGCCAATCGGTTGTGAATCTGGTACGCAATTTTGCGGCGAAGGGAATGTTGAAGATTTAGAGGGTAAGGGGGGATTTCTAGAGATGCCCTTTCGGTAAGGACGGATGTGGTTCATAGCCGCTCCTAACGGGGCTGAAGAGCGTTTTCGCCGCATCGACAGCCCGCGCTTAAGTTGACATTACCCGTAGACGCGGTTTGAAACTGCGCCTACGGGATTCGTGCTGCGTAAGCTCTACGTAATCCGCTCTTAGTCTTCCAACGTAAACTCAAAAGGAATCTTAACCCGCTTACTCACGGGTTTTCCTGCCTGCGTAGCAGGAATGAAAGTGGATTTGCGCAGGGCCGCAATCGCCGCATCTTCAAAGCCGAAGCCGAGACTGGTAACGGCCACGATATCCTGGGCGATGCCGTTCTCATCAATAGTGGCTTGCAAAATCACGGTGCCCTCTTTTCCCGCGCGCTTCGCAGTTTGCGGATAATCCGGCTTCGATTTGAATTTGAACTTTGGGTGGGTTCCCTTGGGCCCGACGTTGATATCCCCAACGTTCAAATCCGGCGCGTCATCTACCGCGAGGGGTTCAACCTTGTCAAGCAGCGATTCCGAAGAACGCTCCGGTGCAAATTCGAGAGGCTTTATCTCTACCTCCTCTGCTCCGGTTGGCCTTTCAAGCCCCTTCCCAAAATCAAGTGCCTTCAGCCCCCCGGTTGTCGAAGGTTCGGGAACATCCACTGCCGCATCGGGTGCCTGATCTATGGTGAACCCGGTATCTCCTAACGGCAGTGTTGTAGTCGTCTGGACAGGCTTCCGCGCTATATTCTTTTGCGTATCCTGCCGCTTGGTTTCAAACTGCTGTTTCGGCCGCGTTCGGATTATCCGTCTGGTCGATCGATGTTCTTCGACGACAAGCACACCATCAATTGTCTCTGTATCGGAGACTATCCGGTCGGTGATGTAGAAAATGCTGATGAGGAGCGCGATAATGACATGAAACGCCACGGACACCGTGAGTGCAGTAGAGTTGCGGCCCGCGGTTTTCTGCAAGGACATCGGCGCGCTCGTCGGTTGCGCCTGCGCTTGGGAGACAGCACTCTGCTGGCCCGCATCAAGCGACATCTGCTTCAACGGTTTGACCCGCCTCGGCTTTTTACGTTCCGCCCGGCGCTGCTGAAGAGTGGCGACAATGTCGGAACTTCTACTCATCTCTTTTTCCTCCTCTAACTCTCGTATGCGATATCAGGAATCTGCGAGTTACGATACTTAACGTCACGATTCGCAAAAAGTTTACGAATGCGCGCAATTTTTCCAACGTTAACGCCAATTATAGCACATTTGCGTTATTTTTGTCAAATCCAAGCACCTCTGTAGTTCGCGCTCGCCTGAGCGCGAACAGACATTTGCGTTATTTTTGTCAAATCCAAGCCCATTTAGTTCTCCCTCATCTAAGGAGAAAACGAAATGGCACTGAATTCTACGGATTCCACCAATACGTAAATTTCCCCACCACCGTCGAATCCAGCAGTGCCGACTTCGTGGTTCTGTCCGTATCGTAAGTCTGATTGAAAACGAAGTAGAAATCGCTTCCCGGACGGTAAATGTAGTTGATGAGGAAGTTCGTTGAGACTACCTGCGATTCGGTGTTCCACTGCGCGAAAAGTTTGGCGAACAGACTCGTGGAGAACGAATAGTTGAATCGGCTAGTGAAGAGGTTCGCATCAAAATTGCCCGCGGGGAGGTTGACGCGGTTAAATTGGTAGAACGTCTCCAGACTCATCCGACTCGTCGGTTTCAACGTCATGTGGATATAGAATTTCCGAAGTTCACCGCTATAGAAATTCCCAAACTCAAACCCGGTTGTGGTGTTGAAAGCCCGGGTGTCACTCGTAGAAATGCGGCCGCCAAACCCGCTGAACTGATAGTCGCCAATCGGGATGATTACGCCATCCCGAATCTCAAAATCTTCGTCTAATCGCTCAAACTCGCGCTTCGCATAAAACAGAATGGAGTCACCCGTTGAGAGGCTGAACCACTGCGTGTAGTTCACATCCCACTGCTCCAATTCGTTGTCCTGATTGAGGATGATGTCAACTTCGGGGCCTGAGTAAATTTCACGGATGCCATATTTTTGCGGCCTGGGTGCCCAGCGGAATTCACCTTGCACCCGTCGGATACCGCTTTGTCGGACATAACCTACCGCCGGGTTGAAATCCTCATCAATATCGGTATAAGAACCCGATGCGCGGAAAATGTCGTTTCGCCAGCGGGTGCCGAGATACCAAGCATTATTTCTGCCGGACATACCCTGCTCAAATGTCCGGGACCACATGCCGCGCACATCTAGGTTATTGCTTGGCCGGTATTCAAAGTCCACCCCGCCGGCGCGATTGTAATCACCGATTTCGTCTTTGTTGACAGCAATTAGGCCGATGCGGGAGCCTGCGGCGACATCCCGGGTAATCCGCATCACGGAATAATTGGTGCGCGGAATGTCAACAGCATCGTCATCTTCAGTTGCCGCCGTGTAAAATTCGTTCGTCAGCACGTTGAGGATACCCACGCCGTAGGAACCGACTTTGCCGGTGGCTTTTCCGCCGAAGATAATGGGGATGGCTTTGCCTTCGGCGAGCCCAATGCGTCGACTATAGAAGAGTAGCATCGGTGGTGGCCTGCGGAAACTGCTCCGCGGCACGCCGAAATCGAATAACCCTGCGCCTTCTAAAAAGAAGGGACGTTTTTCAGGAAAAAAGAGGCTAAATCGGGTGAGGTTTACCTGCTCCTGGTCTGCCTCAACTTGCGCGAAGTCGGTGTTATAGGTAATGTCGGCGATGAGGTTTGAGGTGATGCCGTATTTCGCGTCAAATCCAACCTTGAATTCGCGCGTTGTCTCCAGCACGTCGCCATCGCCGTTCGCCTGCGTGAGGCCAGGTAACACATACGGCAACACCTCCAGGTGCCGCGAGGGTGCGATACCCTCCAAACCGACAAGCGAACCGACGTTTGCTGTCCGATACTTCGCTAAGCCGCCGTAAGAGGCGGGAACCGGTGCCCAGATG
>PYJE01000063.1:0-5643 GCA_003635305.1 Candidatus Poribacteria bacterium | reverse complement strand
AGTTCACATCCCACTGCTCCAATTCGTTGTCCTGATTGAGGATGATGTCAACTTCGGGGCCTGAGTAAATTTCACGGATGCCATATTTTTGCGGCCTGGGTGCCCAGCGGAATTCCCCTTGCACCCGTCGGATACCGTTTTGTCGGACATAACCTACCGCCGGGTTGAAGTCTTCATCAATATCGGTATAAGAACCCGATGCGCGGAAAATGTCGTTTCGCCAGCGAGTGCCGAGATACCATGCGTTATTTCTGCCGGACATACCCTGCTCAAATGTCCGGGACCACATGCCTCGCACATCTAGGTTATTGCTTGGCCGGTATTCAAAGTCCACCCCGCCGGCGCGATTGTAATCGCCGATTTCGTCTTTGTTGACAGCAATTAGGCCGATGCGGGAACCGGCGGCGACATCCCGGGTAATCCGCATCACGGAATAATTGGTGCGCGGAATGTCAACAGCATCGTCATCTTCAGTCGCCGCCGTGTAAAATTCGTTCGTCAGCACGTTGAGGATACCCACGCCGTAGGAACCAACTTTGCCGGTGGCTTTTCCGCCGAAGATAATGGGGATGGCTTTGCCTTCGGCGAGCCCGATGCGTCGACTATAGAAGAGTAGCATCGGTGGTGGCCTGCGGAAACTGCTCCGCGGCACGCCGAAGTCGAATAACCCCGCGCCTTCTAAAAAGAAGGGACGTTTTTCAGGGAAAAAGAGGCTAAATCGGGTGAGGTTTACTTGCTCCTGGTCTGCCTCAACTTGCGCGAAGTCGGTGTTATAGGTGATGTCGGCGATGAGGTTTGAGGTGATGCCGTATTTCGCGTCAAATCCAACCTTGAATTCGCGCGTCGTCTCCAGCACGTCGCCATCGCCGTTCGCCTGCGTGAGGCCGGGTAACACATACGGCAGCACCTCCAGGTGCCGCGAGGGTGCGATACCCTCCAAACCGACAAGCGAACCGACGTTTGCTGTCCGATACTTCGCTAAGCCGCCGTAAGAGGCGGGAACCGGTGCCCAGATGGATTCCTCCTGATTTCGCGGGAGCTCGCGCCCCAAGTTGAGCCCCCATACCATCGGTTCGCGCTTATTAAAGCGGAGTTGACTGAACGGGATACTGAACTCCAACGTCCAATATCCATCGTGGATTTTCGCTTTGCATGCAACGATGGCATCCCAGTCGGAGTTAAACGTGTCACCGCTGTTCGTCACGGCTCTGTCCTGCACCGCGCCGAGGGCGTTCATGCGAAAGAAAAACCCGCTCCGTTTGTCGTTATAGGTATCCAACAGGAGAAAAACGTTGTCGTTTTCGTGTATGTCGCGGGCATCGCGGCGCATCTCATTCGCGATGAGTTGTGACATATCAGAATCGTAACAGGTGAAGCCGAAGTAGATATTCTCGTTATCGTAGAGGATGCGCGCCTCCATCGGTTCGGTGAGCGGCTCGCCTTCATACGGTTCGATCTGCGCGAACTCCGTTATCGGCTCGGCGTTCTGCCAGTCTTCTTCGCTGAGCTCGCCGTCAATCTCAATGCTTTGGTAAGTCCGGTATGCTTTCGTCTGGTATGCGTCGTTTACCTCAGCCTGCGCGCCGGGTGCGAAGAGAAACAACAGCACGCCGATGCATAAAGCAGTGCTAAGTGGTAAACCTGATAGATAGTTGTCCAAAAAAGTGCCTCCTTCGGGAATGATACCAAATCTCGCTCTGTAGGGCGAAATCGCCTGGTTTCGCTTGCGCCAACGCTGTCTCAATCTCGTTCTGTAGGGCGAAATCGCCTGGTTTCGCCTCTCAGAGGAGATGATTTGGTAAGAATTAGTCTTTAGACGCAAAAGAGGCAAATTGGGTTAATTATTTTTTATTACTGAAAGTTTTCAGTTTTATCGCGTAGCGCGGGGCCTGTCCCCCGCGAGCGCGTGGCAAGGAGGCCAACGTTAACTCGCGCGGTTAAAAACCGCGCCTACCGTGTTAGCATTTCAAGACTCGCGCGGTTAAAAACCGCGCCTACCGTGTTAGAATTCCAACGTCACCGCCAAAAACGGCACGATGGGCAGCTGATAATTCGGCACCTCTTTCGTGAAACCGCTATCATAGCGCATCTGGAGGAAATTAGCGCGGTTATAGACGTTCCAAATTTCAAGGCTCACCTCCATTTTCAGCAAATCGCCGAGAGGCTTGGCGTATGCCATCGCCAAATCCAAGCGATGATACGGCGGTGTCCGTTTCCGCGCTCCGTAAATCGGCACCCATTTTTGTTCTTTCGTAAAGGGATTGGTATACCGCTCCCGGGCGGCGAGAGGCGAGTAGAGCGCGCCGCTCATATATTGCCACTTTGCACCGATGTGCCACGTTTCGCTGCTGTAGCGCGCCGCTGTCGTTACCGAATGCGGCCTGTTGTAAGAATAATCCCGCTCCTCTTCGCCCGGAAAATCGCGACGCTTGGAGAGCGTATAGGCATACGAAAACCACGCCTCAAACGCCTCCGAAATTTGGTGCTGGACAGATACCTCGGCACCGCGCGCGAAGCCGACTTGCGCGTTCTGGTATTGCCGCTCAACCTTGTTGTAAACAATCAGCTCGGTGAGGGATTTGTGATAGCCGGCGAGGTGTATTTTCGTTTGCGATGCCAATTCCTGTTCCAATTCCACGACGTAGTGCGTGGCAAGACTCGGCGTTAAGAACGGATTGCGATTGCCAAGCACCGTCTGAGCCAGCCGTGGACTCTGTGCATAACGCCCATAACTAACGTGCAGAGAGGCATCCAAACCCAAGGCGAAACTAAGCGAACCGCGTGGTTGAACGGAGAGACTGTCTGTCAAATTCAAGTAACTCAGCCGGGCCCCGAGCGTGCCAGATAAAAACGACAGCGGCTGATAACTTGCCTGCGCATATCCTTCAAAGCGATGCAGGTTCGAGGTTTCAATAACGGAGACATTTTCGCCGTTGCGCCGAATGCGGAATTCGTAGTCCTCGTCTCCCTCTTCCGGTCTGCGCGCGCCATCGCTCTGAATTGTCGTCGGACTGCGGGAAAGCAGAACCCCGAATGCTATTTCGGTGCTGCCAGAAGCGGCGTAGGTGACATCGCTGCGGAGGGAGTAGTCAGACGCGGCATCGCGGAAGAAATATCCCTCGCCAAACGCCAGTTCAATCTCCGAGAACGAACGCGTGAGCGAGGTAATTGAACGCAGCTTCGGGGCAAACTGCGAGTAGAGATGAACGCCTTGCGCATCGGATGGGTTATCGGAATCGACAGGCCCACGGAGGTCGCTTTCGTGTGTTTCGCGCGCGCCGAGATACAACGCGGAGGCATCATACGCCGAGACAGCGTTGATAACGATACCGTGCGTGTCGTTCAGTTTGTAAACGCCTTTGAGTTGATAACTCCAGAAACTCGGCACCTCCCGCACCAAATCTTCTAACTCCACCAATTGCGAAGCCAGTTCATAAAACGGCCCTAGGTAACTCCGCCGGCCGAACGCATACCAATACCCGTGTCCTGCCACCTCATTTTTGAGGAGCACCGCATCGGTGGAACCTTGGACAAGTTGGCGAGGGGCGGGCCCTTGCCCCATGTTCCGTCCTATTTTTCCACCGAGGAACGCCTCGGAATAAATAGGATTAATCTTCACAATTCCATCAAAAAGCCCTGCTTTTCGCGGCCGGGAGTGGATGTCAATCACTGCCTGTGAATCCGCGCCGAACTTCGCGTCAAACCCACCCGGATAAACGTCAATCCGTTCAATGACATCAGCACTGACGACAGAGACGATGCCGAGGAGATGGTAAGGGAATGCCAACGGCAGCCGGTCGAAGTAGTAACGGTTATCGCCGGGCGCGCCGCCTCGGACAGAGAGGACTCCCATGAAATCGTTCAGCGTGCCGACGCTCGGATGTAGCGCAATCGCACGAAACGCATCATCGGCACTGCCGGGGAAATCTGTTAACGTTTCTCCGTCCATCGTCTGCGGATTTTTGCGCAACCGCTGCGTCTCGACTTCAACCGGGGCTAGTTGATGCACGTCGTCAGCATCGTCCTGTGCAAAGGGCACCGTGGGGATGAGGAGCAGGAGCAAGGTTAAATAGTGGATATATCGCATTTTTTGTCTGAATCAGGATTTTCGGGGGATTAATGGCATTATCGCGCCTGTGAGAAAAATTGTCAAATTAAAAGATTTTGTTTCACAAACTGAATAGCACTAAAAAAACATTGACATTCTTGCACAAATTAGTGTATACTATTGATATGACACAACAAAACATCGTTCAACCGGGGTTTGACTGGGCATCTCTCCCCGGGCAGAAATTTGATACTACCTCGAAAAGCGTGTTCCGCGCCTTCCCCCAAGAAGTCGCGAGTTACCTCATGAACGCGCCAGAGCTCCGCTTCTTGGAATTCGTGGATAGTGCACTTCCTATCGTAGAAACACGGGAGATGGACATCCTGATGAAGGCGGAGTTGAGCGGCAGACTTATTTTGGTGCATTTTGAGATTCAGACAGGCGAGAGCACGTATCGCCGCATGGTGCGCCGCAATGTCGGCTACATCGGCAGATGCTACGAAGACCACGGATTGCCAATCCACTCGCATGTGGTTTATTTGCGCCCGACGGCCGGACGCAATGACCCGGGCGGCTATTTCCAGCCAGATCCGGGGTATAAAATCCACATCGAGTATCAGGTGATTCGTCTGTTTGAACTTGATGGGCAATCGGTATTAGATTCGGCGAACACCGGCTTAATCCCGTTTGCACCGTTGATGCAGCCGCCCGCGAACCTGAAAGGCATAGCGTGGGTTCAGCACTGCATCGAAGCAACACGGACGTTACCGCTTGCGCCGCTGAGTCGGCCGGATTACCTAACATCGCTTGGGATTTTGAGCGGTTTGTCGCACGACCCCAACGCGGTTTTCAATCTTATTCCAAAGGAGGCCATGATGGAATCAGCAGTTTTCCGAGAACTCTGGGAAACAGCCAAGGCCGGTGCTACCGCAGAAGTGAAGGCGGAAGCGGCAGAAACAGTAGCAGAAGCAGTCGCTAAAGCCGAACGAGAGACTCAGCAACGAGTGGAGCAGCAGGCTCGCCAACAAGTGGAGCAGGCTCACCAACAAGTGGAGCAAGCTCGGCAACAAGTGGAGCAAGCTCGGCAACAAAGTCTGCTGCAGGGTGCACGCGAAACGACTGTCAAGCACATCCTCGCTGTCCTAGACACGCGGTTCCAATCCATTCTGGTGCAAGGCTTAAAACCAGCCGTCGAACAGATTGAGGATTTGCAAACCCTCGAGCAGTTGCATCGCGAAGCGGTAGTTGCACCGAGTCTTGAAGCATTCACCGAGACGTTGGTGCAAAACGGCAACTACTAACCGAGTGCAGTGTCACACTGCATGTGCCGCCCCTATCCGCGTAGGTTAAGGACACTAAATCTCGACCTACGCGGCTAGGCCGGCTGAAAACGAAATCATTCGAGCCGCGCACTACCTACAAAAGACGCAGCGATGAACGCCCATCAAGAAAATCAAAACTCCGCCGAAACCCCTAGATACGGAATAATCGGGAACTGATTGACCTCCTCCCTTGTCTTGTAATCCGCGCTGTAGTTATACTGCAACAAATTGGCACGGTTATAGGCGTTGAGAAGCTCCAAGAAGACACTCATC
>PYJE01000062.1 GCA_003635305.1 Candidatus Poribacteria bacterium | reverse complement strand
AGGGACCGCTTACGCGCATCAGGTTTTTCTGCACTGCCGGCCGATCGACGAGCTCCTCTATTTTTGCCGATGCAGCGATGCAGTCGTTAACCTCCTTCATCTTGGCTTTCCACGCTTTCCGGAACGCAGTCACCGCCTTTTGCAACGCCTTCGGCCAGTCGGGCTCGGTATCAAACGGCACCTCCCATTCTTCCCATGCCGTTTCGGGCAAATCCCATCGCCGCCGGTCTGCCTCTGTCACATCACGCTTCTTTTTCTGCTGCAACTTCAGTTTGAGTTGCTTTCTGAGCGCGGGCGTAACGCTTTTCAAGGCGGCGTTGACATTGGCTAGCTTCTTGGCGATTAACGGTTCGTGCTTCTCGAAAATGGCATCTAGCGCGACGTTGTTCGCGATGTCTCTGAGTTGGATGTGAGGAGTCTGCTCAAGGGTAAACCCCCCGCCGATTCCCACCTTCTCGTCTTTGAGTTTGTAGTAGTCAAACGTCGCTGTCAGGAGACGGGTGCGCGCAAGGGTAATTGCTATGCGGGAGGTGTCGATGGTTATCCACCGCCTTCCCCATTGTTCCGCAACATAAGCCGTAGTGCCGCTACCGCACGTCGGATCGAGGACAATGTCGCCCGGGTCGGTGCTCATCAGGATGCAACGCTGGACAGCAGTGGTGTTTGTTTGCACCACATAAATCTTATTTATTTCCGATAGTTGCTCACTCCAAAGATTTGTCACTTCCGTGTAGGGAGCGTCGGCAAAGTAGTACTTGTAACCTAGATTGGCATCAAGAGGGATGACCCTATTCGCTTTTGCGAGTTTCTCTAACCCTTCAAGGCTGCACCTCCATCCTCTCGAAGGGATAGGCCGATATGTCTTACCACGGAATGTAAAGTCCTGACTCTCCGTTTTTCCACCGGAAGTAGAAAACAGACTACTGGTTGTGAAAAGTTCGGCGTTTTGGGCTCGATGCTGCGCGGCAGATGCCGAAACTACCTCCCCTGTTGGTAATTCTCCCTTTGAGAATCTGTTCCTATCAGGGCTCTTCTCCAAGAACAGTTGACGAAACTTCAACTGCTCCCGGTCTTTGGCATACCAAAGGATAAAGTCATTTAGGGTTGATAGGTACTTGCTTGTGGAGGTGCTGCGCGTTCTCAGAACAATCTCCGCCACGAAATTGTCCGCTCCGAACACATCGTCCAGCAAGCAACGCACCTGATGGACATTTTTAACGCTTATCTGCACGAAGATGCTCCCTGAATCCTTGAGCAGTTCGCGAGTGACGACGAACCGTTTCCGCAGATAGGAGAGATAGGAGTGAACGCCGAGTTCCCACGTGTCGCGATACGCCTTAATCTGTTCAACTTCGCGCGAGAGGTGCCTATCGCTGTCCCCGCCGCCCATATCAAACACCTCCGGTTGGAAGTTAGAGCGGAAGTTGATGCCGTAAGGCGGATCGATGTATGCCATCTGCACCTGTCCTGCCAAGCCTTCGCGGTGCGCCAGCGAATCCATCACCTGCAAACTATCGCCGAGGATGAGCCGGTTGGACCACGGCACATCGTGCTCGTAGAATTTCACTGCCTCCCGATATTTCTGCTGCGGGTCAGCGAAGAAATCGCGTTGGACATCGTTCCGTTTGGCGGTTTCGAGGATAGCTTGCGCGCTGAGCCGTTCGTGAATGAAGAGCGCGACCGGTTCGACGGTGAAGGACATGCCTTCCTCGCGTTTGTTGGCCCATTCCAGCCACGGCTGCGCGTGGAGTGCGTCCGAGAGAGACTGCGCTTCTTCAGCGGTGAGGGGCCGCTGCTGCGAGATCGCTATAAGTCTACACGTTTGTGAAGTGGGGGGGGGATTTCGTCCGAATTGAAGCGGAGGATGGGTTGGAGATGCGGGTTGTAGTAGTATTTTGTCTGTCGCATTTCAGCAATATCTCCTCCGGCACCGAGTCCGACGGGTGGGTTATTCGTTCGGGTTTCGGTGTCGTGCTGGTATGGCCGCGTTTGCGGTGTGTTCCGATTATTTCGTGCCATGTGATGGCTCCTTTCGTGATAAATTTACTATTAACTGCGGTTTCGGGTGGCTATGGCAATGCGCGAAGGCGGGGGACAGGCCCCCGCGCTACGTTCCAAGAACAGGCATTCTCGCGTCATCATCCGAAACCGCGCCGCCCGTTGGCTCACTAAAAGAGCGTAGCCAGATACTCTAACACTTCGCCGCCGAGCGCGGTTAGGATGAGCGTAACCGATACGGTGCTTACGATTCCGATTCCAAGTTTCCAAGGTGTCAGTGCGGCCTTCAGTTCCGCGACGCTTTCCCTGAGTTCCCGCACGCTCTCGCGAGTTTCGGAGACTTTTTCTGCGAGTTGTGCCACAAACGCTTCGGTTTTGGCCGTATTCTCTGTCAGCCGGTCCACTGCCGCTTTGAGTTCGGCGGTGTTCACCGAGTGGCTTTCGAGTGTTGCGTCCGTTTTGGCGGCACGCTCTGTGAACTTCTCCATGGCTGCGTCGGTTTTTGCCGCTTGCTCAATTAGCGTCCTCTGTGCAGCCTTGAATTCTGCATCGCTTGCCGAGAGCGTCTCAAGTATCGCGTCGGTTTTCGCGGCGCGCTCTATCAAGCTCTTCTGTGCGGCTTTGAATTCTGCGTCGTTCGCCGAGAGTTTCTCCATGGCTGCATCGGTTTTTGCCGCTTGCTCCGTGAGGTGCTTCTGTGCAGCTTTGAGTTCAACATCGCTTGCCGATAGCGTTGCAAGAGCTGCGTCCGTTTTGACACCCTGTTCTACCAATTGCTCTGAAAGCAGGTCAGCGCGCGCTTGGTTCTTGGAGAGTGCGTCTAACTTCCTGTCAAAAGCTGCGTCGCGCTCGGCGTTTTCCTTGGCGGTGGCCTTGAGAAGTGCGTCGGTTTGCACGTGGTTTTCAGCGAGTTCCTTCAACTTTCGGTTGAAAGCTGCGTCGCGCTCGGCGTTTTCCTTGGCGGCAGCCTTGAAAAGCGCGTCGGTTTGCGCGTGGTTTTCGGCGAGTTCCTTCAACTTTCGGTTGAAAGCTGCGTCGCGCTCGGCATTTTCCTTGGCGGTGGCCTTGAGAAGTGCATCGGTTTGCGCGTGGTTTTCAGCGAGTTCCTCCAACTTCTGGTTGAAAGCTGCGTCGCGCTCGGCGGCTTCTTCTGCGCGTTCTGCATCGCGCTGCGCGAGTGCTTCAAAGAGTGCATCAGTTCTCGCCTGATTTCCGGCGAGTTCATCTAATTTCCGGTTGAAAGCCACGTCGCGTTTGGCATTTTCCTTGGCGATTGCCTTGAAAAGCGCGTCGGTTCGCGTTTGACTTCCGGCGAGTTTTTCCAACTGCTGGATGAAAATCGCATCGTGCTCGGAGAACTTTTCCAACTGTTGGGTGAAAACCGCATCGCGCTTAGCATGTCCCTCAAGCAACACTGCAATTTGCGCAAGATTTTCACGGAGGGCCGCCGTTCCTTGCTCAACTTTCACCAAGCTTTCGGCGAGAACCTGAACCTCCTGATTGATTTTCACGTGGCTTTCTGCGAGGACCGCGACGTTCGCCACAATCTCCTCTAAAAAGCCTTCTACCCGTTCTACCCGCACCTCGAGCGCATCAACACGCTCAACATTAGGTGTATTCATCAGTTCCTCCTTTGTGAAATTAATTTCGTGCGGACGAAACTTGTGCCATCCGCTGCCAAAATGGACAATTTGTGACCTTTCAACGTAAGTTTACCATATTTTGATAGCATTTGTCAAGTTTTTTATCAAAAAATCTGACAAAAACGAATTTTATTGAATTAAAATCCCCCCTGTGGTAAACTAAATAACAGATAGCCATTCCAAACGAAATGTTTATGAGGAGATTCAAATGAAACGCTTTTTCGCATATCCACTGTTAAGCGCGCTGAGCCTGTGCCTCATGATAGGCGTTATCGCCAGTAGCGGTGCAACCTCGGAAGAGGATGCAGCGCATCCTGCAGGCAAACGCATCGCTGTCCTCTATTTTGAAGACCACACCAACTTCGATTCTTCCACCGGATGCGGCTGTGTTCCCGGCTTCATCGGGAAAATCTTCGGCTCTAAAAAACGGTGGGACCTGGAATCCGGCTTCGTCACCATACTCAACCGGAAACTCGCCGAAACCGGTATCTATCAACCTGTGAACTGGGATGAACTGTTGCATGCCATGGCGCATCTGACGCTCTCGCGAGATAACTTGAAAAAACTCAGCCCCACACAACGGGCCAAACTCGCTAGACGGCTTAACGCCGATGTCCTCGTCACTGGCGATATCCGACGGTTTAATCAGGAACGGTTGAAAGCCAATGCTTCGCGCACGCTGCGGGAAGGCGGGCGGCAAGCAAGCCAAGCTACCGCCAGTTTCATGACGGGTATCCAAGTCATGGGGTATCTACACCGCGCCACAGTGAAATTGGAGATGCAATTTTACGATAAATACGGCGAGAGCATTAGTTTTTACGATAAAGTCGCAGAAACAACGGTGAAAAAACTCCCGATTGTCGCAAGCCGAGATCACTCCCTCGCCAGCACAAGAGCCGCCGCACTTGAAGCCAGCGTGACTGAACAGGGGACTAATCTATCCTTTGGACAGACGCGCGCAATGCAGCAAAAAAATCCAAACCCCATTGTTAACCCAACGCAACTTAACAAGATTCCGTTTGCTACCACTCAGGCAGATGTAACCGCAAAACATCCGCGCCATTACGACGAGACGCTCCTCGGCATGGTGACGAACGAAGCATTGATTAAGGTAGTCGTCGCGCTCCGCGATAACGTCGGACCGAATTTCATCACGCCTTGGGAGACGCAACCCGCCACCGATGAAAAAGAGACGCAATCTGCGAAAACGGCACCGGCTGGTCCCATCAGAGGGAAAATCCAATACGTTGACGAGAACCTAGGCGACATTTACGTCAGAATCGCTTCTCCTAAAGGCATCGCCATCAACCAGCAGTTCGCTGTCTACTCCAAGGGAAAACCGATTCGTGATATAGACACCGGTGAAATCCTAACATACACATCTCGCAAAATCGCCACCATTACCGTTGTCGAGATTCGGAGTAAGGTAGCGGTTTTCCGTCTCGTTGAGGGAACGGAGATGCCCAAGGCAGGAGATGTCGTGCAGGAGATAACCGCCGAAGAAAAGGAAACTGCACCCCCCGCATCGCAATAAGGAGGACAATATGAACCGCACATTCATCATTTTGTGCGTGGCGTGTTTCGCCGTGCTTTGGGGATGCGCCGAGCCCCCCGCGAAGAAAATCAAAATCGGGCTCTCCATGGATTCACTGCGAGTGGAACGCTGGCAGAAGGATAGGGACATTTTCAAAGCAGAAGCTGAGAAACTCGGCGCGGAAGTTATCGTGCAATCTGCCGATGGCGACGAACGGCGACAGAACGCGCAAGCTGAAAACATGCTCACGCAAGGCGTAGATGTCCTCGTCGTCATTCCAAAGGATAGCGTAGCCGCTGCCCAAATTGTCCAAGCGGCGCACGCCGAAGGCATCAAGGTGATTGCCTACGACAGGCTCATCCGTGAGAGTGAACCAGATCTATACATCTCTTTTGATAACGAACAGGTAGGCTATTTGCAGGCGGAATACCTGCTGCGTCAAAAACCGAAGGGGAATTACTTCCTGCTCGGCGGCGCGCCGACAGATAACAACGCGCAGCTCCTCCGAAAGGGACAACTCCGCGCCTTGCAAGGGGCTATCGACGCGGGCGACATTCGGTTGGTGGCGGAAGGGAAACACTGGGCAGTCAACTGGGAGGCGCGCGATGCACTGAAAAAGACAGAGCAAGTGCTCACACAGACAAACAATCGCATCGATGCCGTTGTCGCCTCCAACGATGGCACAGCAGGCGGCGTTATCCAAGCGTTGCAGGGACAAAACCTCGCCGGAAAAGTGCTGGTATCCGGGCAAGATGCCGAGTTGTCCGCGTGCCAACGGATTGTCAAAGGGACGCAAACGATGAGCGTCTACAAGCCGATTCACCTCATCGCAACGAAAGCCGCGCAAGCCGCCGTTGCCCTTGCAAAGGGAGAACAAATTGCGGAAGTTACGCAAACCGTCAACAACGGCAAAGTTGACGTGCCATCGATTTTGCTCACTCCCATTCAGGTGGACAAAGCGAACCTTGATGAGGTTGTCATCAAAGATGGCTTTCACTCGCGCGAAGCGGTTTATCAGACAGAATAAGCGCGCTATCCACATCCTCGTGCGATTGAGTCGTAGGCGCGGTTTGAAACCGCGCCTACGGGATTTGTGTTCTGTCCCTCGTCATTTTACAACCGTTTGCACGTTATCGTAGGACGAGGGCCTGTCCCTCGTCATCTTGCAATTGTCTCATAGGCGCGGTTTGAAACCGCGCCTACGGGATTTGTGTTCTGTCCCTCGTCATTTTACAACCGTTTGCACGTTATCGTAGGACGAGGGCCTGTCCCTCGTCATCTTGCGATTGTGTTGTAGGCGCGGTTTGAAACCGCGCCTACGGGATTTGTGGGCTGCCCCTCGTCATCTTACAACCATCGGAAAAATAAATGCCTATTTTTCTTTTCGGCATAGATTCAGGCGACATCGGCATCGGCGACAGGATTAGCTGGGTATGGGATGCCGATGCATATCAGAGCCTCTTCGTCATCGCATGCCTCGTCGTTGGCGGATGGCTCATCCGATACGCTGCCCGGCGTGAATATTGGCGGAACGCGGCCAGACAAATCCGCCGTAACCGTCTCGCGCTTGTCTGCCTCGGCATTCTCATCCTCTATGTGCTGATTGGCGTGCTGGATAGCATCAGTTGGCGCGATGCGGTTGTAGGCAAAGATGGCACGCTGACACGGAACGAAGGCGGCAAGGTGGTTTACAAACCGCGCGGGCTGAGCCTCTTGGACAGACTCTGCACGCCGCTTCGGGAAAAGACAGAGAAAACCTATTCTGCACCCTTCGCCACGCATCTGTATGCCAAAAGCACCTCTCCGGAAACAGGCAGACGCGAATATCCGCCGCTCAATCATCCTCAAAGCCACTGGCTCGGCACCGACAAAGTCGGAAACGATGTCCTCTATCGCGCGCTGAAGGGCATCCGCACAGGGTTAATCATCGGCGGATTTACGACGCTCATCGCCGTGCCGTTTGCAATTTTATTCGGTGTCGCCGCCGGTTACTTCGGCGGTTGGATTGACGATGGCGTGCAATACCTCTACTCCACGCTCGCCTCTATTCCCAGTATCCTGCTTATCATCGCTTTCATGCTTCTATTTGGACAGGGACTCTTTAACCTCTGCCTCATCATGGGCATTAGCAGTTGGACAGGTTTGTGCCGCATCTTGCGCGGTGAGACGTTGAAACTCCGCGAATTGGAGTATGTCCAAGCCGCCGAGGCGTTCGGTGTCAACCGCGCCACGATTATCCTAAAACACCTCATTCCAAACCTGATGCACATCGTGCTTATCTCCTCCATCTTGCGGTTTAGCGGTTTGGTGTTGACTGAGGCATTGCTGAGTTATCTCCAAATCGGTGTGGAACCGACGACAGGGAGTTGGGGCAACATGATTAACACAGCACGTTTGGAGCTCGCCCGCGAACCTATTGTGTGGTGGAATTTAGCGGCGGCGTTCACGTTTATGTTCGGGTTGGTGTTGCCAGTGAATTTATTTGGCGATGCTGTCCGCGATGCCCTAGACCCGAGGTTGCGGACAGAGTAAAAGGCGGCGGATATTTAGCGATTAAAAACGAACAACGGGCATCACTGCCCGTTGTTCATCGTTTCCCCGGCGCGTAGAGCGGGGGCCTGTTCCCCGCCGGGTCC
Source organism: Candidatus Poribacteria bacterium (assembly GCA_003635305.1). Classification (GTDB taxonomy): domain Bacteria; phylum Poribacteria; class WGA-4E; order WGA-4E; family WGA-3G; genus AGPOR5. The sequence continues at coordinate 13,652 of PYJE01000062.1, read as the reverse complement.
ACTGTTTCCCCGGCGGCGTGTAGGGCTGGGGCCTGTCCCCCGCCTATGCTTCAGCATCAGTCATTAGCGGCGCGTAGGGCGGGGGCCTGTCCCCCGCCACGCTCAGCATCAGTCATTCTCGTATTCCTTGAGGAATCCGATAAACTCGCGCCGGTGCTTTTCCTCGTCCGCGAGGAGCCGGATGCAGAGATCTTGCGTGACGTAGTCGATGCTGTCGCACAACCGAATAATCTTGTTATACTGATCGATCGCGAGGTTTTCGGCTTCGATAACACCGTGGATAGTCGTCACAAGATCGGTGGAATCTTCCGGCGGTTGGAGCGATGCTTGTTCCGGTTTAAAGGCGAACGAGCCCGGAACCCGGCCGCCGAGCTCCTTCACACGCTGCGCCAGTTCCTGGGCATGTGTTAATTCAACTTGGATGTCTGTCGCGAGAGATTTTTTGATCTCCTCGGCGCGGATGCCATCCAAATCGATGGAAATCGCCAGATAGTTAATCGTGGCTTCCAACTCCAGCCAATAGGCACAGGTCAGCTCTTTGACGATAACGTCCGTTTTTTCCTGAGTCATGATATGTCTCCTCTTGTAGGTTACTAATTCAATATGTTCGGGATGGAAGCAAATGCATCATTTCTGCCGGTAGGCGCGGTTTTTAACCGCGCTCGCTTTCATCTGTGCGCCGACACCACGCTGCCGGTAGGCGCGGTTTTCACCCACGCCCGCTCCCATCTGCGCGCCGACACCGCGCTGCCGGTAGGCGCGGTTTTTAACCGCGCTGACTCTCCGCTGCGCGCCGACACCGCGCCTATCGGATTCAAACTGCGTCCATCCCAACGTTTAATAGTATACCACTAGTAAAGACAAATTGCAAGTTTTTTTGCATTTTCATTGCATCGCTTTGTTTTCTCTCCGCTTAATGCGCTAGACTTGGCATTACCCAAGGATACCCACCTGGATGCGACAAAACCTCAAATCGGATACCGTAGACTTCTGATAACTGCTCCAGCGTTAGCACGTCCCTCGGTGAACCGCACGCAACCGAAACCCCATCTTTTAGCATCAGCAGCCGGTCTGCATACATGGAGGCGAGATTCAAATCGTGAATGGCGGTGATAACCGTTTTCCGTTGACGACAGAGGGTTTTGCACAAGTTGAGAATCTGCACGTGATGCCTCGGGTCGAGATGGTTTGTCGGTTCATCTAACAAAAAGAGTTCAGGTGCCTGCGCGAGGATTCGTGCGATGTCAACACGACTCGCCTCGCCGCCGGATAACGTCGGATAGAGCCGTTCAGCGAAGATGTCCGCCTCAACCTTTCGCAGTGCTTCTTGTGCAATGTGAAGGTCCCGCGTTGTCTCCTTCGCTCCGTTCAGATACGGATACCTCCCGAACAACACGATTTCCATGCTGGTAAATGGAAAGTTCACATCGCGTTTTTGTTGCAGGTAAGCGCGAAGTCGCGCGAAGTCGCGCGGTTCATAAGTGTGAATAGGTTTACCGAACAATCGGATATTTCCCGTTGTCGGCGTGAGTTCGCCTGAAATCAGACGCAGCAGAGTGGATTTCCCGGCACCGTTGGGTCCGACGAAACACCACAACGTGCCGGCTTCAATAGTGAGGGTGATGTCACGCACTAGCCAGTTTTCGCCGATTCGGTAACCGACCTGGTTCAATTCAATCATATTCCCTCCAAATCGTCACGCTCAAAGGCTTGCTGCTACAGAAAGACTTCACGTTTGAATCGGAGCAGCAGCCATAGAAAGAACGGCCCTCCGATGAGGGCTGTCACGATGCCGACAGGTAATTCGGCAGGCACAACAACGGTTCTGGCCAGCAGATCAGCGAGGACGAGCAGTATCGCGCCGCCTACCGCTGAGCCTGGTAAGACATACCGATGGTCTGCGCCACCTATCAGCCGTATGAGATGCGGCACAACGAGCCCGACGAAGCCAATGCCGCCCGCCGCCGATACCGCCGCGCCAACTATCAACGCGACACCGAAAATCGCCCACCGTTTCAAAGATTCCGTTGAAACGCCGAGATGATAGGCCTCGGATTCCCCTAAACTCATCGCATTCAACGCGGCGGCGAGGCGAAGCAACACAAACATTCCTATAACCGCTATCGGAAGTGTAATGAAAACGACAGGCCACGTCGCGCCGCCAAAGCCGCCGAGCAGCCAGAAGGTGAGACTGCGCAGCTGCTCATCGTCGGCAAGGAATGTCATTATGCCTATACCTGCACCTGCGAAACTGTTGAGCGCGATACCTGCCAGAAGCAGCGTCACCGTGCTAACGCTACCCTGTGATGCCGCAATTTTCCAGACACCGATAGTCACAAGCATTCCACATGCGAAGGCGGCGAACGGTAACCCCCACACCCCTAATACCCCACTTCCGATTAACACAATCCATAGCGTTGCCCCGAGGCCCGCGCCTGCTGTCACGCCGATTAAACCCGGGTCTGCCAGTGGGTTCCGGAAGATACCTTGTAGCGTGGCACCCGAAATCGCCAACATCGCGCCGACAACCGCAGACAAGACGACGCGCGGAAAACGGACATAGGTGAGCACGGCGAAACCCTCTTCCCGAAAAAGGAGAATCTGTGGAATCCGCCACGGCAGAATCTGATACGCACCTACTCCAGCGGCGATGCTGAGGGATATCGGCAGGCAACCGATGAGGATGAAAAGAATCTTTGCGCGATGTTGCATGTCAGATTATTCGTCTGTCACCACGCAAGGCCCATCAGCCTCATAGATGCCGTGAAACAGAGACAGCGCGGCGCGGCCACAACGCGGACCGAATCCTGATAAATACTGTCCACTCATCGCCACAACGCGTCGGTTTTGTCCAGCAGGCGTGTGTGCCAGACCCGGCAACTTAAGCAGGCTGTCAACGCCGCCGATTGACTCCAGTCCCATTGTAAATAGCACATAGACATCGGGTTGCGCCGCAATCACAGCCTCCGCTGTCATCGGTTTACTTCCTTTGATGTCACCCGCCGCGTTTTCTGCGCCGATGATTTCAAACATCGCGCCTGGCGCGGAGTCTTTGCCAAGCACAAAGGCGGTTTGCGGGCCGCGCAAATAGAGAAATAGCACTTTCTGCTGTGTCCGATTTGCGTTGAGTTTTTCATCCAATTTTTCGATGTCCGCGTCTAAACCCGTTATTAATTCTATTGCCTGTTTTTGGCATCCAACTGCCTCGCCGATAGTGCGCAAGCGATGCTTGGCCCCCTCAAAACTGCGCGGCTCTCTCAGTAGCAAGACGGTTACGCCTGCCATGCGAAGTTGTTCAATAACCTGCGGTGGTTTCACATCGTCTCGGCCGATGACGAGCGTCGGTTTTAAGGAGAGAATGCCTTCCACGTTGAGCCGATACTGATACCCGACGCTTGGCAGTTTCTCCCGAACATTTTTCGGATACGTTGACGAGGCATCGCAGCCGACAACGTTCTCACCCACACCCAGCGCAAACAGGATTTCGGTGGTGCTGCCGTTCAAACTCACGATGCGCTCCGATGACGTGATAACGATGCTCTCACCGGCTGCATCCGTAACCGTCGTTGCCTCCGCGAAAAGCGGCACCAACAGCAGCATCAGAAGCCACAAAAAGAAAACTGTCCTTTGCATCTTTCCCCTCCGTTTCGGATTGTTTGTGAAAATGAGTCGTTGAGCACAGCGCAGATTCAAAATTAGGAGATTCTGATGCGTCCTGCGCCATACCCAACGATTCATGAACTCGGTGTTCAGTTATTCAGCGTTAAAAATTAGGACTTCCATCCGGCTGATGGACGTATTCAAACGTCACGAAACCGCTGTCCTGCTTGTTATCATTATCCTTGTAATACCCGACGAAGTGGAGTTTGGCGAACGTTCCATCCGCCGCCTTCACGACAAACACCCGGTCTTCCAAGGGTAAAATCCAGTGCGTCGGTGCTCCCGTGTAAAGATACCACCCCTTCTCGCTTCGCGGCACAATAGCCAGCGTGTCAGCAGTGTCCGCGACGTAACCGTCTGCCGGTGCAGCGGTGACTGCCGCAAACGTTGTCTCGGTGAGCATCACGACGCTGCCCTCGCCCGGGCCGCTGACACCACCGTTGAGTTTAACCTGAGTCCGCTGAAAGCCGATATCCCACGCTTCCGATGTGCCGGCATCTTCAACGTCAACAACGTCGCCGGCAGCAAAAGAGAAGTATGTCCACTCCTCTTTGCTCGTCGCGTCAATTGTGAACGTCCCCGCTTCCAGCATCTCAACGGGTTCCGCAAGCGAGTCCTGTGCCTCCGTGGTAACCATCTCCGTAGTTTCCTGTTCCGCGAGAAGGTGTTCAAGGGTTTCCTCATCAGCCGAGTTGCAACTGAACATGATGCACAACAACCCCAACCCGATGAGAACCTGCAAGTTAACAAAACCTCTGACTTTTTCCATCGTCATTCGTCATTCTCCTTATGATGAGTTGCGCGGTTTGGAACCGCGCGCCGTAGCAGATGCGCGCTTGGTGAGCACGCCTGTCGGAAATAGTGGGCGCGACCGCGGTGCCACGCCACACAACGTGTAAATCTAGACCTTGGTGGACACGTCCATGTTCTCCAAGTCAAGCTCCTCTGTCACCGGCTGTTCAACCTGCTGCAGAACGCGCGCTGCCTCGATGAAAACATCGGCGACTTGGGAGAAATCGTTGGCATCCATTGTGATGTCCAAAGTGCGGTAGCGGAGATGGATGTGCCCTTCAAGACATTGATAAATGGCACACACTTCCCCTTGCGATAAAAATTCGGCCCCATAACGACTCATTTCAAACCTCCCTCAATTTTGGGGGTAGTGGCCGGCAGGTTTTTCCTACCGGCGCGTCTGTTTAATCGCCGTCCACGTCGTTGTTGCCTTTTGCCGGGCATCAACGCTTGCAGGTTGGGATTCAACTTCAACGAGATTGCGGCTGCCATCGTCCTGCAGAGCATATTCAATGCTGATATTGGCCGCGCCCTCTTTAGTTTCGTTGTTTTCGTAATAACCGATAAAGCGGATTTTCGCGAAGTTGCCGTCCGCTGTCTGCAGGACGTAGACTTTGGCGTTCGGCAAAACCCAATGATTCGGCGGGCCCGTATAGGTATACCATCTGTCGCCTCGCGCGAACGTTGCAATCTGCTCCGTATCGGCGACATAGTCGCCCTCCGGAGTCTCTAGGACATCTTCATAAGCGACATCCTTCAAGGCAATTGCGCCGCCCGCGCCGGGGCCACTGACACCGCCGTTGACGATGCTCTCGGTTCGCTTAAAACCGAGAGCCCACTCCATCGCAGTCTTAGCATCGTTTACTTTGACTACTTCTTCCGCGAGGAGATTGACATACGCCCAGTTGCCGCGGGCTGTCGCGTCAATCGTGAGCATGTGTTGGTGAATTTCAGCGTGCGCGCTAAAAAGCGCGCAGCCGAAAGCGAAAAGGACAAGTGAAGTTGTGAAAAACATGCACCTTTTCATCTGTTAGTATGATAAGGAGAGGCCGCCATAAAAGGAACGGCCCACAAACGTGTAGAATGTCGGAATCTTGAAATCGAAAATGTTGTTACACCCAAACGAGGCCTTGAACAATTTGAAGAGCGGCTTGGAGACGCGGATGTTCCAAATCCAGTAACTCGGCGCGAGTTCATCTGGCTCAAGCACTTTGTCGCCATCGTCAAAAAGTCCCCATTGACTTGCGTATCGTCCGCGCAAATCCGCTTGGAAACCACTGTCACCATGCAAATACGCTAATTTCAAGACACCGCTGTGTGTGGAACGGTTCAGGAGCGGCAAGCCGCTCTCCTTGTCCGCACCCCGGAGATAAGTATACCCGACGGTAGAGGTGAACCCGCTGATCGAACCGATAACGGCTTCAACGTCAAACCCCTCCGTGAACGCCGCGCTAATATTCTGATATTGGAACTTACTTCCGCCCGCGGCACTCTTCCCGATACGTTCCGCCTCAATCAGATTGCTCAGGTCATTGCGATACAGATGGATACGCCCCAGCAAATTATCGACAACCTGATACTCCACGCCGAAATTCCAACTGTGCGAGGATTCAGGCTGAAGTGCCGGATTTCCCAAAACTTGGTATCCAGAGGTGACGTTCGTGAAATCGAGATAGAGGTTCTTGAAATCGGGCGCGCGGAACCCTTGGCCATACGAAGCACGCACCCGCAAAGCGTCTGTCATCCGATACAACGTGCTCACCTTTGGACTCAGATGCGTGCCAAATTCGGAATGATTGTCCAAACGGCCGCCCACCACAAGCGCGACAGCAGAAATGGGCCGAAATTCGTTCTGGACAAAGAAGGAATTGGTAACGAGCCCGCGTTCCCCACCGGTGATGCGTTGAGATTGCAGGTTTTCAAGGATAACCTCACCACCAAGGATCAAGTGATGCTTTTCCCAGAGCACTGCGTCAAACTGAACTTCGCCTTTCCCCAAGTCTTGGATGTTCAGGTTCCGAGAGGTTGTCTTGCCGGTAGTTCTGTCAATCACGGTGGATGTGTCATCGTATCGGGTTGCATAGAGTTTGCCCGTCAACTTCGCTGGCGCGCTGAATGCGTGTGTTAGGCCAACACTTCCGCTGAAATTCTCAATGTCTCCGAGCCGGTCAAACGCGAGGGAACCGTTTTCGCTGATACCCTCCTGAGTTTGCGTAAAGTATTGCCCGGAAAAGCGCAGCGTTGTTAGCGGTGTGAGTTGGTATTCGGTGCGCGCAGAGCCTGTCCAGTTGGCGTAACCGTCAATAGTGGTAGCCAAGTCTTCGGCATCCAAATCGATGGGGTTTCGGCGGTTACCGCTGAGTGTGAAAAGCGTATTGAGTTTATCGTGCTTGAATTCGACAGTGCCTCTGCCATCAAAGGTGCTATTTTGCTCAAAACTTTGGGATACCTGCACCGAAAAAGGTGAGGTTGCCTTGCGCGTGATGACGTTAATCACGCCGCCGAGTGCGGCATTCCCGAAAAGCGATGCGGATGCACCCTTAACAATTTCAATCCGCTCAACGTTCTCAACGGCGATGCGCGCCAGATCGAGTTTACCGGCGATGCGTCCGACTTGCGGTTCGCCATCCATGAGGATAAGCACGTATTCGGAACCAAGCCCTTGGAGCTGCACGCCGTCGCCGTGGCCGTCGCGATGGACAACGATGCCAGCCTGATGTTCAAGCACTTCCCCGATATTCTCGGCACCCGATGCCTCAATCTCATCCCGTGTGATGAGCAGCGTGGTAACGGGTGTATCCTTAAGGCGTTGTGCAGTCTTCGTCGCCGTGACGACGACAGGCTCGATTTCAATGGGAGTCTCGGTGCTACTTTCTCCCCATCCCTGTCCCGTAGGGGTAAACCACACGAGCAGAAAAAATAAAAGCCATTTGCAAACTTCCGGTCTGAAATTCATAACGTTCTCCTTAGGACGGATGCGGGGCACCCCTTTCGGTAGATACGCGTTGTAAGCGCGCATCCACACCGGCGCGGTTTCAAACCGCGTCTACCGGATGGAAACGGATAGACTTTGCGTCCATCCTGTCCTCTCAAATAACTCGCCATCCGAATTTCCTTGACAATAGCAAGGACAATAAGGTATCCTAATTCATGCAGAAAAAGCGAAGGGTTCGTTGCAGGTTGCAATAACCTAGACAAATCGGGTATAACCTAAATAAAACTGAATTGACAAAGAGTCGGTTTTGTGTTAAAATAGATGTTACCCTAGCAGGTTACGTAGTTGCAAAGTTAATCGTTGGTTCGGTTTGACTTTCCAGACTGGATGGAGTTCGGTTGCCTAGTCAAAGCAACCGCCAACAGTCGCAACGCATTCGTCGCGTGCAGCACGCATGAGACGTAAAACGCCTGTGGACAGGACGTAAGACCTTGCTTGCAAGGCAGACTTGGTTGAAGCAGGAAGTCGGCACGCCGAGAGGCTGTGTCCTTGAGCATCTGACGCTATGCCTAGATTTATCTAGGTTATAGCAGATTTGTGTAAGTCTGACAGTGCGGCACGAAAACGCTCTGAACAACTGAGCGCGAGCGGCCTACAACACATCAAACAGAAGGCGCGAAACAAATCGTCCCTCCTATTTGATGTCCCGTTAGAAACTTGGGGAACCGTTGCTAACAATTGGCCGTTGGGAGCAGGTTGCCCGGTTTCTCGCATCGCTTTTTCTGTTTTTTTTGCCGCCCTCCTTGCCTTAGTGCACCTTAAATGGCCCACCGCGCGGTTCTTCCTCCAACTCGGGACGGGTAGAATCCAGGAACACCTCGTGGAGTTCCAGTTTGTTCGGCTGGGTGAACGCCTCTTTGGGGAGTGAACCGGATTGCGCGTGCCCCTTCCGGAACTCCTCCGAGTTTACCCAGTTGTCAAAATCCTGCCGCGATTCCCAGAGTGTGAAAACCACGTAGGGCTCGCCATCGTTTACCGGGCGCAAAACCTGGTTTGAAATAAACCCCGGCATCCCGTCAACGAGTCGGGCGCGGTTTCGGAACCGCTCCTCAAACGCCTCCTGATAATCAGGCGCAACGTAAATGCGGTTTGCAACGGTTATCATAAACTTCCTCCCTTTCATATTATGAAAATGAATCTCATTATCATAATAATTGAAAATGAATCTCATTATCAATTATTAAGGCTGATGGGACACGTTCCCTGTTTCCCCATTCGGATTGGGGACTATGTATATATAATACCACAGGTATCAAAATTTGTCAAATTTTTTTCTCGGAAAATCCGCGAAAAAACGTTTCCCTATTTTAAATGCGTCTCCACCAATTCCCTGCCTGCTTTAAACAGGTTATGGATGTGTAGGTAACGGAACAACGAACTCCGTCCTGTCAAATACAGACTCTCAAACGTCTCAAAATAGGCGACTAATTGCGCAACGTTTTCCTCAAAACCCACCTCAAGCACCGGATAGGCGAAAGGGAGTCTATAGGCGCGATAGTCGATAATCTCGCTTTAGGATACGGGTTGTGAGCGTCAGCGGCAACGTATTAATCACTGTGGCGGTGCGGACATTTACGTCCCTCTCGCGATGTCCGTAATGCCGCTAACTCTCCACAACCGTATTGACAAAAGTCTCAATATCATTGCCAATAGTCCTAGGTTATCCTCTTCGGGTTCATTACAAAGATTCCAGAAACGCAATCAGCGCGTCGCGTTCTGCCTGCGACATCTGTTCAACAGCGCGCCGCGATGCCGCCGCTTCTCCACCGTGCCAAAGAATCGCTTCCATTAAGTTGCGCGCTCTGCCATCGTGGAGGAAGTTTGTGTGGCCGTTCACCCGCTGCACCAAGCCGATACCCCACAAAGGCGGCGTTCGCCACTCCGTGCCACTCGCATGGAAATCGGGACGGTTGTCTGCCAAGCCGGGGCCCATGTCGTGCAACAACAAATCCGTATACGGATGGATTGTCTGATTGCTAACTGAGGGCACGCCGGGCGAAACGCCTGTCCTAAACGTCGGAACGTGACAATTCGCACACTGCGCTTTCGCAAAAAGTCGTTCACCTTGCTGAACAACAGGTGAGTCAACATTGCGCCGCGCTGGCACCGCCAACGTTTGCACGTAGAACGTCACTACTTCTAAAATCTCGTCGCTTACTTCCGGGGCTGCTGCCGCACTCGGGATTTCGTTCCTGCCGGGGTATTGCCCCACCGAACTTTCTAGTAGGAACAGCGAGGTGGTGATACCCATGTCGTCATGATACGCTGAAGCTACCTGCTGCAAGAGCGTCGGCTGGTTTGCCTTCCATCCGAAGCGTCCGAGGGTGTGCCGTTGTTGCACTACATCCCACACATAATTCGGCTTGCCAGAGATACCGTCACCGTCGCTATCCGCTTCGTCTGCATAGGCGAGGATGGCTTCTGCCGGAATGGCTTCTAGCAATCCGAGCCCAAAGACAACTGGCGCGACGCGCGGCGACACTTCAACCTCATCGGGCAATGGCCGGTAGGTTTCTGTGAGCGTGTAGTTCGGGTAACTTAAATGCACACGCGTGCCATCTTCCAGCGTCAACGGTTCCTCCGTCCAGTCTATCTGGACGGTGCCTTCCGGCGGCGTGCCGACGATAGCACGGTTATTCAGTTGTGTGCCGAACCCCGGCACCGGCACCGGCGGCTTCCCTTCTAATTCGGCATCAGGCCGCGGCAGACTCAGCCGAAAGAGCAGCGATACCAATTCCTCGTCGTCACGCGGTGCTCTCCCGCGCCCATCGCGCGCATGGCAGTTGATGCAAGAGACGTTGTTATAGATAGGCCCTAACCCCGGATTCACCACCGCGGGGGCGGTGACAAAGACTGCCTCAAACTCGACATCGCCTTCCAGATGTTTCGCGAGAGCGGCCTCACTCAAATTCGGCGCGGGCACTGAAAACGCATGGCTGGACTCGTCAAAGACAGTCGTTTCCCCACCGGAAAGCACACCGGTAGAGAGGACAGGCATTGAGTCCACGGCGAGAGGTGATTCGGTATCACACGCGCTCAGCAGGAACGGCACAATGAAGGTAATGAAGGTTAAGGATAGTCCTATCCGATAAACAGTTTGCAGATGTTTCATAGTTTTTACAAGACTTACGCGATTCAATCTTTTCCTGCTGGTAGGCGCGGGTTGAAACCGCGCCTATCAGGATTGTTCTGCGTAAGTTCTCTCTTAAACGTTAACGAAATAGCCCACGGCATGGCGAGGGACAGGCCCGCGCCATGCCGGTTTCAAGGATTAGTTAAACTCACTCGCCTGAACAAGCGGCAAAATATCTTGTTCTAGCGTCTGCTGCACCTTGCTGACAGCGTCTATCGCCGCTTGGACAGCGGCACGGTTGGTAGTAATTGAATCGCGGAACGGTGCTGGAATCGCGCCGATGGTGTCAATAGCCGTCTGCACCTCTGTTTGGAAGCGCGCGTCCAACGCCGCATCTTTGCTATTCACAAACTCGTTGAGTCCCTGTCCATCTGCCGCGAACTTCCCCATATAGACATTCTGGATACCCCGGAGGTTGTCTTGGAAATCCGATATGGAATTGAAACTAAATTGTGATTCAACGAGGGTGGTGTCCGACTCATTGTAAGGGTCAGAAATTTTACCGTTGGCGACTTCATCAGCGATGGTTATCATGCCATTAATCATCTCCTGCACGGCGGCACTCTGCGATGGGTAAATCGCGCTGCCAGTTCCTGCCTGTGCAACGGCATTGCTGAAATTCTCACCGTCCGGTGCCCATGCGAGGCGCAGTTGCGAAGTGCTCGCCTTGAGATTTTCTGTTGTTGAGACGAGGTATGCCAATTCGCGCCCGGTAATGTCCGATGCCTTGCGCTGATTGCCCTCGCGGAACAGCAGGAACTCAATCGTGTGGAACCCTTTCTGTGTGTCTTCCAACCCGCTGACAAAGTCCACCGTCAGCGTATCGCTGCTGTCCAGAACGGATTGGAGATTGACGTGATCTACGGGCCAACTATCAAGTGCCGGATCCAACCCTTGTGTATCAACGGGCCCAAACAGGAACGCTTCGCTCTGTTCCCAGGGCGTTCGCGTCGCCTTCCATGCCGTTTGCGCTTTTTCGAGGTTGGCTTGCGTCGTGTTCGCTTCCAACGCTTTAACGGCCGCCAGCAGTTCACCGGCTTTGCTGTCTAGTTCGGTATAAGTAGCTAACACGACGGTGTTGGCGAAGTCGTTGAGCATCGTGCTTGCATCAAAAGCCGCCGCGCTGGCACTGCTTTCGGTATCAGTTGCGTCGTCATCATCGTCACTCCCACATCCTGCCATAAAAGCGAATGCGAGTAGCAAGCAAGAGAACAATGTCCAGAGTTTATAGCATTTCATAAGGTTTATTCTGGCCTGTCATGGACAGGCATCAGAGCCTCCGTTCTTTCGGTTAATGATAATTAATAGTGAAACCCAAAACCGAGTGAAAAGGTATTCTCCCGATTTTTGTCGGTTGTGGCGAGTCGCCGAAGCGAATAGTGCCCTTTGAAAACAAGCTGCGGGTGCGCGTGGTAGTTCACACCGAACGTCCACGTCGTGCGCTCCCAACGCGGGTTGTCAAAGATAACGCCTTCAACGCTAGCCATTGTATCGTAGTAATCGTAACGTGCGAACACATCAACGCTCGTATCGCGAGGCGCAGTTTGGAAAAGCGACAAGACATCGTAACCTGCCTCCAGATACCCGCCTAAGGCGGTGCTGCCGATAGGTGTCCGCTTGACATTGAGGTTATTAGAGAGCGCGCGGTTGACTTTCGATAGCCGTGCGGCGTTCTCAAGCGTCCCCCATAGCACTAGGGCACGCACCTTCACGGCATTCACCTCATAAAACCCGTGCAGGCTGACAATCCCGACGTTGGCAGTAAAGTCCACATCAGGTTTCGGACGATTGGCGGCAGTGTCGCCGTAATAGCCGGAGATGCCGACGGTTGCACCTTTGCGCAACGCATAATCGAGTCGTCCCACAAACGCCGGTGCCTCGGCGTTGACGGTTTCAAACCGCAATTGATGCCCCGGCACAATCCAGTGTCGGGAACTAAATCCAGTGGAATCCAATCCGTTGACAATTTGCACCTGATAGTTGAATGCCCCGAGTGTGCCGAAGAGTTCAACCCCGGTCTCGTGCCAGATAGTCGGAATGAGATGCGTCTCTGCCTCCGGGCGCGTCGTAGTAAAGTAGTGTTGGGGCCGATGCCGTTTTGCGACAAGCCCTACCGGGACGATAATATGTCCGACGCGGAAGTTGAGCGCGGGCATGAGAGAGAACACGGCGGCCAGTTTCTCGACGATGACTTCGCCGCCTTTCTCTATTTCTGTCTCAAATTCGCCGAATTCCTCGAATTTATCAAATTCCATCGTGCTGCCGGTGCCACCGTGCTCAAGTTCCAGTTCCGCTTCGAGACGGATGGCATCGTTGATGCGATATTTCGGTGCGATGACGAGGCGTTCCACGTCTATAGCGGCGCGCCGGCCCGGGTCAAGTTCCCAATCAAAGTGAGAATAGTGAATGACACCGTAGCCGGAAACCGAAAACGGATTTGATGCCGCCGCTGCAGCCGCGCCTATCCAAATGAAAATTCCCCAAACGGTGAGGAAAGCCAACTGTTTTTTCATAATCTACTCTTTTTGATATTGAGACTCATTATCAAAATAAATCCCTATTCATTAGGCTGGTATGGAGAATGCTCCTAGCAGCCAGTCGTCTAATGATAATGAATCTCATTATCTTAATGATGTTCACGATTTCCGCGTTTGTCAAGTTTTCTGCAAGCGGCGCGCCGCATTCGCGCGGAATCTCGCGATAACGAATCTCATTCTCTTAATTATACCCACATTTTTCGCGTTTGTCAAGAAAAAAAATGCGAAAAATTGTAGATAATGACGTTTATGCCCTTAATTATACCCACATTTTCCGCGTTTGTCAAGAAAAAAAATCAAAATTTTTGGAAAATCGGGCAGAAATCTGAAAAAAAGAGGATTTTCTGAAAAAAATAGCTAAAGATTTTCGCGCCAAAGGTATATAATATAAATAACAGGCAATCTGAAGCAGTTTTCTTAAAAAGAAAAAGCTAAAGATTTCCACCCTAACGGTATATAGTTAACAAGCGGCGATTCTTGACAACGTTCCAATCAACCTTGTGTTGAAAGGAGAACCCTCATGAAAGAGAAACGA
>PYJE01000061.1 GCA_003635305.1 Candidatus Poribacteria bacterium | reverse complement strand
AGCCGGAACTGATGCGGCACGCGCAACGCCATCGCGGTTGTCACTTTTTCATAAGAGGAGAGTTGTCTCCCCAAATGTTCTCGTGCTTGTGGTTCACCGCTGAGGTTATCAGCGTTCGGTTCGTCAATCTTCACCTCAATCACGACAGGGTTTCTGCCGTTTTCTTTGACGGTGATATCTGGGCGTTGACTTTCGCGCAGGAACGTCTGTGTATTTTGGGGTTCAAGATTCCACGCGCTGTGCATCTCTTCAAGGATGTCCACCAGTTTACTAGTGATAGTGTCTTCGTGTAGCATGCGAGTTTCTCCGATCTGTTTCCAACCGCGGGGGCGTTGGGCGGTTCGGGATTAGTTGCCGTTTTCTTTGAGGACCTGGCGGAATTCTTCGACAGAGTCAATCTCTATTGCGGCATCAAACAACGCCTCAAGCCGTTGCGCGTTTTCAATCGTGTCCAACACAGGCTTGAAAGTGCTCGCTGCTTCTGGCTGCAAGCGGGCCGCTAGCACCTTCAAGATGTGTTCCCTTGAGCGTTCGTTTGCGGCTTGTGCGCCCACGTATTGGACGATGGGTGCTGCGTTCATCGTTATCCTCCTTATCGTCTCCAAAATCGCCTCGTTATCATAACTGTCGCCGGTTGCAATGCATCGCCGCAGCCATTCCGAGTGTATTCCCCTGGGAGGGAAACCTGCGCGTCCACGTATTGAACGCGCGGGTTTCCACCGCGACGATTCGGGGTTAGTTGCCGTTTGCTTCGAGGACCTGGCGGAACTCTTCAATGGAGTCTGCTAGTGCCGCGGCGCACAATAACGCTTCAAGTTGTTGCGCGTTCTCAATCGTGTCCAATGTGGGCTTAAAGGCGCGCGTTGCTGCCGGCGGCAGGCGGACTTCCAACACCTTCAGGATGTATTCCCGCGCGCGTTCGTTTGCGGCTTGTGCGCCCACGTATTGGACGATGGGTGCTGCGTTCATCGTTATCCTCCTTATCGTCTCCAAAATCTCCTCGTTATCATAAAGCGCGTTGCCTAACACGGCTAAGACACCGAGGGTGTCCAGTTTGTTCGACACATCAAGACTGTCAACGGTTGCAATGCATCGCTGCAGCCATTCCGATTCATTCACATCCATCGGCGGCTGCATCAACGGCGTGAACGGAAGTAATCCCGGATGCTTGGCATCGAGAACCGCCTGGCCATCCAAGTCCGCCAGACGGATAACTTGGTATTCCACCAAAATCCGTTGTCCAACGATGTCCTGCACAAACAGCCCCGGGTCGTTTCGGCCCGCATCGGGCCGCAGATAAATCACATGGGAGTAAACGTCCATCCGATAGGTTTCTACCAGCCGGATGATATAGCCGGCCATGCGTAGTGCCATGGGCGGATCGAAACTATCAGTAGTCTGAATCTCGAAATGCACTAAGACGTATTTGCCGCGGAGGTTTACCTTAATAAGGACATCCGCTTGGTGCATTTCCACCGTTGGAAGTTCCGGCGTGATGAGCTCTACGTCGCTGAACTCATCAGAGGCAATGTTCCGCAGTTTAAAGGCGAACGCCACAAAATCTCGCGGATGCTTTTGCACCAGTCTTTTCGATGCGCTGTCAAAAGATGCCATCTAGTCTCCTTTAAAAATCGTTTAGTGATGAAACCTCTGCCTCCGCGTTGCGTGCGGAGTTCATATAAATAGGATACCTTATTCCGGGGTATTTTGTCAAGGTTTTTTGGCGACGCGGCAACCGGGCGGCTAGAGATATCCCCCCTACAAGTGTCACAGTTCAATCGAAAACTGAATTCTTCGGGTTGCAGCACTTTTCCGTTGCATATTTACCACCAATATGATACAATAATTTGATAAACTTTAACTTCACGGAGAGAATGCAGATGCAACACGAACTCACCTCCGAACAAATCGCGTCTTATCGGGAAAACGGGTTTCTCGTCATCGAAAACTTTCTCGATGCAGACGAACTCGCCGAATGGCGGCAATGCACCGATGAAGCTGTCACCGAACGACTCGGCAATTCTGTTGAGTTTATGACGAACCAAATGGATGCCAAGCAGTTTTACGCGCGCGTCTTTACGCAATGCCTTCGTCTTGCAGATACGCACACCGGGATGCGTAACCTTGTCTATGACTCAAGGCTTGGCCGCATGGCAACGCAGCTCGCGGGTGTTGAGGGGATGCGGATATGGCACGATCAGGCGTTGATTAAACCGCCGCACGGCAACCCCACCGCATGGCACCTCGATGTGCCCTACTGGTCCTTCGACTCGCGGGACACGCTCTCGTTTTGGATGGCGTTAGACGATGCAACACTAGCGAACGGCTGTATGTGGTATCTCCCCCGCACGCACAAAACGGCGCGGTTTGATAACGTCGGCATCGGTGTCAATATCGGCGAACTGTTTACAGTCTACCCGGAATGGAAGCAGATCGAACCGCAGGCGGCACCGTGCCCGGCCGGATCCGTCGTTTGGCATAACGGGTTAACAGCACACGGCGCAGGCGCGAACATGACGCTCTCGCACCGCCGAGCGATGACCTGCGGCTTCATGCCCGATGGATGCACCTTCAACGGTAAGCGAAATATCCTCCCCGAGGACTATTTTAACTCGCTCAAAATCGGGGATGTGCTTGACAATGAGACGCAGAATCCGCTTGTCTGGCACAACGAATGGTAGGCGCAAGCCTTCCTACCGAAGCATCTGTTGCGCGAGAGCTCCCCGGTCTCGCGAACTACGAAGATGGGAGAATTCACAGACTATGGGAACAAAACATCCGAATATCGTTTTGATGGGCGTTGACTCGCTGCTCGCCACGCACATGAGCTGCTACGGGTATCACCGCCTGACGACCCCGCACATCGATAGATTCACGCAAGACGGCGCGCTTTTTGAGCGAACCTACAGTCCCCACATTCCGACGACAAGTGCTTATGCCTCGATGCTGACAGGAATGGATACTTTTAGCACGCAGGTTGTCGCGTTGCGGCACCAAGGGCCTCTCCGCGAAGAGGTGAAAACGTTGGCGGAGATGCTGAAGGAGGCAGGTTACAATACTAGTTGCATCGGCTTCAGCGGGCCGAGTTCGCGCGGGTTTGATACTTACCTCAACTACGCAGGCTGGGGCGGCGACGAATCCGGACGCAGTCCGAAAGCGCAGAACCTCAACAACGTCGCTGTGCCAGAACTGAATCGGCTGGTTGCCGAAAGCCGTGTAGGGGAAACCTCGGGTCCCGAAAATAGTAAACCGTTTTTCCTGTTCCTGCGACACATGGATCCGCACTCTCCCTATTTGCCGCCCGCGCCTTACGAACGGATGTTCTACCACGGTGACGAGTGCGCTCCGAGCAATAAGTCAATGGAACCGGTGATGTCCTTCAAGCCGTTCTGCGATTACTTCGCTTCGTGGATGCCGGTAGGGATTACGGATAAGGACTACGTCATCGCGCAGTATGACGGTGCGATTGCTTATATGGATGCCTGCATTCAGACGCTTTTCAACGCGCTGGAGACGCACGGTATCACGGACGAGACTATCGTTGTTATCAACGGGGACCACGGTGAAACCCTCTATGACCACGAGTGTTGGTTTGACCATCACGGGCTCTACGATGTCACGCTACACGTCCCGCTCATTATCCGCTATCCGGGGCGCGTGCCTGCCGGGAAGCGGTTCTCCGGCTATAACCAACACAAAGATCTGGTGCCGACGCTCCTTGAATTGGCAGAGGTTGAAACCAACATAGCGTTTGATGGCGAGAGCCTCATGTCAATGGTAAATGGAGAAGTCGCCTCGTTTGAGAGCGAGTTTTACATCACGGAATGCACGTGGATGCGGAAACACGGCTGGCGCACTCCCGAATGGAAGCTCATCGTCGCGCTGGAGCCGGATTTCCACTTCAAACCGCCCGTGGAGCTCTATAACTTAATCCAAGACCCGGATGAGAACAACAACCTCGTTGAGGCGCATCCCGACATCGTCAACGTGCTAGAGACGCGAATGAAAAACTGGATTCTTCAGCGCGAACGGGAAACAGGTTTGACGAATCCGATTATGACGCAAGGTGATTGGCACGGCCATAAGGGTGTCGGCCCGTTTAAGAGTTCTGAGCAGGCGTATAATACGCTGCACATCGGCAACCCGGGCGAGGCTGCAAAGTTGCAAGCCAAATCCCGCGACGAATAGCAGAACGAGCGCGGTAGGCGCGGTTTGCAACCGCGCATGTCGTTTGAGCGTGCTCTGAAAGCGCGCGATGAACAGCAGAACAAACTGGTAGGCGCTGTTTGCAACCGCGCATGTCGCTTGAGCGCGCTTTGAAAGCGCGCCTACCGATGGAGATTATGGAGAGACATTATGCCAGATTATACCAGACCCCAGGTTTTATCTCGTCTTCGGCGGGAGTTAGGAAAGGGGAAATCGCTCCTCGCTGTCGGCGCGGGGACAGGGATTACCGCCAAATTTGCTGAACAGGGCGGGGCAGACCTCATCGTGATTTACAATTCCGGCCGGTATCGGATGTCCGGATTCGGTTCGTGTGCCGGGCTTCTGGCCTACGGCGATGCGAACGCCATCGTCATGGAAATGGGGGAGCGCGAGGTGCTGCCTGTCGTCAAAGAGACACCGGTTATCGCCGGTGTCAACGGCACAGACCCGACGCGCCGGATGAGCAATTTTCTTAAGCAGGTGCGCGATGTCGGTTTTGATGGAGTTAACAACTTTCCGACTGTCGGCGTGATTGATGGCACGTTCCGGCAGACGCTTGAAGAAACCGGCATGGGCTTCTACAAAGAAGTGGAGATGATCTGCGCGGCGCACGAGATGGAACTGTTCACCATTGTCTACGTCTTTAACCCGATGGAGGCGGAGAACATGGCGGCGGCTGGCGCGGATGTCGTCATCGCGCACATGGGCACGACGGTGGGCGGCACCATCGGCGCGGAGACGGCATTCACGCTGGAGGACGCGGCGGTACGCGTCCAAGAAATCTGTGATGCCGCGAAAGCGCAGAATCCCGATGTCTTGTGTATGTCGCACGGCGGCCCTATCTCAAAGGCACCGGAAGCGGCGTTTATCAATGAGAAGACAGATACGGTGGGGTTCGTCGGTGCTTCAAGCATCGAGCGGTTCGCGTGCGAGGAGAGTATCCCGCGAGTAACCGCATCGTTTAAGGCGTAACTTTCATGAATACAAAACTTTATTTCGCATACGGCATGAATCTCAACCATGCTCACATGACAGCCGCTTGTCCGACAGCGGTGCCTATCGGCCCCCGAAAGATTCAAGGGTATCGCCTCGTCTTTCGGCTGTATGCCGACATCGTTGAATCTGCGCCGGAAGACTGCGTCTGGGGTGGCTGCTGGGAAATCGATGCCGCCGCCGAAGATGCGTTAGACCGCGTCGAAGGCTATCCCCGTCTTTACGACAAACTGGTAATCGATGGGATGATGGTTTATCAGATGAATGAGTCAGGCTACCCTGAGATGGAACCCGCGCCGGGCTACGTGACGATGATCCGGGAGGGCTTAGCCGACTTCGGGCTGCCGCCGAAGACGTTGGAGCAAAACTTAGGTAAAGGGCGCGTTTAAAAAGCGCGCCTAAAGGAGCACAATGTTTTCTAAAATCCTTTCCTACATTTGCATCGGCTATGCCAATGTCGTTCTCTTCTGCATCCTTTACCTCGGAGTCAACTTCTACCTCGGTCGGGGCGAGAAATCAAATGCGGTCGCCTGTATCAGTTCTTTGCGCGCTATTTCAAACTGATTCTCGGTATCAATTTGGTTCTTGCCGCCGTAGCAGGGAAGTTGGGTTGGTTCGAGGTATTTCTCCTCTTATTCGCCCTCGTTCTTTTATGGGTTGTGCATCTGGGGGAATTGGTATCTGGAGCGGCTGCAAAAGCAGAACGACCCGGGTAATGACGATTATTGAAGAACCGCCGTGCGGTTAAACGGCGGTATTCTGGTTGCATCCTCGCGCCGAAGATGCTATACTTTTATGAGATAACCTTGACACAAAAAGCGGAGAAGCCGATGTCCAACAACGTGCAAGAAATTGACATCCTCACTGCAGACGATGCCGAACTGATGCGCATCAGCCGAGAAGGCACGCTGTCACTGAACCTCACCGAAATGCGGGCAATCCAGTCCCATTTTCGTGCGTTGGAACGCAACCCAACCGATGTGGAGATAGAGACGCTCGCGCAAACCTGGTCTGAACATTGCGTTCACAAAACCTTTAAAAGCATCATTCATTATGCTGAACCCGGTAAAGAATCGGAACGGATTGATGGGTTGTTTCCAACCTACATCCAGCGCGCGACGCAAGAAATAAACAAGCCGTGGTGCGTCTCTGTCTTTTCAGACAATGCGGGCATCATCGAATTTGATGATACCTATAACCTCGTGTTTAAAGTAGAGACGCATAACCATCCCTCCGCGATTGAGCCGTATGGCGGCGCGGGCACCGGCATCGGCGGTGTGATTCGCGATTCTCTTGGCACTGGGCTCGGCGCGAAGCCGATTCTGAACACCGATGTCTTCTGCTTCGGGATGCCAGATACGCCTTACGACGCATTGCCGAAAGGCACGCTCCATCCGAAGCGCGTCTTTAAAGGTGTCGTCGCCGGCGTGCGCGATTATGGCAACCGGATGGGCATTCCCACGGCGAACGGTGCCATCTTATTTGACGAAGGCTACACGGCGAACCCGCTTGTTTTCTGTGGGAACGTCGGCTTAATTCCAAGGGATAGATGCGAGAAATCAGTTGAACCGGGAGACCTCATCGTCGCCATCGGTGGGCAAACCGGGCGCGATGGCATCCACGGCGCGACGTTCTCCTCCGCTGAGTTGGACGATACCTCTGAAAGCCTTGGCAGCGTCGTCCAGATCGGCAACCCCATCATGGAGAAGAAAATCGTTGACGCGTTGCTACAAGCGCGCGACCGGCAGCTCTACCGTTCCATCACCGATTGCGGCGCAGGCGGATTCTCGTCTGCTGTCGGTGAGATGGGGCAAGATACCGGTGCAGAGGTGCATTTAGAACGGGTATCCCTCAAATACGATGGACTCGCGCCGTGGGAAATCTGGCTCTCCGAAGCGCAAGAACGGATGGTAGTCGCGGTGCCACCGGAAAACCTTGAAGAACTGACGCAAATCTGCGAGGCAGAGGTGGTTGAGGCGACAGTCCTCGGCACGTTCACGGATACGCGCAAACTCCAGATATTCTATAAAGGCACGCTTGTCGGGGATTTGGACATGGAATTCCTGCACAACGGCATTCCACAGCCTATCAAAAAGGCAGTGTGGCATCCCAAATCTCCCGCTTCCTCCGTAGGTGCTTCCCCCGCGTATCCGGTAGGCGCGGTTTCAAACCGCGCCCTAGAAAACACCACCGACATCCTCTGCCGTCTCCTCGCCAGCCCGAACATCGCTAGCAAGGAAAGCGTCATCCGGCAGTATGACCACGAGGTGCAGGGCTGCCTCGTCCTTAAACCGCTTGTCGGCGTGGAAAATGACGGACCGGGCGATGCCTGCATCGCTACCCCGGTATTGGGAAACCGAAAAGGGGTTATCGTCGCGAACGGCATCAACCCGAAATATAGCGAGATCGATTCCTATCACAGTGCCGCCGCCGCAATCGACGAGGCACTACGGAATGTCATCGCCGTCGGCGGAACGCTTGAGAAGACAGCGTTATTAGACAATTTTTGTTGGGGCAATCCGGATAAACCCGACCGGCTCGGCGAATTAGTCCGCGCGGCGAAAGCGTGTTACGACATCGCTACTGCTTACGGCACGCCTTTCATTTCCGGCAAGGACAGTCTCTATAACGAATACCGCGACACGACAACCGGGGAGCAACGCGCCATCCCCGCGACTTTGCTGATTTCCGCTATCTGCGTTATTGAGGATGTCAACCGCGCCATCACGATGGATGTGAAATCTCCCGGCAACGCGGTTTACGTCGTCGGCAAGACTTACACGGAGTTCGGCGGTTCACACTATAGCGAGCTCTATAAACTTGATTGTAAGGACGAATTTCTACATCCCCCCAACGCGCCTGTTGTCCGGCCAAACAAAGGTAAGTTAACGATGGAGACGCTCAGCACTGCCATTAGTGAAGGATTGGTGCGTTCCTGCCATGACTGTTCCGAAGGCGGTATCGGCGTTGCGGCGGCGGAGATGGCATTCGCAGGTGGATACGGCATGCACCTCAACCTTGCCCACATCCCAATAGGGGAGACCTCGGGGCTCAACAACGATGTCCGCCTCTTTTCAGAATCACAGAGCCGCTTTCTCGTTGAAATCGAACCGCAACACCGAGAGGCTTTTGAAACCCGCATGGCAGACGTGCCTCTCGGATGCATCGGCACCGTCACAGAAGGCGAGGAATTTATTGTCACTGGCACGGAAGGTGCTCGAATTATTGAAACCTCAATCAGTGTCCTCAAATCCGCGTGGCAGGGGACGCTGCGTTAGGTAGACAAGGAATACCAAATGAAAAAACCAAAAGTCCTTATCTTACGCACGGCGGGGACGAACTGCGATGCCGAAACCGATGCCGCCTTCCAACTCGCCGGTGCCGAGACCGCCTTAATCCATATCCAACACCTTATTGGCGCAGTAGGCGAGTCCTCCCGGTCGCGAATTCTTTTGGCGGATTATCAAATCTTGGCAATTCCGGGCGGCTTCTCCTACGGCGATGATATTTCCGCCGGTATTCTTCTGGCGACAGAGATGAAGCACAAACTCACGGGTGCCCTCACGCAATTCATCGCCGATGGCAAACTCATCATCGGGATATGCAACGGGTTTCAGGTGCTAGTCAAAGCCGGTCTGCTCCCGAAAGCCACCGCGGTAGGCGCGGTTTCCAACCGCGATACCGCACCGAATGGTAAGGGTGGATTTCCATATCCCACCGGCATAACACAACAAGCCACCTTAGCGATGAACACCTCCGCCAAATTCGAGTGCCGTTGGGTAACGCTGGAAACGCAGCAGAGTCCGTGCGTCTTTACCAAAGGCATCAAACCGCGCGTCTATCTCCCTGTCGCGCATGCCGAAGGAAGGTTCACCGCGCC
Source organism: Candidatus Poribacteria bacterium (assembly GCA_003635305.1). Taxonomy (GTDB): domain Bacteria; phylum Poribacteria; class WGA-4E; order WGA-4E; family WGA-3G; genus AGPOR5. Next base: position 1,532 of record PYJE01000061.1, on the reverse strand, counting down.
GCCGGAAGTGCTAGAGCAAATAGAAGCGAATCGGCAGGTTGTCTTCCGGTATGCGTCCGCCGAATATCCTTGCAACCCTAACGGTTCCGATGCAAATATCGCCGGTATCTGCGATACGACAGGACGTATTTTCGGCATGATGCCGCATCCCGAACGGTTCCTCACCAAATGGAACCATCCTCGCTGGACGCGCGAAAATCTCCCAGAGGAAGGCGATGGCGTGGCGATTTTCAAAAACGCTGTCAATTACGCAAAAGCTTCGTAGAGCGAGGGCCTGTCCCTCGCCATGCCCAACAAAGACGCGAGGAAATCATTTTAAACCGCGAAATGAACCTTGACAAAAACCAACGCAAAGCCGTGAACCATCTCGCAGGCCCCGCCATCGTCGTCGCGGGGCCCGGGAGTGGCAAAACCACGGTCATCACTGAACGCATCCTGAACCTCATCCACGCGTATCATGTGCCGTCATCAAACATTCTCGCCATCGCCTTTAATAAGAAGGCAGTCGAGGAGATGGAAACCCGCGTCGCTGCGAGAAGTGCCGCTCCTGTCACCATCCGCACGCTGCACGCGTTCGGCAAGGATATTGTGATGGCGCACTACAAACGCGCCGGATTTGAAAACCGCCCGGCGATTTGGGCTTCGCAAATTGAGCAGGTCATTCGGGAAGAGCGACAACAACTTGCACGCGAAACCGCCAGTGCCAACGTCGCTATCTATAAACTTGAGAGCAAGACGAACGGGAAGTGTTACATCGGGCAAACGATGAATCCAGAACGCCGAAAAGGTGAACACTTCAGCCGCTCCTCAAACGATAGACTTCGGCAGGCCATCCGTGCCGATGGGACGGATGCCTTCAATTTTGAGGTGCTGGAATGGGTTGCCGGCCGCTATGCAAATCGCCGAGAGGCACACTGGATTTCGTTCTATAAGAACCGCGCAGGCGTGTTCAATCGCGCAGATCCGTTGCGCGAACGGTATAGCAACCAACTCATGTTGGAGATGTTCTGCCAACATTTCGGCATCGCTTACACAGCACATCTTGATAGAGAGCCCGATTTTGAAGATCTTCGCACCCGGTTTGACACGATAAAAGATGTGGTAATGCGCGCCAAACGGCAAGTTAAAGCCGGGCTGTTCGACCCGAGTTCTCTCACTGACCGGGTTGCACGCGTCTTCGCCGAAAAATACGAAAAGGTTAAGATGGAGGCGAACGGCATTGACTTTGAGGACATGCTCATCTACGCCGCGAACCTCCTTGAAACTTGCCCTGACTTACGCGCGACTTACGTGGATAAATACCGGTATGTATTGGTGGATGAGTTTCAAGATATCGCGCCCACCGATTTCCGGCTCATTTCGCTATTATCTGATAATCTGTTTGCAGTCGGCGACGATGATCAGGCGATTTATGGGTTTCGCGGCGGTGATTCGGCGATTATGCAAACGTTCGCGAACCGACGCAATGTCAAAAAATACGAAATCACGCGCAATTACCGTTCCACGTCAACCATCGTTGAGCATGCGCGCGC
>PYJE01000060.1 GCA_003635305.1 Candidatus Poribacteria bacterium | reverse complement strand
CCTCCTTTGGAAGGTGTTAATGGAGGAAACGATGCACGAATCTGAACTGGTTCAATACTGGTCTGCCAAAGAACGGCAAGAAGGAATCCAACAAGGCGAAAGGATTCGCGCCCTGGAAGACATCCTTGAGGTGCTAGAACTCCGCTTGCAGTTGGATGCTGCAAGTCTCTTTAAACCGAGGTTGGAGGCGATTGACGACTTACAACTTCTTAAGCAGCTGCTTCGCGCCGCAATCCTCGCCGACTCACCCGAAGATTTCCAAAAGGTCTTAGACCAAGGAAGTCAAGGCATTTAGGCAACTCCACACGTCGCTGCACAGCGGCGTATCCGCTCCCGAGCGGTGTTAGGCAATTTAACGTATGACCATCACCTACTTTGGAAGGTGTTAATGGAGGAAACGATGTACGAATCTGAACTGGTTCAATACTGGTCTGCCAAAGAACGGCAAGAAGGAATCCAACAAGGCGAAAGGATTCGCGCCATGGAAGACATCCTTGAGGTGCTGGAACTCCGCTTGCAATCTGCAAGCCTCTTCAAACCGAGGCTGGAGGCGATTGACGACTTGCAACGCCTCGAGCAGTTGTTAAGTGCTGCAATCCTCGCCGACTCCCCCGAAGATTTCCGGAAGGTATTAGACCAAGGAAGTCACGGCGTTTAGGTAACTCCACACGCTGTGTCAACTTGTAGGCGTGCAACGGTAGTAACCGGATACGTCGCTGCACAGCGGCGTATCCGCGCCCGAAAGGAGGTCCACGATAGAAAAATGAAAATAGTTACGCACATCTTCATACTGCTATTTTTGGCATGCGCGCTCTTCGGTTGCGCGAAGGTGCCCGATTTCATCAAGGATACCTTCCAACCGGAAGTCATCGTTCCAGTCTTTGACCCGGATGCCACCATCATGCCGCAAACAGGCACCGTCGGCTACGTCAGAAACGGCGTGAAGGCGATGGCAGTCCCACTCAACGATGTCAAGGCAGTAGACGCGTTCGGTATCTTTATCTATAACGGCACAAACCACTGGATTTCCTTTAAAAAGAAGGATTGCCAAATGCTTGATGGAACCGGGAAGGTCACGAAGCCGATAGATAAATCGCAGGAATCCTTTTATCTGAAGAAAAATTTCAGGCCGAAACTGCCGCCCGAATTCGCCGCTGAAGTTTTCCGCTGGGACAAAGCTATCCGCATACAAGGCGACCCGGCCGTTTTGCCCAGAGAAGATGTTGAAAAAACTACCGTCATGCCGAGACAATATACCCGCTTTTTCCTCTATTTCCCAAAGCGGAGCATTAACTATAGCAACCTGCGGATTATCGTCCCTAGAGTCACCAGCGAATTTAATGAACAGCAGACGACGTTCGTCTTCAAGTTCAAGGTGCAGCGGAACTAACACCCCATGGGAACACGCCGAAAGAAACTGATATAGGCGAACCTACCTCACAGACAATGGTGACGTTGTAGTGCGAACGATTTATTACGCAAACCCTCAGCCAAAGATTCGGACAGACGCGCGTCTACGAAATACGCTTTGCAAACGCGCGCTCGCCTGCCTCCTGCTGAGTTGCTGTTTCGGTTGCACGCTGCCACAGCAGGAACAGGTGACAACTGTTGAGATTCTCCCCGCTAATCGCGAACGGGAATCCCCGCGTATTATCGGCATTCACTACGTTGAAACACTTGGCAGACCCGGGCAAGGCCCTGCTGAATTCCTGACACCTCAAGGCCTTGCATTCTCTGAGCAGGGGAGACTCTATGTCGCCGATGCCGGTAACAATCGGGTACAGGTTATTGATGCATCTGGAAACTTCATCACCGAATTCGGGAGTCGCGGGTGGCGCGCGGGCGAATTTGATACGCCGACGGATATCGCCATCAGTTTCCAGCGAAGTTACCGCCTCTACGTCGCCGATACCGGCAATAATCGGGTGCAATACTGTAATCTCGTCGATGAAATTTTTTATCCGCTGCAAATAAGCGAGACTTCGTTCTCCGAAACCACTGTTGCGTTGGACCGGCCCGAAGGCATCGGTATCGGCAGGCACGGCGATGTTTATGTGGTTGACACCGGCAACCATCGTTGGCTGCAATTTAACATTGAAGGCGTGCCTATCCTTGAGAGAGGGAGTTTCGGCAGCGGGACAGAGCACCTCTGGAACGCGACAGACCTGGGTGTTGACGCGCGCGGCAATGTCTACATCGTTGATACCGGCAACCATCTCATCAAAAAATACGATTTCAGCGGCAACCCTATCCATCATTGGGGCGGCGAGGGCAGCGCGCGCGGGCAGTTCCGCGAACCGAAACGCCTCGCGCTTGATGAATGGAATTACCTCTACGTCACTGACAGCGGCAACCGGCGCATCCAAGTTTTCACATCTGATAGCACGAGCGTTACCGAATTTCGTATCGCTGCACTGCTAGAACCTGCCGGTATTGCCATTTCAAAAACGGGGCGCGTCTTCGTCAGCGATGCTGAAGCACACGACATCAAGGTGTTTCAGGTGCTATACACATTGCAGCCTTAACGGCCGTCATGTCGCATCGAAAGCCGAGATATTGACAACGTCAATAGTGGATAGAATTCTTGCACTTGCTGCCAAACGGACAAAAGGAGACGTTCTTGCACCAGAAACCGTTATTGAACGCCTTGCGAACGACAAAAATCTGTTTGTGCGTGGTGCTCCTCCTACCACAGGCTTGGGGAGACACGGTTGAAAGCCCTACAGACGTTTCCCTCAATTTGCCGAAATTCTCCGTTCTGGAGAAGACCGAATCCTTTCAAATCAAGGTAGATACGCCTGAATTCACTGTCACATATCCACCTATTCTTCCCAATAGCGAGAAAATAACGACATCCAACGGTATAGTGCTGGTGAGGGATGTAGATTACCAGGTCGATTTTTATGCCGGGAAAATTACGCTAGAAAAAAGCAAGATGTTGCAATTTCTCTCAACAGAGGGAATTGATACACAAGAAAGCCTCCCGAGCATCACAAAAAACGTGACGATAACCTACCGTGCCTTGCCTTTTGCTATTGAACGGGTGTATCAACGCAATCTTTTTGGTTCGGACGATGCATTGCGCGATGATAAGTCGATGACACCAGAAACATCGCCGGGAGTTGTAGGACAAGGGCTCGGGACGCAATCTGTTCCTACTTCGCAATTGGAAGTTTCCGGCAGTCAGACATTCGGCATTTCAATGGGGAGTGGCCGCGCAGGTTCACAGACGCAGGAACTCCGATTCAACGCGGAAGGTAAGGTTTCCGAGAACATCAGCGTCCTGCTGATGCTGTCCAACCAAGATTTGCCCATCCAGCCAGAGGGAACGACAGAAAACATCCAAGACATCGATGAAAAGTTAGTGCGCATCACGCATCCGAATGTGAGCGGCACTTTGGGCGATTTTGAGGGCTCACTCGGTTCCTCGGAGTTCATTTTCTTTCCACGCGCGTTAGAGGGTGTCCAAGTTGACGGTGAATTTTCATGGGGACGTTTTCATCTTATTCCGAGCGCGCTACCCAAAGGACAGTCGACAAGCCTAGTCATCCCTGGCGAAGAAGGACGCAGCGAATATCGGCTTTCCGTTGATGGACAGTATGTTATCGTCAAGGCTGGCAGTGAAATCGTCTGGCTAAACGGCGAAAGGATGCGGCGCGGTGAAAATAACGATTACGTCATCCGCGAATACGGCGATGCAATTATTGAATTCAACAGCAAACACCTTATTACCCGCAACGACATCATCCGCGTGGACTTTGAATATATCCCGGAAGACCGGGCTTATCAGCAGAATCTTTACGGCATCAATTCTATCTTCACGCTGCCCGGTAATCGGTTCTCTTTCGGTGCCTCTTACGCTGTGGAGACAGATTTGAATCAACCGGAGCAGGCTTTAATCATTCTGAGTGACGAAGATGTGGACGCGCTGCGCCATAATATCCTTGACCCGGGTGGAGATGGGAGTCTCCTCACCGCGCCGCAAAAACATACCGTGTGGGGTTTAGAAAGTCGTCTAAACCTCACCGAGAAGATGTGGATGGAAGGGCAATTCGCCTACAGCGCGCTGGACAAGAATACCTATTCTACGGCGGACCGGAAGGAGGTAAGTCAGGCGTGGAAACTCAACGGCTATGCGGGTTGGGAAAAGTTAACGGCGAACTTGGATATCCGTGCGATGGATGCAGGCTTCGTGCCGGTGGGTGCATCGAGTAGCAACCGTTCCCGCGCCCGCTATGAGACGCAGTATGCCACGGAAGGGTTTGATGACGCGTTCCTCTTCTCATCGGCAAGCCCATCACAAGCACAAGATGAGACGACTCTCAACTTCGCTCTGCGAGGGATGCCTACCAATTGGCTGGAGATGGATGCAGGGCTCGGTAGAAGTGAAGAACGTGATAGGTATCAAGCCCTGGGGAGTTCTCCCACTAGCGGAAACTCGGAGGGAATAACGCGCCGGAATAATTTCAATTGGGGTATTAACTTCAATCAACGCGCCTCGCGTTTAGGAGCGCGTTTGGACAGAACGTTTGGCAGAACTGAAAACGGGCAAATGCGCGCGCTACAAGAAGGGAGAAGCGTAACTGGAAATAGTCCATCGCCCTACGATAGTGTGGATGAACGGAAAAACGAAACCGCCAAAACCGGTCTGCTCAAGTTTCTGCCGAATCTCCGATGGGACGATTATCGAAGCAATGTGACGATGCAAAGCGCGGATGTCGAAGAAGTTTTCCGTAAATCGCGACAGGAAGGCAATCTGACTTACCCTCTCGGCCCGTTTGAAGTGAGCGGCACACTCGGCCGTTTGGAATCCAACGATGCACAGAACGCCATCCGCAACCGAATGCGGAATCGTTCAACTGCGCGCGTCAACCTCGTCGGTTTCAAGTGGGCATCCCTCCATAATAGTTATGAACTTGAGAGTGCCTTCGCCAAAGAGCCTTTACTTGCTGTAGATGGCGAGGCGTTAGGCATCTCGGATTGGCAGCAGGACACGACAGCGCGGACATGGAAGATGGGTATCTTTTCGCAACAGGGGAAGTGGGTAAATTTGACGACGAACCTTGCGCGGCGGAGGTTAAAGGCGCATACCGAACTCGGCACGGATACGACGACCCAGCTGGCAGATATCGCGCTCCAACTCACGCCGCTGAGCCGCGCGATTGATGCAGAAATCACTTATGAATTGGATAAAAAACTGACAACGCAACGCCGAGAGATTTACACCGACATTCACCCGCACACCGGACGCAGACTTCAGCCGGGAGAAGGATACTTCGTCAAATTAGACGACTTGCACTATGTGGAAGACCTGGAGGAAGGCACGCATATCAAAATCTACCAGAACGTCGGCGATAAACCGACAACCGCCATTGATGCGGCGTTCAGACTCCGTTTCCAACCGCGCCAATTTTTTGCGCGGCGAGAACGGACGCGGGGAGCTGGAGGTGCGCGCTTACAAAGCGCGCCTACAGGTTCCCCAGTAGGAGAGCCCTTCCAGTCTCAACTTACCTCCTCCCCAGTAGGAGAGTCTCGCCTTCCCTCTTCCCCAGTAGGAGAGCCCTCCCAGTCTCGATTTGCCTCCGTGTAT
>PYJE01000059.1 GCA_003635305.1 Candidatus Poribacteria bacterium | reverse complement strand
TGACGCTTGAATTCCGTAGGGCGAGGGCCTGTCCCGCGCCGTATCCTATTTTACCATAGCGTCGGAAGACGTGTCAAATTTAGCAGAACAAACTTCCCGTAGGCGCGGTTTGAAACCGCGCCTATCGGGTTTCCTAAAGATACGAAAAATAACCGATTGACTTCCGCGTAGACATTGTGATATAATAAAAACGTGAAAACCAGCGATAAGGAGAAACGCGGAATGGAAAACCGACACCGAAAAACCTTTGGAACCCGCGGTCCCGTGAATTCGACTGAGCACTACGTTGTATCGCGCACGGAGGAACTCGCCGATTTTACCAACCGCGTGAAAGAGGGACGTTACATCGTCCTCTTCGCGCCGCGCCAAACCGGGAAGACTACCTTCTTCTACAACGCGCTTGACAAACTCGTCGCCGAAGAGCCAGATTATTTCCCAATTCACCTCAATTTTGAAGAGTATGAAGACGAGAGTCCCGCCGATTTTTACGAAGGCTTCTCCGAAGATCTTCGCACAGAAATTGCGTCTGTTCTCCAGAAGAGCGGCAGGGAACACGCCAATTTAATCCAACTCTTAGCAGAATCTGAGATAACCAACCATTTCTCAATGAGAAGGTTCTTTGAACAGTTGACGCATCTGCTCAGCCAGCTTGCAACCCCACCGCGGTTTCCTCAGATTGTCCTTATCATTGACGAGTTTGATGGTATTCCGGCCGCCGCAGTGAAGGGTTTTCTTCACACCCTCCGCCGCATATACCTCACGAGAGGGCAACGATGTATCCACAGCGTCGGCATCGTCGGCGTAAAGAGCATCAAGCATCTCAACTACGACAGGACTATCTCGCCGTTTAATATCCAAGATGAGTTTGCTTTGCACAACTTCACGTTGCCGCAAGTGCAAGAACTCCTAGTCCAATACACTGAAGAAGTCGGACAACCGTTCGCCGCTGACGTGATTGCGGCACTGCACCGGCAGACCGGGGGACAGCCGTTCATCGTCAACCGCTTCGCGCAGATACTCACCGAGGAGATGGATATCCCGAAAGACACGCCCATCACCCTCGCGCACTTTACCAAGGCACACACTGCCATCCTTGAGGAAGTTAACGTCAACTTTGAACATCTGACTACCAATGTCCGCCGCAACCCGCGGTTTCAAACCCTCCTCATGGAAATCGCCACGTCGGAGAAAGGCATCCGTTTCAACCCCGACAATGAACTCACGCGCGAACTCGCCACAGCCGGTGTCATCGTGAAAGGAGCCGACGGCCAGTGTGAGATTGTCAATCCGATTTATCAGTATCGCGTCATGCAGGCCTTTCAACCGGCCATCAACGGGTTAGAGGACGACTACCTCCCCGAAGACACCGGCGCAGAATTTTCGGACTACCTCACCGCCGATGGGCAAATTGACATGACATCGCTGCTGGACAACTTCCGCGCGTTTATCGCACGCATCGGGTTTCGGATTTTGCAGGTGCCGGAAATCCCCAAGGAATCTGTTGGCCAGCATCTGCTTGCCACGTATCTCGACGCATTCGTGCAGGCAGTGCAAGGGGACATGTATTTGGAATTGCCAACGGGCCGCGGCCGGATGGAACTGGTGGTGTTCCACAACGGCAGCAAGTATGTCGTTGAAATCAAGGTATGGCACAACGCGCGTCGGTATGAGGGAGGCAAACAGCAGCTCGCCGCCTATCTCAAATCGGAAGGCATCGCGGAGGGATACTATGTAGTGTTCGATCGCCGCAAAATCCCAGAACCCCGCGTAGAGACGGAGACAATAGATGGGTTGCGGATACGGAGTTATGTCATTCCGGTGTTGCAAGAGCGGCCGTCAGATTTATCCGAAGAGTCGAAAGAATACGGTGCTTAACCGCTATCTCTGTCCACAGACTTTAGAGAGCAATTCGCGGAAGTAGGTTGAAGGGATAGCAAACGAAATTCAGGTTTTGTCCATATTCAACCGTTGACTTCTCAAAAAACCCACTTTTTTCTTGCAGCTATTTTCCCATTTATGGTATACTAATGCAAATCACCACGCCAAACCCGCATTTTGCAGCAACTTTTTAAGCCCATCGCAAAAAAAAATTGCAAATTATTCGGAAGTGTGGTAAAATTATCTCGTATAGTCCCACTTTCGCCTGAGGAGACTTTCATGTACGCGAAAAATACCAAATATGCCGAGAAACACCCCGAGCAAGTCCAGTTCGTTGAAGAAGACGAAGAACTGGAGGAAGAACTCGAAGAAGCCGAAGAATACGGACATAGCTCCGGCTACTCGCTACAGCTGATTCACCACATCATCTCCGAAACACCTGTGGACGACCGGCGACGAAGATGGCTCCTAGAACTCCGCCGCTCCATCCTCAGCGATGAAGGGGAATTCCAAGAACGCACCCAAGCCATCCAACGCGAGGCACTGCGCATACACGCCGAAATGGAAGAGCAAATCGAGCAGCTCACCTCACCTGCCAATCGCATCGGAACGCTGCTAGGACTGCCCAAGGAAGATGTCGCACGCGTCATCGTCGGCGGCTCCGAATACTACGCAAACCTCGCACCCGAACTCAACACCGCTGACCTCGAGAAGGGATACAGCGTGTTGCTCAACGACGCATTTGTCGTCGTCGGGGAACTCGGATATAGCGACGCTGGTCCCATCGTCAAAGTCGCCGATATCCTACCCGATGGCAGACTCCGTATCGGCGGGGAACCGAACGCGCAAGCCGCCATCATGGAACGCGGCGCAAAACTTGACGATGTCAAACTGAAACCGGGAGATGAAGTTCGCATCGATCTCAACTTTCGCGTCGCAATTGAGCACATAGTCGCAAAAGAGGCAGACCACTACGCACTCGAAAGGGTACCGGAGATTCCGTGGGCGAAGGTAGGCGGACTTGAAGACACTATCCAACTCATCAAGGACACGATCGAACTGCCAATCCTTCACCCGGAACTCTTCAAGCGATTCCAATACAGCGCGCCCAAGGGATTCCTACTGCACGGCCCACCGGGATGCGGCAAGACGCTCATCGGGAAGGCAACCGCGCATAACCTCACTGAACAACTTCGCAGCGAAACCGGTGAGGAAGTCGAAGGGTGTTTCCTTCACATTAAAGGCCCCGAGATTCTCAACATGTGGCTCGGCGAATCCGAACGGAAAGTCAGGGAAATCTTCCAAATCGCACGTGAGAAACGGGAAGAAGGAAAACTCGCCTTTGTCTTCATTGACGAGGCTGAATCGATATTAGGCACCCGTCGCGCGCTCCGTTCGCACAGCATCTCGAACACGCTGGTGCCGATGTTCTGCGCCGAAATGGACGGCATTGAATCGCTGCACGACGTAGTCATCATCCTCGCCACGAACCGTCCAGATCTGGTCGATCCGGCGATTCTGCGCCCCGGACGCATTGATAGAAAAATCAAGGTGAAGCGGCCCAACGCCACAGCGGCGAAGGATATCTTCCGCATCTACCTCACGCCAGAACTGCCGCTCATCTCAGAACGCCAAACCGAAAGCGAAGTGGCCGAAGATGAAGCAGATTATGGCACGGAAAAACTCGTCACAGACCTGATTGGACAGGTAGTTGACGAGATGTTCCGGGAGGACGAGGACAACCGATTCTTGGAAGTCGCGCTCCGCAGCGGCAGACGCGATATTCTCTACCGCGGACACCTCTGCAGCGGTGCAATCATTGAGTCCATTGTGCAACGCGCAAAAGAGTCTGCACTGAAACGCGCAATTCGGGAACCGGAAAGGGAAGCAGGCATCACACGCGCAGACCTGTTGGACGCACTCAGTGACGAATACAGCGAAAGCGAAATCTTCCCACCGACAGAAGCGACAGAGGACTGGCTGAAACTCCTTGACTATGATCCGGAGAATGTCGTCAAGGTTACGCCTATCCGACCGGAGAAACGGGAACGCCGCAAGGCCTCAAGCCGTGTTATTTAGCCCGACTACCGTTCCATACCGCATCGCGAGAGTCTGTCCCCCGCAGAAGACTCCCGTAGCGCGAGGGCCCGTCCCTCAAGACAAAGCGGCTCCCGTAGCGCGAGGGCCTGTCCCTCGCGAGTTTTCAAGACAAAGCGGCTCCCGTAGCGCGAGGGCCTGTCCCTCGTGAGTTTTCAAGACAAAGCGGCTCCCGTAGCGCGAGGGCCTGTCCCTCGCGAACATTCAACATGAGGAGGCACAGAGGAACTCAGAACCCATGCAAAGACTTTTTGGCATCGAAACGGAATACGGCATTACGCTTGAAAATGAGGAACACATCGACGCGGTCAAGGAATCCATCGAGCTGATCAAGAGTTATCGGCGCGAGGATTTCCAACCGATGTGGGACTACGGCGGCGAAGATCCGTTTCGTGATGAGCGCGGCTTCCGGGCGAAGACGCTCTCCAATCATCCCGATGAAAAGGAGGAGGAAAAACGCGACCGGCGGCACAATCTCTCCTTTGCGGAAATCAAAAGCGACCGGATACTCGGCAACGGCGCGCGACTCTACAATGACCACGCGCACCCGGAGTACTCCACACCGGAATGCTGCAGCCTGTTCGATCTGGTGGCACACGACAAAGCCGGAGAACGCATCCTGCAACGATGCGCCGAAACCCGCAGCGAAACCCTCGGAAAGCGCGTGCTGCTCTACAAAAATAATACCGATTTCCACGGGCATAGCTACGGCTGCCACGATAACTATCTCATGGCGCGCGAAGTGCCATTTGAATACCTCAAGGAGTGCATTCTACCCTTTTTTGTGACACGGCAGATCTTCGCCGGGGCAGGAAAACTCGGCATTGAAACCGAAGCCGGCCTCGCGACACCAGGGCATTTCCAACTGGCGCAGCGCTCCGATTTCTTTCACGTTGAAGCAAGTATCGACACGATGCACCAGCGGCCCATCTTCAATACGCGAGATGAACCCCACGCCGATGCCACTAAATACCGCAGACTGCACGGAATCGTCGGCGACGCAAACATGTCTGAATACGCAACGGCGTTGAAAGTCGGCACAACCGCAATCGTTATCGCGCTCATTGAAGCACGCAAAATCCCAATGAAATTGGCCCTCGTGAACCCCATTGACACCATCAAAACTATCTCGCACGACCAGGGATATCGATGGCTCGTCACAACGGCAACAGGGAAGACGATGTCTGCGACAGACCATCAGCGTGAATACCTTGCCCTTGCACAAAAGCATTTTGGACAAGATTCCGCAGCGCGGGGGCCTGTCCCCAGCGAACTCTCCCCTTTCGAGCTTGACTGGGTCCTCACAGAATGGGAAGATACACTGAATACCCTAGAGAAGGACCCGATGTTGCTCACCGACCGGCTCGATTGGGTAGCGAAAAAGTGGCTCTTGGAAACCTTCGCAGAGGAAGAACAATTGGACTGGGATGACCCGTGGCTGCAAAGCCTCGATCTGGAATATCACAACATCCATCAAGAAGAGAGTCTCTTCTATGGGCTTCCGATGCGGCGTGTCGTGACTGACGAACAGATTGACGCGGCCATTCATGCACCGCCGGCGGGAACGCGTGCCTATTTCCGCGGCAACGCTGTCAATCGGTTCAGTGAATCTATCAAGGCAATCCAATGGGATAGCATCACCTTCCGGGTGAACGGCCTCCCCATCTCGGTGGACATGGACGCGCTCGCCGATGCCGAAATCGCCACGCACTATAACAAAGCACTTGACGAATCACCGAACGTTGAAACGTTGATTAAAAAATTGGGATTGTAATATGAAGTTTCATCAGAGGAGGGACGCAATTCAAGTTTTTCTCACCGGTAGGCGTAGGCGCGCTTAAAAAGCACGCCTACGGAAGTCAAACTCCCACCGGTAGGCGCGGTTTGAAGAAGTCAAACTCTCCCCACCGGTAGGCGCGGTTTGAAACCGCGCAGACGTGGGCACGCATACCGAATTTGATTCTGCGGCCATTCTATGGTATACTATGAAATCAACCTGACGCGTCTCGTCTCTGTAGGTGGCACTCGCTAATC
>PYJE01000058.1 GCA_003635305.1 Candidatus Poribacteria bacterium | reverse complement strand
TCGCTTCCCGAAATACCGATTGTGGAGTTGCTTAACCCCCTTCTCGATTTTCACGTCGTGTGATTTTGCTTCAATCACAACTGTTTCACGTCCGTCGCACATGGCGATGATATCGGTTTGGCGTGCGGTGTCGGTGAAGGGTTTTTGCTGGCTTGCGAATTCCCATCTGTGGCTCATGCGACTGAGAAGTTCTGCGACTTTGCTTGTGACTGTGTCTTCAACCATTCTAATCATGTTTTAATTCTCCTACAGCGCAACGCAACGCTGTAGTTCGGGATCGCCAGATCCCGAACTTATTGCCGTAGGCGCGGTTTCAAACCGCGCCTACGGAGGCGCGATTATTCCTCGTCGTGCTTGACGATGGAGATGAGCTTGTCTTTTAGGAAACTCACAATCATCTCGGCGAAGGCGCGTTCGCCGCCCCCCTCGGTGACACCCCAAGTGTTGTGCGTCTCGAACCGCAGGACTCCAGCGTAGAGGTCATTCTCGAAACTCGCCGTGAGGCCGTAAGGGCCCCCGCTGTGGCACTCTTCCCACCATTGACTCAGATCGGGGGGGGTTTCGAGTTCATTTCCGTTTTCATCCAGCTGCGGCGGATTCTGCAACTTCCACCACATAATCTGTTCAATATCCTTGGTGGTTTCCTCAATCAGATAGGGGATGCCATCGAGAGGGTCGTAGTGTTCGTCAACGCGACCTGTGAGGAATGCGTCATCGTATTCCCCGATGACAATCATAAGGGAGCCATCTGTTCCGATGTCGCGCGCCTCGACTGTGAATTCTTGCACTTGTGCAGTCATGCGTTTCCTCTTTGTCTTTTGGATTTCACGGGCGTTTTTGCTCCGGTGTTGAGTGTTGATAAGTTTTCCTTTCCCTTCAAACGGGACTGCGAAACGCAACCTCATTTCCGGAGGCGCGGTTTGAAACCGCGCCTACCGGTTCCATTCCCTTCAAACGGGATAGCGAAACGAAACGCTGTAGTTCGGGATCGCCAGATCCCGAACAGGTCAAGAGTGTCCCTTCCCTTTAAACGGGACTGCGCATCTCAACACTTAACGAATTCGCTATCGATGCCCAAATGGGTAGCAAGTTTCCATTCCCTTCAACCGGGACTGCGCATCTCAACTCAGAATCCGCGTATCGTGCAACTCTCCGATAATGCCGCCGCGTTTCCATTCCCTTCAAACGGGACTGCGCATCTCAACTTCAGGGCGCGAGTATAACGTCTGGCAGGTAAAAGAGTTTCCATTCCCTTCAACCGGGACTGCGCATCTCAACAGGCTGTTAAGAATGCAGCCTGGCTCTTGCTATATTAAGTTTCCATTCCCTTCAAACGGGACTGTGCATCTCAACCGCCAGATCGATGGCGGAGGAACGCTGGAAGCTGAGTTGTTTCCATTCCCTTCAAACGGGACTGCGCATCTCAACCGAATTACGACGAGATCATGGAGTCCGTCTACATCGAGTTTCCATTCCCTTCAAACGGGACTGCGCATCTCAACCCCCTGCCTTTTTGAGCCCGTGCACGCCAGGGGCTAAAAACCCCAAAACCAAACGCGAACAGGATGGGGATTTTTCTTCGGCAAAATGTCGCCGAAAAATCGCAGGAACCCTTGTGCCCCTTGATTCAAACACGATTTTTCTCCACGATGCCCCCGAAACCCCTGCAGGACAGCGGTTCAAGGGTATTTTGGGAGCCGCCGTTGGCGATTGCGTGCATCGCGTTTGTATCCCTATTTTTAATAGGATACCACAAATCAATTGAAATGTCAAATTTTTTTCTGAATTATGAAAACTGAAAATCGGCAGCCGCAGCCACCCGCGTAGGTTAAACTCGCCTGAACTTAACCTGTTTGAGATCTGGCGAGCTCAAACTACAGAGAAGAAGTTTCAATAGGCGCACGGGTACCTGTCCACAGCGAGCGTGGCACAGCGAGGGACAGGCCCTCGTCCTACGGGCACAACGGCGGATTATTCGGTATTTCTCATGGCAACAACCCGCGTTAAAATCGCATCCGCTACCTCACGTTTGGAGAGACGCGGGAGCTGCTCGGATGTGCCGCCCCGGTCTAATAAGGTGACAACGTTGGTATCCACTTCAAACCCGGCACCTTCGGCGAGAACATCGTTTGCAACGATGAGCTCGCAGTTTTTGCGGACTAACTTCTCTTTCGCGTTGCCAAGCAGATTTTCCGTCTCGGCGGCGAAGCAGACGAGAAATTGGTGCGTTTTCCGTGTGCCGAGGGTCTGCGCAATATCCGGATTCCTTTCAAACCTGAGCGTCAACGGCGCGTCAGTCTTCTTTATCTTATGCGGTGCGCGTTGCGTTGGACGATAATCAGCGGGGGCGGCCGCCATCACGACGATGTCTGTCGCCTCAAAAGCGCGCAAGACTTCCTCGTGCATCTCCAGCGTTGTCCCTACGCGCCGAGTCTCGATGCCTTCCGGTGTTGGCACGGTGGTATGCCCACAGATGAGCAGGACATTGGCACCGCGGTCCCGCGCCGCTTCCGCGATGGCGCATCCCATCTTGCCGCTGGAAGGATTAGTGATAAAGCGGACCGCGTCGATGTATTCGCGCGTCGCTCCTGCAGTAACAAGCACCCGTATCCCTTGCAAATCGGCGTTTTTCTGAAAGCGCGCGCCGAGAATTTCAGTAGTGCGTTGAAGAATAACGTCTACCGTATTCAGTCTTCCAACGCCTTCATAGCCGCAAGCTAAATCGCCGCTGGCGGGTTCAACAAAGTGGACACCGTGCGATTTCAGTGTCTCCATATTCCGTCGCACGATAGGATTATGATACATGTGTCCGTTCATCGCTGGCGCGAGGAGTATCGGGCAATGCACGGAAACAGCGACGGTAGAGAGCGCGTCATCGGCGATGCCGTTCGCCATTTTCCCGATGATGTTGGCAGTCGCCGGCACAATCATGAGCAACACACCGCGGTCGGCGAGTTCAATGTGCGGCGGCTTCCAATCTGTCCCCGCGGCAAACAGATCCACCAACACCGGGTTTCGCGAGATGACCTGGAATTGCAGCGGCTGCACGAGGCGCGTGGCATTGGCTGTCATCACGGTATGGACATCGGCACCACGCTTGACGAGTTGACTCGCCAGGTCCAACGATTTGTGGATGGCGATGCCGCCGGTAACGCCTAAGATGATTGTCTGGTTGCTGAGTTCCATGTTGTGATGCCTTTATCGCAATTGAGACGCGGGAGGCCCCTCATCCTGGGTGAACCGTTGGTTAAGCCTGTCCGTTAACCCTGCGTCAATTCGGCACCGTTCCGCCGTAATGATTGCCTGAATCTGAGCGACAGCCTGTTGGATGCCGCCATCGCGGTTAATAACGCAGTAGTCGTAGTGCTGGAGCTGGGCGATTTCGGATGTCGCGATGTTCAAGCGTTGCTTCAGTTCCGCCTCCGATTCCGTTTTTCTGCCGCGGAGTCGTTTCTCCAAGCGCGCAAATGATGAAGGGACGATGAAAATGAGTAGACTGCGGACAGTATCACGCCCCGAAGTCTCGCCTATACGTTCGCGGACTTGCAGCGCGCCTTGAACCTCAATCTCCAAAACCGCTGCTTTCCCTGCGTTTTGCGCGAGTGCGATTTCAGACTTGAGAGTGCCGTAGAAATTGCCGCCATATTCTGCCCATTCAAGGAATCCATCCTGCTGAATTTGGTTCTCGAATTCCGATTTTGACAGAAAGTGATAGTCCACGCCATTGACTTCGCTTGGGCGCGGCGCGCGCGTCGTCGCGGAAACGGCGAGTCTCAACGTTTCATCCGCTTGACAAAGCGCGTTGACGACGGTGCTTTTTCCCGAACCGGACGGGCCCGAGATGACGATGACTAGATTGGGTTGATAGAAATCCGTATGTGCCACGACGATTTTCAGCCATTAACCCGCCGCATCCTCAAGTTCCAACAGCACTGGGGATTCAATGCGGATGGCATCTTTGATGCAGACTTCTTCGCAGAGTTTGCATCCGACGCAGTCCTTGGGTTTGACGAGTTCGCAAATTCCGAAGAAACTTTCGGCATGTTCGCCTGTCTCGGGGTCCTTCAGTTCGAGGCATTCCCACGGGCAGATGTGGACACAGAAGTCGCATCCGGAGCAGAGCTCTTCGTAAATAACGGCGATAGGCCGGTGCGTCGGGCGGCGAATGAATTTGCACACTTCGCCGAACTCATCGCGGATTGCCTCGACCGGGCAAACCATCCCGCACGCGCTGCAATCGATACAAACGCCCGGATCTATGATGTGCAACATATTCCGGTCCCCCGTAATCGCGTCAACCGGGCAGTTGGTAAGGCACGCCATGCACCCGATACATTCATCAGTGATATAGTAGGCCATCAGTTGTTTACCTCCGATTCTATTTTACCACAAACTTTGTGGATTTTCAAGGTGTATTTTCGGTTCCAGGAACGTATCGTATTTTCCCCTCCATAGCGATAACAATTATATCATCTTATCGGTTTAATGTCAAGGAAAAAATAAAAATTGGCATTTTCCTAGCAAATCTGCTATAATAGAGAATAGCCTATCCGAAGTCAGGAAACTTCGCGTCTTTGGAAGGAAAATCGGTAAAAAAGAGGAGTCACGAATGAATTTAGGACTTAAGAATAAAGTTGTGATTGTAACGGGCGCGAGCCGCGGCATCGGGCGCGCCATCGCACACGGTTTCGCCGATGAAGGAGCCCAGCTCAGCATTTGCGGCAGGACTCCCGAAACATTACAGCACGTAACGGACGAACTCATCGCGAAAGACACGGCGGTCTTCGCGAAACCGACAGATGTTATGGACACCGAACAAGTTAACGCCTTTATGACGGCAACTGTCGAAAAATATGGCAGGATTGATGTCGTCGTGAACAATGTCGGCGGCAGCCGGAAAACGCCGTTGGCAGAGATTTCGGATACCGAGTGGCACGAAGTGCTCGATCTGAATCTTGTCTCGGCGGCGCGGATTAACCAACACGCCATCCCGACGATGCAGAAACAAGGAAGCGGTGTTATTTTGATGATAGCCTCGATTTACGGCAGAGAAGGCGGCGGACATATCACCTATAACGCCGCGAAAGCCGCCGAGATTAGCATGGCGAAGTCGCTGGCGAAGGAACTTGCGCCGGACAATATCCGTGTGAACAGCATCGCACCCGGGTCGATTCTATTTCCCGGTGGCGGTTGGGCGCGCCGGATAGCGGCAGACCCGGGGGCAATGGAGGCTTTTGTGAAAAGTGATATGCCGTTGGGACGTTTCGGGAAGCCGGAAGAGATTGCCGACGTAGTCGTCTTCCTCGCTTCGGAGCGCGCGAGTCTTGTCACGGGGGCCTGTATCAACGTTGACGGGTGTCAGTCGCATTCCAACATCTGATTAGCCGGAACCTCTTTTTGTTAGGGGCGAACTCCACATCGCGCTCAGGGCAACGTCCATCGCGACAGGGAGGGTGCTCCTACAAGTGCAACGGCATTATCAAAAAAATTGGCATTTTCCGGTTCACATCGTGTATAATAGACTTAACCTAAAATAGGAGGTAGTAACCGATGGATATGAACCAACAGATTCTCCAAAAAATTTTGGAGATGGACGAAGCACAGAAGCAACGCGATGCTGAGCAAAAGCAGCGCGATGCTGCCCAGAAGCAACGCGATGCTGAGCAGAAGCAACGAGACGCTGAGCAGAAGCAACGAGACGCTGCCCAGAAGCAACGAGACGCTGACTTGGATGCTCGGTTGACAGCCTTAGAATCCGATGTAGTAGAAATCCGCAAAGAACTAGTCGTCCAGAGCGTGAACCAAGCGAAACTGGAAGGCAATCTGCAGACAGCGGAAACGAAACTGGGGGGCAAACTGGAGACATTGGAGATGAAAGTCGATAACTTTCTCTCCAATATGCGCGAGCGGAAGGCTGACTCAAGCGAGCGGTGGAAAGTCGGCGGTATCATCGCTTCTTGCAGCATTGCGATTGCGGCGTTGATAGTGAGTATTCTCTCGCGCCTCGGCGGAAATTAAGCACAAAAAACCGCCACGCGCATCGAGGAACAAACAATCGGGGGGCAGGCATAAAGCCTGTCCCCCGACTGCGTATTGGGCGCGGCGCGCTCTATCCACCGAACATCCGTTTCCACCACGGCCGCTTCTCGGCTAGTTCTGCGACTTCCGCAGCAACCTCCTTCATCGTCGTGGTTAACACGCCCTAGGCTACCTCCCACGCCTCGTTCACCTCCCGTAGGCGCGGTTTGTAACCGCGCGTCGTTATCTACTAGACTGCCTCCCACGCCTCGTTCACCTCCGGGGTAAATGCCTCGCCTAATCCCTATTCCAACGTCTACAACAAGGCGGTTTTGTCAAGATGAGAAAAAGAGGAATAAGTCACTGTATCATTTTTGCAAATTGAACGTTAAGATAAAAAAGAGAGCGTCTCAACAAGGAGCATTGTGCATGCAGTTAAAAATTATCAGAATCATCAGTTTAATCGCCGCCCTGCTCGCGGGCTTGTGGACTATCAACGCGGATGCCGCGGGCATCGGATATCGCGATATATTCGTCGGAGCGAGCGCGCGCGCAGTTGGAATGGGGAGTGCCTTCACCGCCGGGCCCTCGACAAATAACGCCTTCTTATGGAACCCCTCCTCACTCGGATTTATGGACGGATTTGAACTGGCGTTCGGCGGCGTGCCGGTTTCAGGGAGCACGTCAGGCAGAGATGGCGCGTTTTCAGTCGCGGCGAGCCCAAACGCGCTTGGCATCACGGAGAAAAATGTCGGCGGGCTCTCCATCGCCTCGTGGCTCGACGGTTGGAACACACCTAACACTGGCACCGACGTTACCCAAATCGTGCTGTTAGGTTACGGGCGCGCCATCAGCGAACAGGTGTCAGCCGGCGCGAACATCCGCTACTCTCAAAATATCGATACTATCCGAACCAAATACCTCTGGAGCGCAGACCTCGGGATGCAGCTCGCCTACCCACTTGAAAAATGGGACGATACCTTCACGATGGGACTGAGCCTTACCGAGTTGAGCAGCGGTATCTGGGTAGATGGCGAGATCATTGAACCGGCACCTATCGCCGCGCGGTTTGGCATGACTTACGCGTTGGGTAGTGAAACGTTGTTCTCCGCAGATTTTGCGCACTACGTGCAAAATCAACTGGACCGGACGGAACGGTTCCGGCTGCACCTCGGCGCGGAACGATGGCTTTTCAATGGACACTTCGGTTTGCGAACCGGCTATACCGCGCTCACCGCTGCTGAACAATTCCAGAACGGCGAATGGAGCGGCGGAGTCAGCCTCCGTAATGACTACGGACAACTGGACTACGCCTACGTCACCGGCAGTGAACTGGAGCAGAACTTGCACTGGGTTTCGGCGACGGTGCGCTGGGGAGATAGGAACGCGGCATCCGCGAACGTCAATCACAAAAATCACAAAAAAGCCAGCACCTCACGAGACACACAACCTCGCGTCGCGATGTCACCGATTCTAATGCCGAAGACGCTTGAAACTGAGAGTTTGGTGGAAAAAGCGCGGGACCTCGCCGCTAGTGAGGTTGGACTGCAAGCCTCCGAACTCACAATTTCACCGAACAACGATGGCATCGCGGACAGCACGGCGTTCCGCTTTGAAGTCGGCGAAAACGATGCATGGACGTTGACAATCCGTGACGAATACACGGAAGCGGTGTGGGAACAATCAGGGAACGGTTCGCCGCCACCGGAAGGAATTGTCTGGAATGGAACGGCGAATACCGGCAAACTGGTAATCGCCGGAACTTACGAGGCACGCCTGAGCGTTGGGGATGCACAGAACGTAAGTCGCCAAAAAATCATTGTAACCCTCGGGCCACCACCGATGAAAACGAAAACCGTCGCCTCGCCGAGAGCGATAAATCGCCAAAAAATCACCGGAGCCCCCGGGCCACCACCGATGAAAACGAAAACTGCCACCTCGCCGATGTGGTGTTTGATGGTAGGCTCCTTCGCATCACAGAACAACGCCGAATCGCTGGCAGCAGAGTTACGTCGTTTGCATCCGGGTGAGAGAGTCTCAGTCTATGCGGTATCCATCAACGAGCAAACGATGCATCGAGTCACAATTGGGGCATTCTCTGAGCGTGCAGAAGCAGCGGCACTCAC
Source organism: Candidatus Poribacteria bacterium (assembly GCA_003635305.1). Classification (GTDB taxonomy): domain Bacteria; phylum Poribacteria; class WGA-4E; order WGA-4E; family WGA-3G; genus AGPOR5. The sequence continues at coordinate 7,712 of PYJE01000058.1, read as the reverse complement.
ACAACAAATCAGAGAAACACAGCGCGTCGATGCGGTGTTAATTGCGTTGCAATGACGCGATACCCGGTAGAAGGGGTTTGTAACCCCGCCTACCTCACACTGCATAAAATGCTAAAGCATTCTGATAGAAGAGACGATTTTTCTCGGCATCGGAGGCATCGGCAACGGCATAGAGGAGCGCGTCCACCCACTCGCGATAGGTAGCGGCGAGGGTGCAGACGGGCCAGTCACTCCCGAACATGAGCCTGTCATATCCGAACGCCTCTACGAGGTGCAGGATGTAAGGTTTCAGTTCTTCCGGAGTCCAATTTTCGCTGGCCACCGTCACGATGCCGGAGACTTTGCAATGGACGTTCTCAAAGTCGGCGAGTTCGCGGATGTAGGTTGCCCACGGCTCGAATTCGCCGCCTTTTACATCCGGTCCGCCACAGTGATTCATTGCGTGCCTCACATCGGGAGTTGCTTTCACCAATTCAATCGCCGCGGGAAGTTGCGCGTGATTTGCACAGAGTTCAAACGAGAAATTGAATTTCGGCAGCAACTTTACGCCAGCGATTAGTTCGGGACTGGCATAGAACCGATTATCCGGGATGTGCCACGCCATGCGCCGCACCGCGACGACGAGTTCAAACGCAGCGAGTTGTTCCAAGATAGATTCGGCATTCGGTTTTTCGAGGGGTGCCGCGGCGGCTATCGCGCCTATCATACCATCTTTTTCCGCGATGTCGGTTAACCACTCTACTTCTTGGACGACTTGAGTTTCGCCCGGGTCGCCTTCAACGTGAACCGATTTGACGACGTTCAAATCGCCGATGGCTTTGCGATAGTCTTGTGGTGTATACCGTTTTTCCAGCAAGTCAAAATCGTCTAGCCACGAGTATTCTAGATTAGCGGTATCCCAAAGGTGTTGGTGTGTATCAATAATTTTGAGCATAATCTGTCTCCGCTTTACGAGTTACCTCTGTCTTGCTTCGTGCCGGTGATGCTCGGTTCTGCAGACAACTTTTCACGCAAAAGAGCGATGCCCGCATGCACCTCCCGATGCGTATCCTCACCGAAACCGAGCACCTCCGACAAAAGCCGACGATCCAAGGTGTGACGCGCTCCATCACGGTTCATCTCGTTGAAGGGGAGCATTGCGACATGCTTCAGTTCGTGGAAAATCCGCTCCGCCGTTGCAAGTTGTGCTTCGGTGAGTTTACGGACATCTAACGTCGGGAGATATTGCAAATCCGTTCGAGAAAGAATCCCTCGCGCTCCTTGTTGTTTGCCGCTATGCATCCAATGGCACAGGAACCCCAGGCTGGAATTACACCACAGCGTCCACGCATACTCATGCATCGAGTGCTCGAAAATGATGCTTGGGACCAGGTTGATTCCGATGGTATCCTTTTCTGTGAACATGACGGCCAAGGGATTCGCGTTTAAAGTGATGAACATGTTGTAGTGCACCCGCCCTGATTGCCGAATGAGCTGCTGTTCACGCGCAGCTGCATTGGCACGCGGCAGGAGGTGGTAGTCCGGTTTCACAACCATCGCGACTTGGATTTCGCCATCAACATACCACAACCCCGGATAATCCGCTGTATCAGGACATCCTTCCACAAAATCAAACGCTTTTTTATTATCGTCGCCACGGACATCGGTATACCGCGAAGCAATTGTCGCAATGTCCTCAACAGCGCAAATATCAATGGAAAGCGGCTCTATCTGCCGAGGCAGCCATAATCGGCCGTTTGCAAGATGGTATGCCGCGTGCGCAGCGGACATGTCCCTGACGCGGGTGACAGCCCACGTTTTGTAGTATTGGCGAAGCGGCGCGGTGATCGCTCTCCCGACAATCTCATCACCTACCTTGAGAGGATTTCCACCTCTGATGCTTTTCTCGATCTGGTGAATATCCTTGAGTCGACTTACTTCCCTCGCTATTTCTTGCGCTTCCAATTCGCTGCGAGGACGACGGTGCAAGCAGACGAAAGTCGCGCGCCCAGTGTTTTCGGCGCGGCCCTTCGTGGCAATAACGAGACATTCGGCGTTATTTGTATCCGCGGAATACGCGCAGTCTTCGGCGGCGTAATCCGCGATAGTGACGATGAGCACGTCATGATACTCCTCCGTCCAGAGATTCCGCACTTTCTCCCAACTAGGCGAAGAAAGCGCAGGAATCGGTAGCACAAACCCCATTTTACCGTCGGGTTTGAGCATCTGGTCTGCAAGAGCTACGAAGTGGGTCCCAAGTCCGGCATGCATGTTGCCTAATGCACTCTTTTGTGCTTTCAAGGTCTGCCGCATCTTTTTGGCATTCTTATGGTCGCCGAAGATAGCGTTTTTCTGTGTGCTAGAATTGTTTTTCGACGCAGAACGCGTGAACGGCGGATTCATTACAACGAAATCAAACTCACCGTGCCGAAATTCATCACCTAACTCTGTCTCCGTATCCCCTTGGCCCCCAACAGTCTCGGTTAAGATGTCAAGCGGAATGGTGCCTTCGGGATTTCTCAGCAGATTGAGCGCGCCGATGGAATAAAACCCATCTTTCCGCTTATCTCCGTATTTCATGCAGTGAATACGGGTTCTGCCGATTTCCACACGCGGCTGCGTGCTGGCGACTATCGATGCTGTGATATGCACCGCATTCGGCATGATGTCGCAACCGACGAGGTTGTTTTCCATCATGTGTCGATGGAGATGCCGCAATCGCCCCTGGTCTGCCGCTTCTCCCGTGTTTTCCTGCTGTTCGTGAAGGTAGAGGAGGCGTTGATATGCGCCGTTGAGCAGGGCACCCGTGCCGCAAGCGAAATCGGCTATCTTCACGTCCCGAATGTCACCCTCCAGTTTAGGCAAGACGAGCGCGCAGAGGAGCGCGGCAGATTCTGGCAGCGTATAGTTCGCCTTCGTAAACTTCCGATTCGTAATCAGTTTCTGGAAGACGATCCCGGCGAGCTCATGCGCCTGCGTTATCTCCGCATCTACCAATTGCTGCGCGGTATTCCGAAGATGATAAAGCACCCTGCCTACCCGTTTATCGTCTGAACGGAGTGCTTTTACCAGCCGAACCGCTACGTTGAAAATCGGGTGATAATTCACCGATGTAATCTGTTCCCAAGCGGCAAGCACCCTATTTGGATTGATTTTTTTAGAGTCCAGCGATGCCTCAAGTTCCGCTAGCGAAGGCACTTCCTCCAATTCGGGTGTTCCTGCCAGCATGCTTTGGAAGACGAGCGCGTTGCTGATGATAAGCATCGCCATCCGGTCTGTCTGTTCGCCCGGTTCTTGCCGGAGGCACGCCTGCATTTCCTTGCCAATCTTCGGGCGTTCCTCTCGCGCGGTTTTCACAAGTTCCGCCGCGGTTTCCACACCGGCTTCCAGCAACTGAGCGGCGGCGCGGATTTCCGAGATAGGCGTTGCACCAATGCGGATAGCCGTCGCGATATTCGCGATGCTGCCGGTTAGCCAGCCAGAACGCGGGAAGCGTGACTGCGCGCCCGCACGCCACAACATATAGCGGATATCGTCCGCTTCCTCAAGAGCACGCCGAATATCCGGCTGCTCCATGTCGCGAAAACGGGGCGGCACGCTGACTGCAAACGCTGTCGTGACGCGCGTCTCTTCAACAACACGCCCAAGATTAAGGCTTTTGCCCCCCCCCCTACTGCCGCAGGAGCTGGAACAGAGGCTTTGCCAACGGGGGTTCGCGCCTGATACACGGCATCTTCGTCGGCAAACAACTTAAGTTGCGACACATCTTCCGCTAATGCCGCGTCGTAAGTCTCACCGAAGAGTTGCCCTAAATGCTTTTTCGCTTGTTCTTCGCCTTCATCATCGTCATCAATTTTGATTTCGATGGGAATAGGCTTCCTACCCTCTTCAGTGATGAAGACATCCGGGCGAAGGCGTGAAGAACGATAAGGTCGAATTTCCTCGTAGACGTTCCATGTCGCCCGCATCGGACGCAGGATGTCGACAAAGGCTGATGTGATAACCGTTTCGTGGTTGTTCATAATGCTGTCCGTTTGTGTGATTTCATATGTTTGTCAAGCCCAAGCAGGAGCAGGATTTACACGATGAACAGGATAAGAGGGGCTACTTAATCCTGAAAATCTGAGCAGGATTCTCACGATTAGCAAGATTACCAAGATGAAGAGACAAACGTCACTGCAACACAAACCTCTTATCCTGAAAATCTTGAAAATCTTGGAAATCCTGCTCGTAAATCCTGCTCATATCTTGGAAATCCTGCTTCATCTTGAAAATCCTGCTTGCTAATCCTGCTCATATCTTGAACATCCTGCTTCATCTGTAAACATGATAACATTAAGAAATTTAAAATGCAAGCAAAATTTGCGTAGGGTGGCTCTGCCCACAGAACAGCAAGATGTTTTTTTGTCTGCCTACGCAATAATAAATTCTCTTGACAAATGACAAACAAAATGGTAACATCTAAAACAATGCAGATTTTGACGAATGTTCTGGCTATTCCGCGAAAAATCGTTGACAAAATTTCGTGCATAGCGTAAAATATCCGATAGATACTGTCATTTCCGCCGGTAGGCGCGGTTGAAAACCGAGCCTACGGGATGCCAGTTGTGTCCACCCTAACGCAAAAGGAGACATGAGATGAACTTCCGAAGTGTTGTAATAAACCCCGCCGTGAAGCACTTGATACTTTGCGCGCAGCACTTAGCCGAGTTATGCCGCGAGACCGGGCAATCTCGCCTTACAGAGACAGGACGTTTGCGCGCGGTGCTTAGCCGATTTACCCCCCCCTCACGTCCGTTAAGTCTATCCTCTCACAAGGTAACGTCGGCGTTCTTCTGGCGTTGCTAATGATTTCGTTCACGTGTTGCTGGTCCCCTGTCGCTTCCGCACAGACCGTACCTATCCCTGATGAAAACTTAAGGGAAATGTTGAAGACAAGCCTCGGGGTAACTACTGACGCTGCCATCACGCGAGCAAGGATGTCCACTCTCCTATACCTGGGGAGCCCTGCTCGTCCAACCCCCGGTGAGGAAATAGCCGACCTAACCGGGCTAGAGTTTGCGACGAACTTAGTTACATTATCACTCATTTTTCATGACATCACCGATATCGCGCCGCTTGCAAACCTGACAGAGTTGAAGAGGATAAGATTCCCGAATAATCGCATCACCGATATCGCGCCGCTCAAAAACTTGACAAAGTTGGTTGAGCTGCAGCTCAACCAAAATAACATCCGTGATCTCGCGCCCCTCGCAAACTTGACAGAGTTGAAGCTGCTGACTCTCGCAAATAATAACATCAGCGATATCGCGCCGCTCAGAAACTTGACAAAGTTGGAAACTCTCAATCTCTGGAATAAGGCGCATCACCGTGGGCTCTATGAGCGCGGGAACAACCAGATTCGCGATCTCACGCCGCTCGCAAACTTAACGGCATTGACGAATTTGTATCTTGATAACAATCAAATCAGCGATATCGCGCCCCTCGCAAACTTGATAAGGTTGAGGACCTTAGAGCTTAATGGCAATCAAGTCCGTGACATCTCGCCGCTGCCTCTGGATAGAATGGAAGCATTGAGGTCGCTACTTCTCGATGACAATCAGATTCGTGACATCTCGCCCCTCGCGAGAGCCTCTCAAACTTTGAAGAGTCAAACTTTGAAGAGTTTACTTCTGGCAAACAATCAAATCCGCGACATCTCGCCGCTTGCTGGCCTGACAGCGATAGATAGGTTATACCTCCACGGCAATCAGATCCGTGACATCTCGCCGCTTGCCGAATTGCCAGCGTTAGTTCTCTTATTTCTCAATTGGAATCCACTCAGTTATCCTTCAATTTACACTCACCTTCCAAACCTCCGAAGCCGAGTGGCGACTTTCAGTTTTACTACCCTATCCGGGGGTGCGACTCGGGACCTGGGAGAACTTGTGGAGATTTCTGGCGATGAACAGACAGGCACAACTAGCGTGCCGCTGGCGGAACCGTTCGTTGTTGAAACACAAGATGGAGAAGGCAAACCGTTTGCCAATGTCCCTTTGACGTTTACTATCACCGAGGGCGGCGGGACGCTTAGTCCGCTCTTGCTGGAAACGGATGACGATGGGAGAGCGGCGGCAACGCTCACGGCGGTGGCAACGCTTGGGCGGCACACGGTGGTGGTGACGGTGACACATGAAGGGACGACGTTCGAGACTGCCTTCATCACCAACGTGTTCCCCAGTGCGCTCAGCGCGCCCACCGTAGAGACAGTCGATGTCATCAACCTCAAGGTGAGTTGGATTGCGCCGACGTATCCCGTTGAAGGTTACAACGTGCGTTATCGCGCAACCGACAGCGAGACATGGACAGCCGCTACACACCCGGGCACCGGCACTAGCACGACGCTTATCGGCTTGATACCCGGGACAAGTTATGAGGCGCAAGTGCAGGCTGTCACGGAGGTAGGTGACAGCCCCTGGTCAAACGCTAGCACCGGTACCACGGATTTTGTGCTCTTAACCCGTCCGCCGGAGCCCTCCGCTGTTGCTCTCGAGCAGCTCGTCTTTAACGAACTTCGGAACGCCGATAACGATAGAGATGACTGGCTGGAGGTGAAAAACATCAGCGATACAGACGTGCCTCTCACCGGATGGGAAATCAGCATCGTTGCGCCGGAAGGCGACGATGCCAATCAGGATGTCGACATCGTCGCCTTTCCTGACTACACGCTGCCGGCCGGGGCGGTGCTGCTGATTGTTAACACAGACCCGGGTGAGACAGATGTGGCTGGTGGGTTCAACATTGAAACCGGCGTGGGCAAAAAAGGCGCGAGGCACCGCTATTTCGTCGCCGCTAATCTGAAACTGCCGAAGACGCGGTATCTGCTCCTGCTGCGCAGCGCGGTGGATAAAAACGGCACACCGGAAGCGGTAGAGGATATCGCCGGCAATTATTTCCGCATCTTCTCTACCTTTGACAACGATACGCAGGTGTGGCCCCTCAAAGACACCGCCGCGCCAGCCGCGGCACCGCCATTGACAGGAGGCGAAGCGTGGCAGCGCGTTGCCGTGGACAAACGCGGGTATCTCACCGAGGCCTGGCATGTGAGTGGGTATCACGCCGGGTTGGGGTATCAACGGTGGGCCGAAGCGGCTACCAGTCTCGGCACCCCGGGGTATGCCAACACGGCTGTTACTGGGGAGGCTCCCCAGAGTCTCGTCAGTTTCAGCGAGTTGATGTTGGCGACGAAAGCGGGCCGTCGCACGGTGCCGCAGTGGCTTGAACTCTATAACCCTTCGCCAACTACCGCGGTGCATCTGGCAGGTTGGCGGTTGGAAGTGGAATATTTGACAGGAACAGACGCGCGCCGGCATCGGCACGATGTCGTCCGGTTGAATCCTCTCACTGTGCTGCCGAATCAGACAGCCTTGCTCGTGACATGGCGCGGCGAGACTTCGGGGCATTTCCCAGAAGGCAGGCTTTACAATCTCTATTTTGAGCATCCAAATGCGTTCAACCAACGTGAGCGTCGGAACGATGTGTTGAACCCGGCAGGTTTCGCCGTGCAGGTATTCGATGCAGAGGGGGCACTGGTTGACAAGGTAGGCAACTTAGATGGCGATGCACGGACGAAAGATGCCCCGGCATGGGAAGGGCCAGTCGGTAGAACGGCGGATGGGGCCCGGGTGTCGCTGCTCCGTCAGTATGAAGCCGGCGCGCCGCTGGATGGCACGGCGGCGGCAGGTTGGGTGCGC
>PYJE01000057.1:4461-29358 GCA_003635305.1 Candidatus Poribacteria bacterium | reverse complement strand
CACTGGAGACCTCGTCTGCGTCCACTGATAACTGATAGGTGAACGTGGTTTTCCGTTTGAGCGGGTTCGGATAGTTATGGACTGCCGAGATGCGGAGCGGCGTTTCCTCCGGCGAGAAACTATCCTCGTGTTTCCGCAAGGCTTGGTAGTCAAAGCTGGTAAGCCATGCGGCTTCGCCGTTTAAGAGGTTCAGCAGTTCCGCCTCATTCGTCTGGTGCGAGTATCCAAAGAGCGGCACAAACTCCTTAATTCCTCTGATGTGCGGTTGCATCGATTTTGAGAATTCTATCGCGCTTGTCAGTTTGGCACGGATGGAGTTTTCTGTGCTGGGTTCATAGCCGAGGGCTATTGCTTCGACTAGTTTCGCGCGGCTCTCGAAAAATTGCACCCACAATTCCATCAAGTGGACTGCGTCTTGCAAATCTTCTGCTGCTTCCTGGTCAAACGCTTCTGCCACCTCACTTGCTGCGCGCATTTCGTTCGCTGCTTGTTGTTGCGGTGCCAAGAGAGCCGTGAACCGGTTCACCGAAGTTTTGGCTGTTTCCAAGTCCGGCATTGCGAGGGTATCCTTGACAGCCCCCGGTCCGATGATGTTCCAAAACCGCGTTGCGAGTCCGGCTGAACCGCTGCCATAAGTGCCTTGCACGGTGTATGAGAGTGAGCCTGCGTAATCGGAGAAGTAACTTGCCATATTCCAGCCGTTGATGCGTAGTGCGTTTAGAATGCGCGGTGCTGCTTCTGTCCCGTATCTTGCCACCAATTCGTTGTGGAGGAGTTGAAAATGGTCGAGTTCAATGTCCCAATTCAGGCGTGCGCTGACGAGTCTATCAAGGTATCCTAGTCCCTCTGACGCGCCTTGCACGGTGAATCCGCTTAAACCAATGGCGTTCGGGTTGTTGGCGAGTTGACGCACGCCTTGCACGAACAGATCGCTCTCCAGCATCCATAGCGGCTGCACCTCTTCAACATTGTGGGAAAGGACGATGAAGCGGTGCCCCATTTCGCCGAGGGTGTTCATTTGTGGAATCGGCACACCGGCATCGACAACGGGTTCGCCGTCCGCGCCCCATTTTCGAGAGAAGATAGTGCCTTTCGGCAGTTGCTGCGCGTAAATTCCGGCGGCATCCTTCAGCCAGCTGCTTTCGTATCCCGAAATGTAGAACTTGAAATCCGGTCTCAACTTCCGTGCGGCGTTGATGATAGTAAAGTAGACGTGCCACAACTGCGCCTGTCCCTGTTCTGTTAACCTATCGCCGCAGTCTGGGCACTCGCATGCCCGCGTTTCCCATCCCCAAGAGCGGAGGTGGAAACCTGCCAGTGCCGGATAGGTTCTCACAATTTCTTGGATGAGTTGTCTCGCGAGGACATGGAATTCTGGTTTCGTCCAGCAGAAGGGCCGGTAGAATGCTTCGTTTCGCGATGCGCCGTAAGGCACCTCCGGGCCTAGGACATCTGGCCTTTGGCGAATCAATGCCTCTGTCGGTTCGCCAGTGACATACATAAAGAGGTACGCGTCAATCCCGCGTTGTCTGAGCGCGTTGAAACGATTCTGTAGGGTTTCAATCCGTTCTAACCGTTGTGTGCGCGGTTCATCTTGCAACGCTTCAAACGCGGGGGTATCAACATATTTAAACGCCGTGCCGAATCCGTCTTCGATTCCTGTGCCGATTAGGCCTCCTTCGCCGCCGCTCATGTTAACCCGGTGGCGTGCAAGCCAGTCGGGTTCGGCTATCTCTAACACGGCGCGCACCGGATAGAAAGGTTGCGATGTCTCATCTAGAAACGGCACGAGTATTGCGCGCGAACGCTTGACGGGCACCTCCGGATGCACAGGGGATAATCCGGTGAGTGCGGTGATGCAAGCCTCAATGAAGCCGTATGCGCCGTAAAGCACGCCGCGCGGGGTGTGCGCCGTGATGACGAAAAGGATTTCTGTTCCGAATTCAATTGTCTTCAACCGATATCCCTCGTCTCCAAGGGTTTCGGCTAATGTCAAGCCTGCATTCGCCTGTAATCCGGCGATTGTGGGGTTTGATTTAGGCGTGCCTAACACGATTACCGCAGGTGTTGTCGTGGGTTCGCGGTTCGTGAGGATGTCCAGCGTTGCGCCGGTGAATTGCTCGATGAAGTGCTGGATTTCGATTGCGGCGAACTGTTCTTGTTCTGAAGCCTCCGATCCGATTTGTAGGGTTGCGCGCGGTTCTCCTGATGCGACGAGCGGCACGTCAGCACCTTTCACTGGAATGGTGAAGATTAACAAGCACAGTAGGATAACGCCGGTTTTCTTGATGTCAGTGATGATGCCCAAGGTCAAACTCCTGGAAGAAGTAAATCGCGCAGAACGTGAAGATAAATCCGACGATAAACACGACTTTAGTGATGCGGCTGGTGCGTGGTTCGCGTGCGCGAAATTCGTCCATCACGACGTGTAACAAGGTGCCGGCGGCGAAGGCGGTTAGATATTCGGTAAGTTCCTTGAAGGTTCCTTGGAGCAGTCGTTCTCCGAGGAGCGCGCCTACTAGCGGCCCCACCATCAGCGGTGTCAGTCGTCCAATTATCCGAATGAAAGTGTTTTCTGGCGGTTTTCCACTGTGCTGTTTATAGAGTGCGGCCGCCATCACCGTGGCGATGGGGAGTCGGTGCAGTAGGACTGCGAGGACAAGCATGCCGCCGAGTGCTGCCTCTCTTTCGGCGATGACGAGGTTGAATCCATCGGCGAGTGAGTGAATGGACAGCCCGAGTAGCGTTAAGTCAAGGCTCAGGTTTTTTGTGTGGTTGCGGGATGCGTTTTCCTGTCGCTGGGTGAAGTATTCCAACACCGTGATAAGCAGGAATCCACCCCACATCACAAAAATGGTGGTGGTGCCTTGTTCCGTGTAAAGGTGCATCATGAGCATCAAGACGATGCCGAGGACTGCGCCTGCCGTGAATCCGAAGATAATTCCGAAATGGCGTTGTTGCCTTCGCGAGATGAAGGCGATTCCTGCGCCGAGGGGCACCATCAAAACCGCAATTGCTAAATAAAATATGAGCATGGTTAAAGTATAACAAAATTTGTCTTGAAATGCAACTGATTTTTTAGGTTGACATTTTGCGCGCTTTTGGGTATAATATAAGAAGAGTCTAATGGGCGAAAAACCGAAATCACCCGCGCTATAAAAGATAGACGCAAACGTTAGGAGATAAGACGATGCAGGGAAAAATAAGGGCTGTGCCGACACTCGCCTATCCTGAATCGGACGGTAAACCTATGGCTGAAACCGACGCACACCGAGACTTAATATTGGATTGCATTGAGACACTCAAACAGCACTTCAAGGATGAGCTGGATGTCTATGTCTCTGGCAATCTGCTGATCTATTATCCAGATGGCATGAATGCCGCGTCTGTCGCGCCAGATGTCTTTGTAGTCCGCGGCGTGCCGAAAAAACGGCGGCGGATTTACGTGACGAGGGAGGAGAATAACACGCCTGATTTTGTGCTGGAGGTGGCGAGCCGCAGCACCTACGCCCGTGATCTCGGCGAAAAGATGGAGATTTATGCTTCCAAACTCGCCGTGCAGGAATACTACGTCTACGTCCCGTATGGTATGGTGGAATCGCCTTTCGTCGGGTTTCGGCTCGTCGGTGGGGAATATCGAGAGCTCGATTTTGTCAACGAACGGTTGCAGTCAGATGTGTTGGGGTTGGAGCTCGGGGAACATGAAGGTGAACTGCGCTTCTATAACCCCTTGACAGAGAAGTGGTTGCAACCGCCTCAGGAACGCGCCGATGCCGCTGAGGAAATCGCGGAGGCGGCTATGGAACGTGCCGAAGAGGCAGAAGATTTTGCGGAGGCGGCTATGGAACGTGCTGAGCAGGAGGCACGTGCACGCCAAAACGCCGAGGAGCTCGTTGAACAGGAGGCGCGTGCACGTCAAGATGCCGAGGAGCGCGCTGAACAAGAAGCACGTGCACGCCAAGATGCCGAGGAGCGCGCTGAACAAGAAGCACGCGCACGCCAAAACGCTGAGGTAGAACTCGCAAAGGCTTTGGCAGAACTCAAACACCTGCAAGCCGAAACCGAAAGTTAATACCGATGAATAACCGATACCTCACACGGACAGATATAGAAATCTGTCCTTACAAAAGAAGACAAGCGCGGAATGTGTGCACCCCGGATGCCACCGCCCCGGGCCGTGTGCTCGCGCCTTCGTGCTTTGCTATACTCACCTCATTAGGGGTTAAATCCCCCCCCGACTCAACTCACGTTAAGTTGTTTAGTGCGCCAAACCGTGCGGAGCCCCCTTTCTTCGCGGCGGACAGACTTGGCACGCCTCTCGGTTTTCCTTCCGAGGGGCTATCTTTGTTCTTCAGCCCCTTGGATTTCCTTCCGAGGGGCTATCCCTGTTCTTTCTGCGCGACAGGAGGCGCGCTCCCCTTTTAAGTTATGAATACCACTGAACGTCCCAACCGCGATGCACTCAACAAGGCACTTGATGTCTATCGCGATGCCATGCGCCCCTTCCTCGTCCGTTCGCTAAAACGGGTGCAAGGGAAGAGTCTTGAGGATGCCATTTACGATTCGTTGCCGACGAGACAGGCAGGCGAATTTGATGAACGTCTGGAAACAGGCGATGCTGACGTGGAGGCACTCATTGACATCGGGCACTTTCCTTACCTTGTCAGCAGGAATTGGAGGCGCGAGGTCTTCGGCCTGCAATTTACCGCGGATATGACGGTGCAGGATAGGCTTCGTCTCATCGGGATGGCTCGGAATCACGCCGCGCATCCCGACAGGGACGATCTGGATTCGGAATACACCCGAACGTGTCTGTTCCATATCGCCGAGGTGTTGGACAAAATCAACGCGCCTGAAGAGAAACGCGCTGTAGAAGAAATCCGCGACGCGCTCTTCGCAACTGAACTGCCGGCAGAACCCCTACCGCAAACCCGTGAGGAATCGAAGGTGGTGCCAGCACCGGATACCGGTGGGCTCAAACCGTGGCGCGAAGTCATCCCGCCGAACTTGGAGTTGACGCAAGGCACGTTTGAGGAGGCGGAGTTAGCAGCAGACCTGCAGCAAGTTTACGATGGCTCGGCTAGTGCTACGAGTTACGGCAATCCGGTCAGTTTCTTCAACCAGACCTATCTGACGGGCGGCATCCGCACGTTATTGGTAAACGCCTTGAAACGTCTCGGTGGTAATGATGGGCACCGGATTATTCAGATGAAAACGGGGTTTGGCGGAGGCAAAACCCACAGTCTCATCGCGCTCTATCACCTCGTCAATAGCGTTGATGCACTCGCCAATATGCCCGCGGATAGCGAATCTGCGCAAACACGCGCCGAGATTCACAGAATCCTGCAGGAAACAGAATGGGATGGAAGCATCCAGCCGAGGGTGGCTGTCCTCTCCGGCACTTGGCTGTCGCCTACAGATGCGAACGTGACAGAAGATGGAGCCCCGCTGAATACGCTGTGGGGTGTGATGGCATACCAACTCGGTGGACAGGATGCTTACGACATCATCGGCAAGGCGGCGAGGCGACAAGACACCTCTCCCGGCGGCGAGCAACTTGACAAACTCTTCCAACACGTTGGCCCGTGCGTCATCCTGATTGATGAGTTGGTTGCCTATATGCTCAACACCGGTGAGAATTTAGAGGTGAACTACACCTTTGTGCAGATTCTCAGCGAAGCGGTGCGTCGGACGGACAACGTTGTGCTGGTGGTAACGCTTCCGCAAAGCGAACGCGAGGCGGGTGGTGTGAAGGGCGCGGAGGTTCTTGCGACGCTTGAAACCCGCATGGGGCGTGTTGAATCTATCTGGAAACCGTTGGAGACGAACGAGGCGTTTGAGGTGGTTCGCCGTAGATTGTTCGGGAACGAAATTGACACGGTGGAGCGCGACCGGACTTGCAACGCCTTTCTCGCTGTCTATAACAGGGCGAAAAGAGAGTTTCCGCAGGGAGTTCATGAGCAGCGTTATCTTGAGCGGATGAAAGCGTGTTATCCGATTCATCCGGAGATATTTGACCGGCTTCATTCGGACTGGTCAACGATTCACGAGTTCCAACGCACACGCGGTGTGCTTCGGCTTTTGGCGAACTGTATCAGTCGGCTTTATCGGATGGACACATCGCCGCTCATCATGCCGGGGAATCTGCCGTTGAATGATCCGAATCTCTCGGCGGAATTTGAGAAGTTGCTGCCGGGCCGTTGGGAGGCTGTGTTGTCAGAGGTGGACAGCGATGGTTCGCGCGTGGATGTGATTGATGAAACGCAGCGATTCGCTGTGCTTGGTGGTGCTGCGCGGCGCATTGCGCGCACCGTGTTCCTCGGCAGCTGCCCAAGCGGCGCGATTCGAGGGATAGATGCCAACCGTATCCACCTCGGTGTCGTGCAACCCGGTCAGCGCGTCTCCACTTACACCGAGGCTCTCCGGGAGATGACCGGCGTTCTCTACTATCTCTATATTGACGACAACCGCTATTTCTTCCACGCGGAGGAGAATCTTAACAAGGTGGCGATCGACCGCGCAGCGGAGCTCAGCACAGAGGAACTGAACGAACATATTGTTGCTGAACTCGGTGAGGCTGTCGGCCGGCGAAGAACGGGGGTTGTCGTCTGTCCGGAAAATTTGGAGGCGATTCCAGATTCGGACGCGCTCTGCCTTGTTATCCTACCGCCAGATAAATTGCTACCGAGCCGTGCTACTGAAAGCGATGATGCAACGTCAATCGCGCTGCGCATCCTCAAGCAGTGCGCAAACGCCGAACGGACGCATCGAAACACGCTCCTCTTTCTGACAGCGAAGACTGACGATATCCGCACGTTGAGAATCCATTCGCGCGACTATCTGGCGTGGGCATCTATCCTCAGCGGTGAGCGTCGCGTCCAAAACCTCGCGGGTGAACGGCTTCGGCAGGCGCAAGCGAGTCTCAGGACAGCGGAAGAGCTCATCCGGCGCACGATACCGAAGACGTATCGGTGGGCAATTGCACCGGCGCAGTTGGACCCGCAGGTTACCGAATTCCATATGTTTCCGGAACAAACCCACCTTTTGGAGAACGGAGACATTGTTGAGAGCGCGTTTGATACCTTCAAGGCGAAAGAGGCGGTAATTGAATACGCAACCCCCGAATCGCTGAACGCGCTGTTAACCGAATATGTCTGGGATAACAGCGACAGCATCGGCATTGATACGCTGTGGAAGATGCTGACGCAGCACGTCTACATGCCGAGATTCCGAAACCGAGAGGTGTTGACGAACGCTGTCAAGGAAGGCGTGCTCAATGGCACGTTCGGATATGCCGACGACTACGACGCGGAACAGGATAAATATCCAGGAATCTGTTTTGGACAACCAGTCTCCACTATTAATCCGAACGGCTTAATCGTCAAACCTGACATCGCCGGTTTGAAACCCAGACTCTCGCTGGACTCCCTCACGCCGATATTGCAGGAGAACGTGTGGGATGCCCGCGACTCCATCGACATTGATGCGCTGTGGGGGATGCTACCGGAGCACGTCGATGCAAACCAATTGGAAACCGAAACCCTCATCAGGTGCATTGAGCAAGGCGTGCCGCAGGGAACATTCGGATACGCCACCGGCTATGTTGTTGGGAACTCTGGCTCCGATTATGAAAACCTGTATTTCCGCGAGATCTTGGCATCCGGTGCAGTCTCAATGGACGGTGTGCTGGTTTCCCCGGGAAAAGCCTCCGCCGAGAAGAGCAAGAAAGAGCTCGGTTCTAAGCGTATCGTTGCACGAAAAGTCGTTCAAGGCGAACTCTCCCTTGACGACATCGATGACCTGCGCCAAGAAATCATTGGCCCCCTCGGCACCGATGGCGGCGAAGTCACCGTGGAGATTACCATCACTGCCTATAAAGCGGACGGTTTCTCCCAGAATATTGAACGTTCGGTCAGGGAAAACAGCGTTGAGTTGGACGTTGACATGGACGTTTATGAATAGTGAGGTAAACCATCTGAATGAACTATCGAAAGAAGCTGATTGAAGTCGATTTGCCGTTAGATGACATCAATCGTGAAGCATCGCGAGAGAAAACAGGGACTAGAGTAGGGCATCCGAATATGCTACATACGTGGTGGGCACGGAGGCCATTGGTAGCCTGCCGCTCTGTCATATTTGCCAGTTTGGTAGACGATCCCTCTGCGTGCCCGGAGGAATTTCCTACCGAATCAGAACAGGCAAGGGAGCGTGAGCGGCTTCACGAAATTATCAGACAGTTCGTGATATTGGAAAAAAGCAATGATGAGACACTTTTGGCGAAGGCTCGCTATGAGATTGCCCAATCCGTGGCGCGTTCTCACGGTGAAACAGCACCTACCGATCCCGATGAGGTTCTAGCTTACCTGAGTGAAAAAGCACTTCCGGTTTACGATCCCTTTTGTGGCGGTGGTGCTATCCCGTTTGAAGCACAACGATTAGGTCTTCGCGCCATTGCCTCAGATCTCAACCCAGTCTCCGTGTTGCTCAACAAAGCGATGATAGAGCTGCCGCATCCATTCCGCAATCAACCCCCGGTTAATCCTGATGCGGATCCCCTCGGAATGTTCGTCGGCACCGGCGCGAAAAGGGAGCAAATTCCGTGGCGAGGCACCGCAGGTTTAGCGAATGACATTCGTTACTATGGAAACTGGATGCGCGAAAATGCAGAAGAATGCATCGGCCATCTCTATCCGAAAGTGAGAATGGCAGATGGCACCGACGCTACTGTTATCGCGTGGCTGTGGGCACGCACGGTGCCTTGTATCAATCCTGCTTGCAGGATACCGATGCCTCTGCTCAAGACATTTCAGTTGTCGAAGAAAAAGGGAAATGA
The DNA here is from genome assembly GCA_003635305.1 of Candidatus Poribacteria bacterium. GTDB lineage: Bacteria > Poribacteria > WGA-4E > WGA-4E > WGA-3G > AGPOR5. The sequence goes on along the minus strand of PYJE01000057.1, from coordinate 20,525 downwards.
GCATTGGACTCGGCCCGTTGTGGACCGCGAGTCAAATACAATTTCCTTTGTGGTGCAAAACCATGATACTGGGGTGCCTGATAAGGGAACGGTGACTGTTAACGGGGCAGTCTGTCTTGCTTGTGGAAACCCGATGAAGTTGTCGGATGTCCGTGAGCAAGGGAGAATGGGGAATATGAGCGAAACCCTGATGGCGATAGTTGTTGAAGGGAAATCCAACAGCAAACGCACGGGAAAACGCAAGTTATTCGTCACTCCCACTGACGCGCACATCAATGCTGCTTTGAACGCGGAAGTTACTTGGCTGCCGAGAGGTAAACTCCCCGAGAAAGCCAGAAGCATTTCGATCCAACTTTATGGGTTTACTGAGTGGCATACGCTCTTCACAAAGCGTCAGTTGAGCGTGCTGAATACTTTCAGTGATCTGTTAGCGAAGGTGCGAAACCAGATAAAGCAAAGTAGTGCGTCTGACGCTTATGCTTCTACTGTCTGCACATATCTTGCTTTTGCTATAGATAGAACTGCCGAAAGGGGTTGTAGTTTCACAATATGGGACAGTTCTCATAACAGAATCCCAAAGCTCTTCGGGCGACAGGGGATTGGAATGGCGTGGGATTTCGCCGAGGCGAATCCTTTATCGTCATCGCCGCAGAATTGGATATCCCAAGTGGAGTGGGTTGCCAAGGTCGTTGAATATTTTCCTGCATCGGCCAACGCTGGTGAAGCACATCAGGCGGATGCAACTACAACACCGCATGCTGCCGGCGGTCCCATTATCGTCACCGATCCACCCTACTACGATAATATCCATTATGCGGATTCTTCTGACTTCTTCTACGTTTGGTTGCGCCGAATGCTCCGTGGTACCTATCCGGAGTTGTTTGCCGGCATATTAACCCCTAAAGGCGAAGAGATAGTCGCGAACCGGTATAGGTTTAAAAACCCGCGCGAGCATTTTGAGATGTCGCTGGGTAAAGCATTGCAGTGGATGCAAGAACGTTGCACTCACGAATTCCCTTCTTCCATCTTCTATGCCTACAAACAGCACGAAGATAGGCTGGAAGGCAAAACTTCCACCGGATGGGAGACGATGTTAACTGCTCTAGTAACCGCGGGTTTCCAAATCGTTGGGACGTGGCCGATGCACACTGAGCAAACTGCTGCTCTCAAGAATAATATAAATTCTCTCGCATCGTCTATTGTCCTCGTTTGCCGGCCGCGTCCCGAATCGGCGCAGAGCATCGGTTACGGTGGGTTTCTGACTGCACTCAGGAGTGAGATGCCAGCGGCATTGGATAGGTTGACGCGCGAGGCGCATATCGCGCCGGTGGATTTAGCGCAGGCCGCCATCGGACCCGGCATGGAGGTTTACTCTCGTTATAGCAGCGTTAAAACGATGCGCGATGAGGAGTTGGTGGAGGTTACGGTGCGTGAGGCACTGATGGCGATTAACCGCGAGATCGACAATTATCATGAGCAGCAGGAGGGAGAGTTCGATCCTCGGACGCGTTTCTGTTTGACATGGTTTAAGCAACACGGCTATGCGTCGGCGGCGTATGGCGAAGCGGAGACGTTGGCGAAGGCGAGTGTTGTGGCGATTCGGCCAATGGAGGGGCGCGTGCTTACAGCGGAGGGAGGTAGCGTGCAATTGTTGCCGCCGTCGGCGTATGGTGCGGCGCATCCGAATGCGGGTGCGTCGCTGTCGCAGATAACGGCGTGGGAGGCGTGTTATCTGATGGTGTATCAACTGAATCCGGCGAATGAGGAGGGGGATGATGTGTCGGGTGCGGCGCGGGTTGTGCGTGCGATGCGCGATGATGCTGAGTCGAGTGATGTTGCGTCGGTTGAGCGTTTGGCACGGCTTCTGTATAATCACTATGACAGGGGTGGGGATTCGGCGAATGCGGTGCTTTTCAACAACTTGGTGACTTCGTGGGAGTCGATTGAGTCGCGTTCGCGTGAGGATGTGCAGGAGGAGATAAATCTTTAGAGGAGGGTGCGTGGGCGCGGACTCCTCTGTGGAGCGCGCGCCCTGGCGGGTTTAGTGGTTTCCGTTTTGCACCAGTGTTTCGGTGAAGGCTTCGAGGTTTGGTGCGACTATCGCGGTGCGATGCAACTGATCGAGGTTTTGCAGATCCTCAATCTGTTCAATCGCTGGTTTTAAGCCTTGCACTAGGACTGACTGGAACCGCGCGTCTAGGACAGTAAGGATGCTTTTCACAGCGGCTTCATGGGCAACTTGCTGACGCATCTTTGCCGTGGTTTCTTCCATTTCGGCGGTAAGTTTTGCGCGTGTTTCTGCCTCAATCTTCGCGCGTGTTTCTTCTTCAACCTTCGCGCGTGTTTCTGCCTCGACTGATTGCCGTGCTTCTTCTTGCATCAGCCGGTAAAAGCCTGATTCCATTCTAACCTCCTTTGGAATGAGCGCGCCTATCGCGTTAGGTTCGTGCGCGAGGCCGCCCAAGATGCCGAGCGATGTCAAGTAATCCGGCCGACTCAGCGGCGCGAGGGGTAAACCGCGCGTGGCTTCGATGCACTGCTGCACCCACGCGATGCCTTCTGTGTCTGCCGGCGGCTGCATCAGCGGTGCAAACGGGATTAATCCGACGTTTGCCGCGTCTAATACGGATTGTCCATCAAGTTCATACAGACGAATCACTTGATACTCGATGTGGATTCTATACCCCGGATCCGATTGGGTGTAGACACCCGGGTCATTGCGTCCGGCCCCTGGCCGCAAGTAAATGACGTGTGAGCGGATGGGCAGGCCGTGTTTTTCGTAACCTCTGCCGATGTATCCGACGGTTCGGCGCACCATGCGTTGATGCGTGCTTTCGCCTGCCTGGATTTCAAAATGCACCAGGGTGAGTGTGCCGCGGATTTCCATTTTCATTAAGATGTCCATCTCGCGTGTTTCCACGAGCGGGAGTTCGCTATCAATGAATTCAACGAATTTAACCGTCGGTTCGTTCATGAGATAACGCGCGACATCTTGCGGGAAAGCGCGAAACACACTTTTCGAGGTAATGTCATATTTCTGCCCGGGGATGGATGCCCAGTCGAATTCGGGTTGAATGATGTTTTGTCGTGTCATATTAATAGTATATACCAATTTGTGCAGAAATGTCAAGTTTTTTTTGATTAGGATGGATGCAGGCCGCGGGCATGGGATACGCGGCTTTCCTTTGCGCGCTTTCAAAGCGCGCCTACCGGTGGTGGAGAGGATGCAGGCCGCGGGCATGGGATACGCGGTTTTCCTCTGCGCGCTTTCAAAGCGCGCCTACCGGTGGTGGGGAGAATGCAGGATTTGATTAGGATGGATGCAGGCCGCGGGCATAGGATACGCGGTTTTCCTCTGCGCGCTTTCAAAGCGCGCCTACCGGTGGTAGGGAAGATGCAGGATTTGATTAGGATGGATGCAGTCCGCGGGCATGGGATACGCGGTTTTCCCTGTGCGCTCTAGATTGTGCGCTTTCAAAGCGCGCCTACCGTTGGTGGGGAGAATGCAGGAGTGGCTTATGCGCGAATCACACTCTACCTATACAGGGCTCTTTAACGTTAAATATCAGTTAGAAAAGACGCGGGAACCGTTCACTCGTGAGGCAGTGTTGCAATTGCCAAAGAACCGCTGCGGCCTGTATGCAATTTGGCTTGCCACGGATATAGTGGCGGGAGAGGCAGTTTACGAACGCCTCTACGCGGGGATTTCTACCACTTGTGTGCGCCGCCGCTTGCTACAGCATCTCTCCAATGAGGAGAACCCGCAGCTTCGGACTGAACTTCGGATGTTCGGCGAGTTCGTCTATTTCTCTTTTGCTTTTACCGAGGAGACGGCGGAGACGTTGGAACTTGAGACTGCACTCATTCGGGAGTGGCAGCCGGTGACAAATCGGTATAAGTTGGGATAATTGCTGCGCTGGCGCGCTTGGAAAGCGCGCCTACGGGGTTGGAAAGCGCGCCTACAGGGAGGTATGGGGTAATGGATGGGTAGGCGTGCTTTGAAAGCGCGCCTACGGGGGAGGATCAGGGACTATGCGCTGGCGAGGACGATCCGTTTTTTCTGTGCGTAGTCCTTTAGCAAGCGATACGTGCGGTATGCAGGCTGCGATTCATCAAGCAAGGAGCAGACCTCTTCCGCCTGCGTGTCGCCGATTTCAAAGATGAGTTTTCCGTTGGGGGCAAGGTAGTCAGGTGCCTCGGCGATGAGCCGGCGGATGAATGCTAGCCCATCGTCGCCGGCGAAGAGCGCGATTTCAGGTTCGTGGTTTCGGACATCGGCACTGAGCGTCTCCCGTTCTGCTAATTTAACATAAGGCGGATTGCAGAGTATCCAATCGAAGGAAGCGGGGTTGCAAACTCCGCCTACCGAAAGCGATTTTACCGGTTCAAACAGAGTGCCGTTGAGAAAGGTGATGCGTTCGGTGCAGGTGTGCGTCTCGGCGTTTTTCTCTGCTACGGCTAAAGCGGCTTCGGATATGTCTGTCGCGACGATGTCCCATTCGGGACGCTGCAGGGCGAGGCTGATGGCGATAACGCCGCTGCCGGTACCGAGGTCCAGCGCGCGTCTGGAAGGAACATCTGCCGAATCCTCGTTCAGAACCGTTTCGACGAGGTGTTCGGTTTCTGGGCGCGGAATCAGGACGCGTTCATCGACGTAGAAATCTAACGACAAGAACTCCTTCCGGTTCGTGAGGTAACTGACCGGGGTTCGGGCGATGCGTTTCGTGATGAGTTTGCGAAATGGCGTGAGGTGCTCCTGAAAAACGGGCATATCGAAATTGAGATAGAGTTGCAACCGGCTTATCTGAAGCAGATGCGAGAGGAGGACTTCTGCGTCTAGCCGTGGATTCGGGATGTCGTTCTTGGTGAAATAGTCTGTCGTCCAAAGGAGCAGCCGTTTCACAGTCCAAATTTGAGTAGGCATTTTCGGTGCTAGCTCTCTTTCAGTTTTTCAGCCTGATCTACGGTGGTTAGCCGTTCGATGAAGGCCCCGAGCTCTCCATCTAAAACCGAGTCTAGTTGATAGGAGCTGAATTGAATGCGATGATCGGTGACGCGGGATTGTGGGAAGTTATAGGTGCGAATTTTCTCGCTTCTGTCGCCACTTCCTACCATGGAGCGTCGTGTTTCGGCGCGTTCGCTGTTGCGTTCTGCTTGTTTCTGTTCTTGCAGGCGTGCGCGGAGGATTTTCATCGCCTTGGCACGGTTTTTGTGTTGCGACTTTTCGTCTTGGCATGTCACAATCAGGCCTGTCGGCAGATGCGTAATCCGAATGGCGGAGTCTGTCGTGTTCACGCTTTGCCCGCCGGGGCCGGAGGAGCGGTAAGTATCGATGCGGAGTTCGGTTGCTTCATCAATTGCCAGATCGAGTGCTTCTGCTTCTGGGAGGACTGCCACGGTTGCGGCGGAGGTGTGGATGCGCCCACTCGCTTCGGTTGCGGGGATGCGCTGGACGCGATGGATGCCGCCCTCATATTTGAGTCGGCTATACGCGCCTGCGCCGGTGATAGAGAAGACTACCTCTTTGAACCCCTTTAACCCAGTGGCGTTGGAGTTCAGCAGTTCCAGTTTCCAGTTCTGTCGTTCGGCGAATCGGGCGTACATGCGGAACAATTCTGCGGCGAAGAGACTCGCTTCCTCCCCACCGGTGCCGGCTCGGATTTCGATGATGACGTTCTTCTCATCGTTCGGGTCCTTCGGTATGAGGAGGAGTTTCAGTTTCTCCGTGAGTTCCTCTCTTTGCGCCGTGAGGTTCTCCACTTCTTCTTCCGCCAATCCTACCATTTCCTCGTCGGTTTCCGTTTCGGCTAGGGAGCGCGTTTCCTGAATCGCCGATTCAAGTTTCTGGTATTCTTGATAAGCGGAGACGATTGGGGAGAGTTCCGCGTGCGTCTTAGAGAGCTCCATTAACCGTTGTTGGTTCGAGATCTGGGTTGCATCTCCCAGGGCTCTCTCTACTTCGGCGTATTTGGATTCAATATCCTTCAGTTTTTCAAACATTTTTCTGTTTCTATCGTGCAGAACGCCGCGTTGGCGGTTCTGGGTTAAGGTTTTCAGGCAGCCTGGCGAGGGACGGGCCCTCGCCCTACGGTAATCCGGAGTTCGGTTTCGGAACCAGGAGGTCCCTCCTTCAGGCGGCACGGCGAGGGACGGGCCCTCGCCCTACGGTAATCCGGTGGTTCGTCGTCTTCGGGACCAGGAGGTCCCGCCTACCAAAGGGTAGTCTAGCAAAAGACAAGTTTCCCTCGCCGAGGCGTGCTACTTATCAGCGGTGAGGCCGTAGCGACGACGGAAGCTCTCAACGCGCCCGGCTGTGTCGATGAACCGTGCTTGTTGCCCTGTGTAAAATGGGTGGCATTTGCCACAAATATCCACGCGCATTTGGGGTTGAATGGCAAGCGTGTTATGCGTTGCCCCACAGACACAGGTGATAACGGATTCCACCAATTCAGGGTGAATGTCGGTTTTCATGGTTGGATTCTCCTTTGGCGCGCTTATCCCAAATGCGTTCTGTAGGCCGAGGTTGCGTATTCTCGTTGTGTTTGAGTTCAGGCGAGTTCGAACTACAGAGGTGAATGGTGTATGTGCAAGCGCGTCGGATGTGCGCCGTGGAGGCGCGGCTATACAGTAGACGTAGACTTCGTTCGGGTGCGCGTCCGCGTGGGAGCACTTCGGCCCGTGCTGGCCACCATCATCTCTAGGAACTCTTCGTTGGTGCGGGTTCTGCCGAATTGTTCGACGAGCAGTTCCATGGATTCGGCGGTGTCCATCTGACTGGTGAATTTCCGTAGCACCCAGACTTTGTTGAGGACATCCGGTGCGAGCAGTAGTTCTTCCCGCCGTGTTTTAGACTTTTCGATGTTAATCGATGGGAAGATGCGCCGGTCTAGCAGCGAACGTTCCAAGTGGATTTCCATGTTCGCCGTGCCTTTGAATTCTTCGTAGATGTATTCATCGGCGCGGCTTTCCGTATCCACGAGTACGGATGCGATGACGGTGATGCTGCCGCCTTCTTCAAACTTCCGGGCTGCTCCGCAGAATTGCCGTGGTTTGACAAACGCCATGGCATCGAGTCCGCCGCTGAGCGTTTTGCCGGTGTGTGGTGCCATCACGTTGTGGGCTCTCGCGAGCCGCGTCATGCTGTCTAAGAGGATGACGACATCCTTTCCGTATTCAGCGGCCCGCTTGGCTTTTTCAATTGCCATCTCGGCGACTTGAATGTGCCGTTCGGGGTGTTCATCAAAGGTGGAGCTAATCACTTCGCCTTTGACAGAGCGCGCGACATCTGTCACTTCCTCTGGGCGTTCATCAATCAACAGAAAGATGAGAGAGACTTCCGGGTGGTTTGACTCGATGCCGGCGGCGATGTTCTTCAACAGGGTGGTTTTCCCGCTGTAAGGTGGTGCGACAATCAGTCCGCGCTGTCCCTTCCCGATGGGCGAGAGCAAATCCACCATGCGCGTTGCAAATTCCGCTGGTTTGTGCTCCAGTCTGAGTTGTTGAAAGGGGTGGATAGGCACGAGATTCTTGAAAAGGGGTTTCCTCTTGGCGAGGTCTGGCGATTCGCCATTTACCTTTTCGATCTGCAACATAGCGAAATAACGTTCCGCCTTATTTTCTTCCCGCTTGGGTGGACGGATGATTCCCTCAACGACATGCCCTGTCCGCAAATCGAATCGCCGGATCTGAGACGATGAGACGTAAATGTCTTCGTTGCTCTGCAAATAGCTGGAGCGGGAGGAGCGGAGGAACCCGTAGCGTTGCTCCCGGTCGTCCAAGATTTCCAGAACGCCGCCGCCGTAAAACTGTGTTTCTCCGTCCGCTTTCGCCTCGATAATCTGGTTTATCAATTCCTCTTTCCGGAGTCCGATAGACTCATCGACACCGGATTCAAGTGCAAGGGTTTGGAGTTCCAATAACCCCATCTCTTGGAGCTTGCCAATGTCCAAGCTCTCCATAATTTCTAATACTCCTCTAACGGCCTACACGCGGCAGGCGATTATGATGTAATCTGGGTATGGGCAAAATGCGGGTGCAATCGGCGTAGGTGCAAGGGTGCCTGCGGGAATGTCTCACATTGTGCTCAAGTGCGGTGCTCGCAGCGGCCTGCGAAGTTCGCTATTAACTAATTATACCTAATTAACCGGAAAATGTCAAATTTTTTTACAAAAAAAGCGGGACGACTTAGTTCTCCCGTTCTGTAGTTCGGGCTCGGCGAGCCCGAACCGGTCAAGCTCGGGGAGCTCTTGCCCTACAGCGGGAAGGAACGAGGTGGCGTGCTTTTTGAAGCGTCGTGATCGTTGTCGCTTTTCGATGTCAACACCAAAACCGAAAACGAAATGGTTCTGAAAGAACGTCAACGGTTCGCTTGACTGCCAGGATGGGAGGCTATCTCCGTCCCGACAGTCAAACCGTAGTCCGCTCGCTATTCCTCGTCTTGGCTACTATCCTTCAGTTTTTTGAGGCGACGCTGGAGGTTCTGATTGTACTGGTTCGTTTTCAAGAACTCTTCCCAGAGAGTTATTGCGTCGTCGTTATAGCCTTGCGAGATGTAATAGTCGCCGAGGGCTATCAACGGGATGTCGGAGAGCGGTGCCTTCTGCATCGATTCTTTGAATGCGGCGATGGCGGTGTCTGCGTCTCCGTTAAGCAGTGCGATTTCGCCTTGTCCGTATGGAATCAAGGCGTGTTCAGGGAATTCGGCTGCGAGCTGTTCGATCATCTCCTGCGCGGCTTCTACGCCTTTCAGATGAAAGGTTGCGCGGGCGGCGAGGATGGTGGCGTATACTACTTGATTGCGGAGTTTCCGCTTTTCGGCTTCGCTTTCCGATTTGTTGATGAGCCGTTTCGCTGTTCGTGCTGCCGCCCTGTATTTCGATCTGGCTTGCACGTAGTTTTCATACTGATAGCAGAGATCTCCGAGGGTTTTTGAGGCGATGTAAGAATCGCCTTTTTCATCAACCAGATCTTGGTAAATCGCCGCGGTCTTCCGGTCTTTCAACCGGTAGTGTAAGACTTCGGCGAGGCTTTGCAGCGCGTCCGTGTTCATGGTATTCAGAGCGACTGCGCGTTCTAGGACTTCGCGTTCCTTCTCTGGTTCGCCTAGTTTTTTGTAGGCGAGCGAGATGAGCCAATATACCTCCGAATCACGATTGCGGTTGAACCCGACGACGGAATTGTAGGTTTCGATTGCCTTTTCGTATTCTTCGTTGGTGTACTGATTTCGTCCGGTGCTGACGACTGCCTCAACCACTGCGCCGTCTCGGCTGGCGGCTTTTTTCAGCACCTCTTTTGCGCGTTGATGCATTCCGACTTTTCGGTAGCAGACAGACAGTTTGAGGTAACTGTAAGGGTCGATTTTTTCGCTGTTTGCTTCGGCACGCGCGATTGCGTCAAAGTAGAGTGCGCCTGCGTCGCGATAATTTTCATCGCCGTAGAAGAAGTTAGCAATCATGAGTTCTGCGTCGTGGAAGCTGCCTTGTTCGTCGCCGGCGATGGCAGTCTGTCCGCCGAAGTCGCGCATTACTTCTGACGCGCTAACCCCGAATCCGGAGTTCACGATGTGGCCTTCTAAGCTGCCCATGGCGCGGCTTTTTTCGGCACCGCCGCGGGGCCGGTCGCGTTCACGGCGTGCTTCCTGTTGCGCGAGGGCTCTGCCATACTGCGTTGCGAGCAGGTCATCGGGTTTTGGGATGCTTGCACCGAGGGCTGTCAGTTCTTGCTTCGCCTTCTCAATCTCTTTTTCGGTGCCTTCAACTTTACCATACCGCTTCACGAGAGACTGATAGGTGCGCTTGGCTTCCTCATCGTTTTTGAGGTGTTCGCGCTGGATACGCGCCTTATTGGCGATTGCTTGCGCTGCGCGTTCGCTCCGCGGGTTTCGGTTAGCGAAGTTATCGAAGATTTCCACAGCTTGTTCATAGTTCTGCGCTTCTTCGTAGCTTTTCGCCAGCATCAGTTGCGCGTTGTGGCTCAATTCCAGTTGGGGGAATTGGTTGATAATGATGTCAAACTCGGTCTGCGCCAACGTAAACTCCTTTGCGCGGTAGTAGTGCATGCCGAGTTGGTAGTGCGCTTCGGCGGCTTCATCACTTTCCGGTGCTTCCGAAATAACGGTTTGGTATGCCTTGACACCTGCATCGGGTTGATTCATCCGCTCAATTGACAACTTGCCGATGGCGAGTTGTGCTTGATGCGCTTCCGGCGTGCCGGGTTTCGTCTCGACGATGCTTTGATAAGCGTCTAGCGCGCCGCGGTAATCCTTCGCTTCTACCAATTTTTCGGCGTTGCGAATCGCGCCACCGCCGCCGAGGCATCCCGCAAGCAGGGCGACACAGAGAAGCGAAGCGAGGTGTTTTGTCAGTTTCATCGTAAAAGTTTAAGAAACCCAAGCAGTTATGCTTGGCGGCTTTAGCCAGCTAACACCACGTCAACTGGAGAGCCACATTTCTTACCTCCTTATGTTGCGCCTGTTGGACAGGCTTGAGTCTAAAGTTGACAGGTTTGGCTGAGAGCGTGATACGTTTGCCTGTCGTCACATCATGCAAGGCGAGTCTGCCTTTCTGACGACACCCTGTTGGAGTGCGTCTTCTAGCACGGCTAAACTCGCTTGATAGGTGTCTGCTGCGGCGACGATTTCTGCGTCGCGGCGCGTTGCGAAGGCGAGGGTGTTGCCACGGCCTGCACCCCCTGGTCTAATCACGCCGACTCGGAACACATCATCATGATAACATCTCCGGACTGGATAGTCAAGTTTTTTTGTTGGGCAACAGGACGATTCAGTTTTCGGTGCGCACGCCGTTTTCTCCGGTAGGCGGTTCCTCCCTGTACCGACTACGACAAGCATCGAGACGCGGGAGGTCTCTCCTACCGGTGTGAATGCATCGCTTTTACGCGGTGCCTGCACGCCTAAGTAAAAATGCGGAAGAGTTTTTTCACCGGATCGTAGAATTCATCAACGACGCGCTCTTTCAAGGGAATGATTGCGTTGTCCGTGATGGTGATATGCTCCGGGCAGACCTTCGTGCAACACTTGGTGATGTTGCAATACCCGATGCCGTCGGTGTCTTTCAATTCGGCGAGTCGGTTTTCGGTGTCAATAGGATGCATTTCTAGGGATGCGGCGTAGACAAAAAAGCGTGGCCCGATGAATTCCTCGTGGAGTTCATGTTCGCGGAGGACGTGGCAGACATCTTGACACAAAAAGCACTCGATGCACTTTCGGAATTCTTGGACGTGATCGATGTCTTCCTGTTCCATGCGCCATGTTCCGTCTTGTGCGTCTGGGGGCCTCGGTGTGAACGGCTTCATCTGCTTTTTCACGTTGAAGTTCCAGGATACGTCGGTAACCAGGTCTTTGATCAGTGGGAAGGCGCGCATTGGTTCTACCGTTACCGGCTGGTCTGGCGGCAAATCGCTCATGCGCGTCATGCACATCAATTTGGGATTGCCGTTGATTTCGGCGGAACAGGAGCCACATTTTCCCGCCTTGCAGTTCCATCGAACCGCCAGGTCATTTGCTTGTTCGGCTTGGATGCGGTGGACGGCATCGAGGACTACCATGCCTTCGGAGATGTCGGTTTCGTAATCGACAAATGTGGCATTGTTTGCCTCGCCGCGCCAAATTCTAAAGGTTGTTTTCGCCATTTTATCCCATTTCCTCTATGATTGCGTGTAAATCTTCCGGCAGTTCGGGGACAGGATTCCGCCGGATTGTCATTTCGCTGTCAGGTGCCTTCTGGATGACGGTATTGTATTTGCCGCCCCCGGGTTCTTCCTTTTCTGGGTAATCGTCGCGTGAGTGTGCGCCGGTGCTGGCTCTGCGTTCCAGTGCGGCGAGTGCGATTGCTTCGGAGACGGTGAGGAGATTGTCCAGATCGAGCGCGGTGTGCCAGCCGGCGTTATATTCCCGATTGCCGATGGCATGGACGGTGCGCGCTTTTTCGGCGAGTCTCTGGATTTCTTCTAACGCACGTGTGAGGTTCTCCTCGCTTCGGGCGATACCGACGAGTTCCTGCATCATCTCTTGGAGTTGCGCCTGAATTTGATAGGGGTTATCGCCTTCTGGGCTATTCTCAAAAGGTTTCAACACTTGGGCGGCTACTGCATCTACCTGCGCTGTGTCAATCTGAACGCTTCCGTTTTCGGTTGCGAATTGTGCGGCGTATTCGCCGGCGCGCTTGCCGAAAACGAGCAAGTCAGAGAGTGAATTCCCGCCGAGTCGGTTTGCGCCGTGTAATCCGGCGGCGCATTCGCCCGCGGCGAAGAGTCCTGGCACCGCTGTCATCTGGGTATCGGCATCTACTCGGATTCCGCCCATGATATAGTGGGTTGTCGGTCCTACTTCCATGGGTTCTCTCGTGATGTCGATATCGGCGAGTTCCTTGAATTGGTGATACATGCTCGGCAATTTTCTGCGGATGTGTTCGGGTGCGTTCGGCAGTTTCTCCTGTATCCACGCGATATCTAGGAAGACTCCGCCGTGTGGGCTGCCGCGTCCTTCTGCTACTTCGCGCACGATGCACCGTGCGACGTGATCGCGGGTGAGCAATTCCGGCGGTCTGCGCGCGTCTCTGTCGCCTTGGGTGTATCGCCAGCCTTCCTCTGGGTTATCGGCGGTTTGGTTTTTGTAGAGTTCGGGTATGTCGTCAAACATAAAGCGTCGTCCTTCGCTATTGGTGAGGATTCCGCCTTCGCCTCGGACACCTTCGGTTACCAAGATGCCGCGCACGCTAGGGGGCCAGACCATCCCGGTTGGATGGAATTGCACGAATTCCATGTCAATGAGTTCTGCGCCTGCGTGGTAAGCGAGAGAGTGTCCATCGCCGGTGTATTCCCAGCTGTTGCTAGTAATTTTGTATGCTTTTCCCACGCCGCCTGTTGCGAGGACAACAGCCTTTGCGGCGAAGATTTTGAACCTCCCTTTTTCGCGTTCATATCCGAAGGCACCGGCGATGCGTTCTCCGTTTTTGAGGAGTGAGACGATGGTGTGCTCCATGTGCACTTCAATCCCTTGATGGATGCCGTGGTCCTGCAGGGCCCGGATCATCTCCAATCCTGTCCGGTCTCCGACGTGTGCGAGGCGTGGGTATTGATGTCCACCGAAGTTTCGTTGGAGGATGCTTCCTTCTGCTGTCCGGTCGAAAAGTGCGCCCCATGCTTCGAGTTCACGTACTCGTTCTGGTGATTCTTGCGCGTGGAGTTCGGCCATCCGCGCGTTGGAGAGATACTGTCCGCCGCGCATCGTATCGGCGAAATGCACTCTCCAGCTATCTCTTTCGTCAACATTAGCGAGTGCGGCGGCGACACCTCCTTCCGCCATGACGGTATGTGCTTTGCCGAGCAGGGATTTGCAAATCAGTCCGACAGAGAGATTGCCGGTGGCGGCTTCAATCGCGGCGCGGAGTCCGGCACCTCCTGCTCCGATTATTAGTACGTCGTAGTCGTAAGTTTCATAAGAGCTCAAGGTTTTCCCCTCAGTTAGTTTCGGTGGGTGCGCGTCCGGTGCGCACAGCCCTAGTTTTGATTGCGGTTGCGAGCGGCATCTTCTTGCAGAATTTCAATAATCTTCGGCGCGATTGTGCGGAGTTGTTCGGCCAATTCGTCGTCATAAACGTGAAGGAAGATGCCTTTGTCCACGTCCATGGGAAAGCCGTTGATTTGTTCAACGCCGTTGAGGGCGTATCGAACGCGGACGAAGGGACCGTACCGGTATCCCTGCCAATAGGGGCGTTCTATCCGCAGGAATTCGATGGAATCGATGTTGGGGACGCGTCCCCCCAGGTAGATCGTCTTCAGCGTGTAATCAACGTGGTTGGCGTGATCATCTATGTAGTTCATGAGAGTGTTCCTCATTGAAGAGATTCTGAAACGGTTCCTGACGCAAGTAGGCGGTGCGTGTTGCTCCAAAAACTTCTTCATATTTTACGGGAACTGAATTTCTATCTCGTAAACATAGGCCGGGTCTGTTTTTTGAACGTGGTATTCTGAACCTAGCACTATTAGTTTACCACACATTGCAGTTTTATGTCAAGATTTTGGCAGAGCCATTTAGTTTTCATAAAGAACGACATTTTCGCCGGTAGGAGGGCCCTTTCTGTCCCGATGGTTCAGGGGTGTCGAGACGCGGGAGGGCTCTCCTACCGGTGCGAGTCAAGACGCGGGAGGGCTCTCCTACCGGTGTGAACGGAATCGCTAAGGTTCTGGGAGAGTTCTGGATTTAATGCTAAAACGTAATCCAATCCTTCCAGCCCGTTGTCGCCAAAACGCGAACGTAAATATCGGAGAGTGCTACCCACGAGAGGCTCATCCATGCCCACAGCATGTGCCGGCGGTTGAGGCAGCTGACGCAGTTATACGCGTGTTTGCGCGCCGGGGCCTTAGATAGCAAATTGATTCCGCCGCCGACGAGGTGCCGTAAAGAGTGGCATCCGAACGTATAGCCGCCCAGAAAAATGACGTTGCCTGCTAAAATGAGCGTGCCTATCCCGATGCCAAATTTTCCATCAAACCACATCGCTTTCCAGACATCGTAAGCGAGGATGACGATGAACAGGAGCGCGAGGTAAAGGAAATAGCGGTGGACGTTCTGGATAATCAGCGGGAAGGAGTGTTCTCCCCGATAGCCTTTGCGCGGTTCTGATACGGTGCAAGATGGCGGATCCGCCCAAAACGCCTTGTAGTATGCGCCGCGGTAATAATAGCATGTGAACCGAAACCCCGCGGGTGCCCAGAGAATCAACGCTGCGGGGGAGATCCAAGCCGGTAGCCATGCTGGCATCGTGCCGAACCAACTATGTGAACCGTCGGCACTGAACAGGAGCGGCGAGTAAAACGGCGACAGGTAAGCGTCTGCAGCGGCAAGGTAATGCGTGTTTTCCAAAACGCGGAACGTTGCGTAAACGATGAAAGCCCCCAATCCGATGAAGACAGCCAAGGGTTGCACCCACCAGGTGTCTTGACGGCGAGTCTGGAACGGGCGGTTTTCGACGAGTGTTAATTCTGGATGTGTCATAGGCGAATTCCTTTTATTTTAAGAATACCATTAATTGAAATTAAAATCAACTTTATCCCCTCTGTTTATGTGTCAGCGGTTCCCAGCCGAGCAATCGTTCCGCTTTGGAGAGATTAATTTCCCGCTGTTCATAATCGCCGGCGATGAAAACGGCATCAAACCCGCGGTGTTCAATTGAGAGGGCGGCGAGGTAGGCACGCGCCAGGTCTTCCTCATCTGTCCACCAAATGTGAACTGATTCTTCGGTAGATGTTCCCTGCAAGCGGGCGAGGATTTGCGGGTGGCGTTCCAGCCATTGTTCGCGCGTGGATGGCCCTGTAATACGCAAGGCAATCAGCGACATCGCGTGTTCGCGAGCGAAGTATTCGCATACCTGTTCGCCAAAACTTTTCGTTAAGCCGTAGACTCCTGGGTTATCTCGCGGCACGACATCTTCGTAAGGGAAATTGTTGCGCGTCCGTTCGTGAACGGTGAAGGTGCTTGTGTAGACAGCGTGCCGAATGCCTGCCTCTTTCGCGGCGTGTAGGACGAGATGAAGTCCCTTGGCGTTGACATCGTAATTTGCAACGATGTCGTCAAAATCCGCGATGGATGACCGGTCGCTTGTCGGGCGTTGCATCACCATGTAGACGAACGTGTCCATTCCCTTCATCGCTTCTTGGACAATCGCTGCATCGGTAACTGAACCTTGTATGTATTCCACAGACGTATCTTTCGGCGGTGACATGTCCAGCACACGGAATTCGTGGTGCGGTTTCATATAGGGAAGCGTCATTGTCCCGACGTGTCCTGAACCTCCGACGAGTAAAACCTTCATGGTAAACCCTCCTGTTTCTATCTACGACGTGGCGAGGGACAGGTGTCCCTCATCCTCCGTGCTCCCCCCGTGCAGTGAGTCGGGACTGGTGAGGGGACAGGTTTTCCCTTGCGCTACTTGGTTTGCTTGAGGCGGCGGTTATTGCGCCGCGTAAGCACGGTGCTGGATGCGCAGATCGAAGGTATCATCTGCCTCCCAAACAGGCATATCCGTTGGCACTTCGTAAGCAAACTG
>PYJE01000057.1:0-4441 GCA_003635305.1 Candidatus Poribacteria bacterium | reverse complement strand
GGGAAGCGTCATTGTCCCGACGTGTCCGGAACCTCCGACGAGTAGAACCTTCATGGTAAGCCCTCCTGTTTCTATCTACGACGTGGCGAGGGACAGGTTTCCCTCATCCGCCGTGCGTCCCCCGTGCAGTAAGTCGGGACTGGTGTGGGGACAGGTTTTCCCTTGCCTTACTTGGTTTGCTTGGGGCGGCGGCTATCGCGCCGCGTAAGCACGGTGCTGGATGCGCAGATCGAAGGTGTCGTCTGCCTCCCAAACCGGCATATCCGTTGGCACTTCGTAAGCAAACTGTTCGGTATCCGATGGGTATGGCTGGTTGCGGCGTTCGTGAAGCGCGCGTTGATAAAGTTTGCACCGCTGCGTCAAAAATTCGGGTTTCCACCACTGATACGTCTCGTTCCAGCGCGGTGTCCGCTGGTCAAAGTAGATGACACGGCGTAGTGTATCGCTTGTGTTAATTTTGCTTCCGTGCAGGACTTTCGTGTGATGGAGGAGGATATCGCCGGGTTTAACTTCGGCAGGCACTGCATCGGCGCGCTTGAAGTTCGCGTCGCCTCTGTCGATGACTTCCTGTGCTTCCTCGATGCTCCAGAGATGGCTGCCCGGAATCACCCAAACGCACCCGTTATCCACGGTGGAATCGTCCACATAGATGTCGATGTTGAAGATGGGGTGGTTTTCGCGAATCGCGTTGCCATCTCGGTGCCATCGGACTGAAGAGCCGTGCTTCGGCAGTTTGAAAACGAGCGATTCGTAGCACGGGATGAAATCCGGTCCGATGATGCGATACAGCAGATCACCGATGAACGGATGCGCTAGCAGCCGCAGCGAAAATTCGTTTGGATGCGAGTGCAGATACGTGAGATAGTAGGGAATCCCTTCGGGCCCGCGGTTACACCATGCATCTGCTGGGCCGCCGGACAGAATCTCGTCGATTAGCCGTTGACTTTCGCGCTGGATGACAGCGAGTTCATCGGGCTGGATGACCTGGGGCAAGATGAGATACCCGTTGTCGTTGAAAAATTGAATTTCGTTATCAGTAACTTTTCGCATTGTGATGTTGGTTTCCTATGTGTCCATGGCGGCGTGCCATGCGGTGACGAAATCCTGCACAGAGGGATACCGCGCATTTCTGTTGGGGTTTGTCGCTTTTGTGGCTACCTGCCACATCGCCTCGGTGCCTTTCCAGTCTTGCCGTGCGTTACTGCTGTTGGCGAGGAGCACGAACGCGGTTCGTCCGAGCATGAAGACGTTCGTTGTTTCATCGATGCGCGCACCTTTCTGGAATTCTTCGGGTGCCATGAATCGGGTTGAGCCGTATAATCGCCCGCGTTCGTTGATAAACGGCTGCGGATGATAATGGTCGAAGTCAAATAAGTGGATTCGCTTCTCCTCGAAGTTGTAGATGATACAGCCGTCATAGAAATCTTCGGCGATGAAGCCTTTTTCTTCAACGACGAGATGCACGTCATAGATGACATTAATGGCCCCGATGATTTCATCGGTGGGCAGCGCGCAAAATCGCTCGCGGGGATGCATCTCACCGGGTTTCAGTTCGCGTTCGGGCCGAAGTATTTCGCCCTCTACCCAGTCGTAGACGAGGGTGAACCCCTTCGGTGTGGAGAAGGCGTTGTGCAACCGCGGGAGTGCGTCGTGCTGAATCGCCGAGTGGAAACGGACTGCCTGCTTGAGCCACGTGATTGCTTGCGGAACGTCGCTGTATTTGACGAACCACCGCTGGCCGTCTACTGTCACTCCAAACGATTGACAACCGGAGTCGTGCGCTGGAAACCGATAACTTATCTTACCGATGCCAGTCAGATAGGATTCAAGTTCGGTGTCGATTTGCGCAATGTCCAGCAGCGCATTTTGCGAGGGCATCGCGTTTTCCTCCATTTCGGCGGTATTTTTAAGAGTATACATCAAAGTTGCAAAAAAGTCACGTATTTTGACGTTTTTGCTTTTTATAGGGTGGCAATCCATTTTCCAACGGGGGAGAAAGCAACGTTGTTGATGAGCCCGCGTTCTGTATCCCCAAGCGCGATAGGTTCCTGTTTCATTTCGCGGAACTCCTAATGAATACAACGTTATTTCTCACGCTCCTCATTTTCACGGATTAGCCTCAAAGTGCGCAAGATACGCTTGCATTTTCGTCTCGAACCGCTCCGCGAGCGTGAGATTGAGCATCTTATCAAAACGCCGCGCTTCGCGGAAGAAACACGCTATCGCTGTTTTCAACGCGTTCATCATATCAACCTTGCTCAAACTCGGTACCAGTGTTTGTTCAACGCCGGTCAAAAAATCTTCCGACATCCCATCTACGTGTCGGAAACGCTTAGTCTCCAATGCCACGCGTAGCCCTCGGAGTTCAATCGCTTGGTTCCGAATCTGTTCGATTTCGTATAGTGCTCTCCAAGGTTGCTTTCGTTGGAGTGCAATGACAGCATGTATGATATAGTGCCAGCTTGAGTTGAGTCGGGAGCGGTAACCTGCTTCCAGATTGGGCTCGGGTCTGTTTTCCCAACTTGACTGCATAATGCTCTCAATTCTTCCTGAACGATCGAAGACTGTTCTCCAACGCCTTCTTGTCGCACGGAGCGCGTCCAAGCAGAGGAAGCACAAATCAATCTCCAGAAAGTTCTCAAGAAGGAATACCCAAAGATAGACGTTAACCGCTCTAACTGACTCAAGATGGTGAAATATAGGTAGCATTTCGCAGATTTTTGCTCCCCACTCTTGGAAAGCAGGCTTCACATCTTCAGCCAGGGTTGTAACGGCACAAAGATCTATATCGGAGTAGATATCCTCAAAACCTACTGCCCCAGAGCCGACAACTAGGGTGCCTGTAATGCGCTTATCGCTTTGTAGGGCATCCAAGAGACGATTAAGAGTTGCCTCACGCGTTGCCGGTGAAAAATGATAGCCGTGTTCAGGCGTTGTTGGTTCTGTGCGTTCTGTCATCTGCGTTGTTGTATGTCCCATATTTTCGCCCCATTTTTCAGCGGCTATCACACGCCGTTGACTATTCGGTGAAAAGGTGCACCGACGCTTTGTTCCCAAAACGCTACCGGAGATAGCGATGCAGAAAGAAGGCAAATCGAGTCTGTAGTTTGAGCTCGCCAGATTTTAAACAAGGCAGGTTCAGGCGAACCTGCCCTACAGAGAGGGCGCATTGTCGCTTTTCACGCGAGGCATCAAAAATCGACAACCGAATCGCTCTGTGTCTCTCACGATTGACAACCGGAGTCGTGCGCTGGAAACCGATAACTTATCTTGCCGATGCCAGTCAGATAGGATTCAAGTTCGGTGTCGATTTGCGCAATGTCCAGCAGCGCATTTTGCGAGGGCATCGCGTTTTTCCTCCATTTCGGCGGTATTTTTAAGAGTATACATCAAAGTTGAAAAAAAGTCACGTTTTTTATCGTTTTTTTTGATAGGTGCGCGTTTTCCATGGCAGCTGCGGACAGATGAAATCTGTCCTTACATAGCCCTTGAGCGAAACGGGCAGATATAGCAGTCTGTCCTTACAAGTTGATGTCCCACAGCAAGATAGTGCCATCAAAACTGGCACTTGCCAAAAGCGCGCTGCCTGGCGAAAAGGCGAGCCCCTGAATGTCGGTAGTATGCCCATAGAAAGTGGCGAGATTTTTACCGGTTGCAATCTCCCATAACAGCAACGGAACCTGCTTGGTTTCCCTGTTCCACCCGCCGCCTCCGGCGAGATATTTCCCGCAGTGTGAGAAGGCCAACGCGTGTATCCAATCGCTTTCATCGGGCAGCGGCAGCCGCCTATGGGTTTCGCGATGTTCAAGGTTCCACAATAGGACAGCTGCCTCGCCTACCTCACCGCCGCAGGCGACATACTGTCCGCTCGGCGAGTATTCAAAATTATCGGCGAGCAAAAACGGTATTTGTGCGAGGATTTCACGATGATTGATATTCCATACCATGAATTCTCCCCCACTTCTACGACTGCCCACCAGATATCGGCCGCACGGTGAAAACCCGCCTTTACTGTCCATGTCGTCGCCGGGAAATGCCTCTATCGCTTTGCTTTGCTCCACATCCCACAGCCGGGCACTTGGCCAAATATCCGCTTCACTCAAAAGGAGTTTCCCATCTGGGCTAAATTCCAGCGTCCAGATCTGGTGCTCGTCAATCAGAGGGTGTGCGAACGTGCATCGGAGCTCTTGACTGTGAACATCCCAGACGTTCAGTTTGCCTTTTTCATCGGCGCATGCAAGCAGTGTCCCGGGCGGTGCGAACGCCGCGCGGACCCAGTTGTTGTCGTGTCCGGTTGCTGTCATCACGTGCTGCGATTCGTCATCGCCGATTTCCCAGAGTTCAACGCTGTTTCTGTCAAGGCTTGAAACGTAGCGTTTTCCATCAAACGTCGCGTGCACATACTGAAACGCCCATTCCGCTTCAACCGCCTTTCGGGCTT
>PYJE01000056.1 GCA_003635305.1 Candidatus Poribacteria bacterium | reverse complement strand
ATATTTCTCTCGAATATCCTCGATGGTATCGGGGTTATCGTAGGCTTTTGCCTCGATGGCGATGGTTTCGCGTCCTTTGCGAACCGCCATCATATCGGGGTGTTTCGTATCTTCAATAAACGGCGGTTGTTGTTCGGTTAACGTCCAACCGTATAATTTCTTGTCTAGGAGCGGCATGACTCTTGAAGTTACCGCATCCTTGACTTGCTTAAACTTTCTTGACATTTTTAGATTTCCTTTGATAGATACTATAACCATAGATTTTGTAGTCTTTGAAGGCTTCCAAACCGTGCCGTTCAGTCATCCGACGCTGGATAGGCTCCAATGCCAGGACTGTGATGTCGATGCCAACCCAACCACGATGGTTTGTCTCAGCCGCATCAATCGTAGTACCACACCCGCAAAACGGATCTAGCACAATATCACCTGGATTCGATGATGCTTTGATAATGCGTTCATATAACGCACGCGGCTTCTGCGTCGGATATCCAAGACGTTCGGGAGAGTTTGGCCCAAAAGTCATCTCCCACCAATCTTCGGGAATTTTACCTCTGGAAGCCCTTTTATCCAGAGTGCCTCTGTCCTCACCCTTCCAGTTACCAGCTCCATGTCGAGTGAACTGATTCGTCCGTTGAGGCATCTGCTTTAACTTGTAAGGCACCCGAATATCATCGGGATTAAAAGTCCAATTAGCACCCTTGGTATAAAACAAAAGGATATCGTGCTTCTTTGGAAACCAACGCTTAGCTTGTGATGTGCTTTTATAGCACCACACAATCTCGTTGCGGAAGTTATCTACCCCGAACACTACATCGCATAGCGTTTTGAGATAGTGACTTGCACTCGGGTCGCAGTGCAAATAGAACGAACCTGTGTCTGTCAAGACCCTTCGGATTTCGACAATCCGCGGTGCCATGAACGTCAGATAGCTTCGCAGTTCCGCCATCGGCCCGCGTGTCGGGTTATTATGCATCATTGCGAAGCCGTCGAGGAACCGCTCCACGTCAGCATAGTTCTTCTGAACGTCGGGAGTTAAATCCCGATTCCCGATTTGGCGTTGGATATCCGCATGGGTTTCCATCGCGGCATCATCCCAGGCCCAGATATCCGTGAAAGCGGTTTTCTGTGCATCCGCACCGAGGAACATGTTATAGTTCCTACCGCTATTGAAAGGCGGGTCTGTGCAACACAGTTGAACCCGACTTGGCGGCATCGAACGCAACATTCCGAGATTATCTCCAAAACATAATTGCCTGTGCATTTTATAGCCCTCATAGTCAAGGCGCGCGGTTTGCCTCCGCGCATCGGACAGGCCTCTGCGCTACGGCCTGTTGACAGGGATGCACAAAAATCCTGTGAATCTTGCCAATCTTGGAAATCCTGATTCAGGCAGAAGGAAAGGGCGGATAGTTAACGATATCCGCCCTGAAAAATAAAACGTGCGCGGTTGGAAACCGCGCCTACCGGGGATTTGCGGCGTGCGCGATTGGAAACCACGCCTACGGGTAATGCGCGGTTGGAAACCGCGCCTACCGGGGATTTGCGGCGTGCGCGGTTTCAAACCGCGCCTACCGGTTGATGCTACCGGACCGACTTCAGTTCTCCCCATGTTGTTGCCAATTTGCTTTGCGCATCCACTGGCAACGAGGGGCCATCCGGTCCGTAGACAATCACATCGTCATACTTCGCGACGGTGCTCCATGTCGCTAAACCGACGCGCCCAACGCCGTTCTCGGTATCGTCATCGACTTGCGCGACTTCCTCATCGTTGAGAATAACCGTGTAGTTGTCCGGCGTGTTGACGATTTTGATGTTATACCACTCTTTGTCATCGATGGTGTGATTGCTGTTCGCGCCAGCCTTGCCACCCCACGATTCTACCTGCGAACGAGTGTTCCCCCAACCGCCGAGGTTCCACCAGTATTCTAACGACGGTTTGAGTTTCTCCATACGAGGCGGATGGTCTTCCAGGGCCTGCCCTCGTGGTTGCATCAGCCCTTGGCAGCGGAACATAATCAGGAACCCTTCTGCGCCGCTAGTCTTATTGCCGCGCACCTCAAAGGTGTATTCGTTCCACGTGTCATCCCAGAACTCATCGGCGACGACGCTCATGCAGTTCGGGGTATTCTGGAGTTGATGGTATTCATCGCTTTTGAATTCCCATTCTCCGAAGAGTGCTACCCATTTCTTTTCGGATTCCTTCGCGTCGTCGAAGTTATCCTCGAAATAGGTTTGCGCGACTGCCATCGCTGCAATGCCGACGGTAATGGCACAAATCGCAATAAACAGATTACGTCTTTTCATGATAAAAATCTCCTCTATAATGTCCATCACAAACTCTCCACCTTAATTTCTCTAACTATAGGATACCTTATTTGCAGATTGATGTCAAGAAAAAATGACTTTTTCTAGAATATGAGAGACGCTTGTCAGGAAAAAAATGACTTTTTCTAGGAATAGGTATACTATCTTTGATAGGAGATGTTCTCACCAAGTTGGAAGTTTCCGGGTCCCGCTGTGGAGTTGTCAAAAGGCGAACGGGGCCCGCGCACCGCTTGCTGTTTGGGGTTGGTGCCGGCATGCCTACACCGCACATAGTGCAAAACCGCAAATTTTTCTTGACAATTTTTTTACATTTTGATAAAATGTGTTACAGGTTCGTTAAATTAGGTATGATTACAACGCCCTTCCCTAACGGAAGGTGGCAGGAGAATTCCGATGAAACAATTTGTTTTCGTTTGCATCGCTCTAGTAGTGCTAGGTGTTGCCTGGACGCTCTATCTAGAGCACGAGAAGGAACGCTTCGTTGAGAGTCTTCCCAAAGTGCCTCCTGTAGTCACCCAACCGGTTGATGTAGGAGACGTGCCTTTGGACACCGACACCGACACCGACGGGGTGGTTAACACTACCGAAGCACAATCACCGCTCAGTAAAGACGCGCCCATGGAGACAGTTGACGCTGCCGAGACAACTGTACTGCCAGAAAGTGAGCATTTTGCACCCACTGAAGTGGTGGTTGACGCTGCCGAGACAACTGCACCAGATGTGCCTATGGTTTCTGCTGATAAGATGGAACCAACTTTCATTCATTCTCCATTTCCGCATCTTCATGACAGCAGCGTTTCAACAGACTGGGCTGGCCTGTCAAGGGCGGCGAAGATTGAAAGACACCGGGAGAATCTGATAAAGCAGTTCGGTGATAGACAGGAAGTGCACATCTTGGTCCAGACGATAGATAACGGACCGAAGTACCAATATTCTTCGGAGGAAAATCTAAAGATAGCTGAGGCTATTTTTGCACTGTTTCCGAATGACGCGAATCGAAGAGCTGTTGAGATCGCGAAGCAACACCAGTGGCGGGCTCAACAGGAATCCCCAAGGACACCAGATCATTAAGGTGTCTGTCTCCACATCGCATAGTGAGCCGAAGCCGGTCTTTTGATCGACTTCGGCTCTTTTGGTAGGACTTCACCTTTTGCACGCGCCCCAATACGATTTGAACGGCAGCACCAGATTCGTTGGTGAGAGAAATCTGTCTTTACAGTCAATGATTCAACGAAAACTCTGCCGAATTCAGCAAAACCCAGTAGAGGTCTTCGTAAGCCAAATCCTTGTTACGATACAGACTCCGTTCCAAATAGCGTTGGAAGTAAGTCTTCTCTTTTGCCGTTGGTGGGCGCGAGAGGACGGTGAGGTAGATATACTCCAGCCGTTCCATGGGTTCGCGCCATTTTTCTAGCACGTAATGGATGAAACTCCCGCGCGTGTCGTGGCGTGCGCTGTCGTTTACCAGCGAGCCGTTAATCATCATGAGAGCCTGCGGCACGGTGCCGTTGAACGCTTCGATCTCCTCCATCTCGCCGTTATTCAGTAGGAAGAGGAACCGCTCCAAGTGTCGCTGTTTCATTGCCTCCAATTGCCCACGGTCGCGCCGTTTTTGGAGTCTCTCAAACCCAGTCGCTTGCAACATGGAGTGGAAAAACTGTTCCGCGCTGAGAGGACTCACATACGCGTGCGAGTAATAGCGTTCATCGTCCTTGTTGCTCTCGTTCGTTTCGGAGGTGCGTTGATACGCTTCCGAGTTGAGGAGAGTCCGCATGAGATGCTGAAGATTATAGCCGTTGATGACGAAATCCTCCGCCATCCATTCTAGGAGTTGCGGGTTCGTCGGCTGGTTTTCCTCGCCAAACCCATCGAGCGGTTCGACAAAGGCGCGTCTCATGAAGTGTTTCCAGATGCGGTTGACGATTGCCTTGCTGAAGTAAGGATTCGTTTTATCGGTTATCCACTGTGCGAGTGCCTCCCGTTTTTTGCGGAGAGGCCCCTTGTATTCGGTGCCATCTAGGAATCGCGGCGGGATGGCTTCCTTCATGTCTTCCACCCAAATCGCGCCTTCTTCCTTGTTTATCATGCGATAGTCCACCATCCTCGCTTCTTCGGCATCTTCCATCACTATTTTTTCGCGTTCGATTTCGATGCCGGTGAAGAAAGCGGCGATGCCGTAGAAATCCTCCTGCCGCCATGCTTCTGTCTTATGGGCATGGCATTCGGCGCACTGCATCGGGAGCCCTAAAAACAGGCGCGTGGACTGCGAGGTGAGGAAAACGGGCGATCTGTCGTATCGCTGGATGTAGTTCGTCGCCTTGTTTTCCTCTAAAACGCCTTCGGCGGCGATGAGTGCGGAAACGAACTGATTGTAGGGCATGTTGGTTGCGATTGCCTCGCGCACCCATTCGGTGAGTTTCACGCGTTCATTGTTGTTAACGCTGCGCCGTCCGATGAGCCAGGTTACCCACAAATTACTCCAATACTCCAGATACGCTTCACTCTCAAGAAGCCGTTCGATTTTCTTGGCGCGCTTGTTCGGTGCGCCGTTCCCGATAAAATCCGTTACCTCATCGGGCAGCGGGATTTTTCCGGTCAGATCCAAGTGGATGCGGCGCAGGAACTCTGCATCTTTGGATTGCTTGGAAGGTTGGATGCCCTCGCGTTTGAGCACGGCATCAATGTGCCGGTCCAAGTGTTTGGTGCTTGCAGGTACATGCTGCGCTGTCGTTGATGTCGGCACTTTGGTGCAACTCAGTGCCAAAAAGGCGAACGCGAG
>PYJE01000055.1:5244-21850 GCA_003635305.1 Candidatus Poribacteria bacterium | reverse complement strand
TCCGCCGCGAGGAGATAGTCGCGCAGGACGATGTTGGCTGTCTCTTCCGGCGTGATGGTAATCGGTGTCGGTTCGTCACACCCACCGCCCGCGAGGATAACGATGATGATGCATAACGTGTAACTGAAGGCACGCGAGGGACAGGTTTCCTTCGCGCTACGCACATAGATATTGTGAAGTTGCATGATATAGGGTTTGTTGTAATCCGCTTCCATTTTCATCAGAAAAAATCTATAATGATAGTTTAACTTCTTTTCGCAATTTTGTCAAGTTTTTATTCTCCTGGGATTTAAACATCACACGTTGCGTTAAGGGTGACAATGTGGTATCATAATGTCAAACCGTAAACTTTGAAGGGAGGTATCAAAATGAACACATTGAATTACCCAGGTCCCAATACTGAACTCCTTGAGGCGCAGGCTCGGGTTTGCACGGGACCGCACCAGACGCGCCCGTTAGGCAACCCAGACGGACCGCAACCTGCCGCCATATTGGAAATTATCCTCAAGTCGCTGGCGGGTGAACTGCCGAAAGAAAAGACAGTTTCGGCGGCACAGATGGGCGCGTTTTTTACGGCTATGACGCTCCGCAACTATTTCCCCGAGGCGACGCGGTGGAGTCCGGCGGAACGTGAGGCGTTTCATCACTATCAGTCTGCGCTTGAAGAAAAGTTGCCACCGGAAATCCGCTATCTGATGGATGCAGGGTGCGGTTACGTTCCGGCAAACGCGACGGAGGCGGTTGTCGTCGCTGCGCTAGAGAAAATTTTACGTGCGAAACATCTGGATTACACCGAGACTCGGCAGATGTGCACGGCGATTCTCAGCAATGCTGTGAAGCCTGCCCTCAAAGCCGCCGCGCTTATAGGGCAGCGGATGAATCGCGAGACATACGAGGAGGTGCGCGGGTATCTCGATGCCTTTTTTGCACCGGACGCGGTGCGTTCCATCGCTGTCGATTCACTGACGCATTTCGGGCAACCTTACGATGGTGCGACGCGCTATTTTCGTCCGATGCTTTTTGTGGCGGCCGTTCGAGCTGCGCTCGGTGAGCCTTCGGTGCTGCATAGTGTGGATGCGATGCCGCCGAAAAACGGCGTTACCGAAGAGGCGATTTTGAACGCACTTGGCGCGAATACGACGTTATCGCTTGAACAGACAGCGGAACGCATCGTTGATAAAACGGTAGGGTTTGGGTATATCAGTCAGCGTGAATATTCGCCGGGTGCCTACGCTTTGCAGGAACTGCGGGTGCATATTAAGAAACGTCCGCCGTGGGCGGCTACGGAAAAAGCACAGCAATTTTTCGCCGCTGGCGGCACGCGAGGGGCAGGTTCTCGCGCTGCGGCAAACTACATGGTGCTCGGCTACTATCATATCGGTTATGAGAAGCCGCTCCTGCAATTGGCGTGGGAACGCGGGTTTGACGGTGCCGTTGCTGTCAAGGGTGAAGAAGGCACGAGTCATTACGCGCTCCGCCTCGGAAAACCGTCTACGTCGGATAGGATGGCGATTAATTATTCGCAAGGCTTCCGGCGCATTAATGGACACCGCGAAGATTTTGCGGTGGATATTAATCCTTCGGACTATGGGTTTGACTATGCGCGGAGCCCGCGTCCAGAAAGCGTAAGCGCGCAGGCGTTTGCGGATGCTGGCATCGCCGCGCTTTCTGGAGAGAAAGGACATTTCTATGATAGAATTGTCCTAAACGCGGCGATGGTAGATTACCTGTTGGGGATTTGTCCGGAACCGCACCGTGCTATCAAGCGCGCGCAGACTGTGATGGATGATGGCAGTGCCCTGAGACACCTGAAGGCGTATGTTGCCGCTAGTTATGCTTGATGCTTTCCACTTAATCGAGACGCGGGAGGGCTCTCCTACCGGAACATGCGCGGTTGGAAACCGCGCCTACGGTGTTCATGCTTAGTTAAAAAATCGAGACGCGGGAGGGCTCTCCTACCGGGACGTGCGCGGTTGGAAACCGTGCCTACGGTGTTCGTGTTTAAGATTAAATATATCCTGTTGAACCATCGGGCCGAATCGGACATGTCCGTTGCCAATGGATATATTCGTTGTCCGTAATTGCCGATTCGTTTATCTCTATGCCGAGTCCGGGCCGGTCGCGCAGTTCCAAATATCCTTCTTTTCGCAGATAGGGTTCATCTACCCATTCGTTCCATTCTGTCTCTGTCGGCAGGAGGTATTCGAGGATTTTGAAGTTCGGCGTTGCGGCGGCGAAATGGACATTGAGGGCTGTCGCCAGCGGTCCCATCGGGTTGTGCGGCGCGATGCTGACATAGTGTGCTTCGGCGATTGCGGCGATTTTGCGCATCTCTAGCAGGCCACCACACACGCAAATATCGGGTTGGATGATGTCGGCACCCTGCGCCGCAATCAGCGCGAGAAATTCAAAGCGGGTGTAGAGCGATTCGCCGGTGGCGAGCGGCACTTGCATCTGTTCTCTCAGTCGTTTCCATGCCGGGATATGTTCGGGGCGAAGTGGCTCCTCGTAGAAATAGGCATCATAGGGTGCAAGTGCATTGGCAAGTTGCACGGCACGGATAGGCTCAAAGATTTTCGCGTGCGGATCGAAGGCAAACTCCCAATCGTCCGGCGTGTTGTTTCGGAGCTGCTCGAAATAGTTCGCTGCGGCGGCGCAAACGCGTCCCCATCTATCTGCATCCGGATTGAGTTGATAGGGGCTCGTCTTAAAGGCGGTGAACCCCCATTCTTCGTTCAGTTTGCGCGCCAGGTCTGCCGCTTCGATGCCATCTCTGCCGCCGATGCTGCGGTAGACGCGGACCCGGTCGCGGGCGTGCCCACCGAGGAGCATGTAGACTGGCAGTCCTGCCGCTTTCCCGCTGATGTCCCACAGCGCGTGATCTATGGCGGAAATCACGGCGAGCCCGGCACCACCAGGTGGGAAACGGAATTGCTGGTGCAGTTTCATCATGATATACTCGATGCGCCTCGGGTCCTCGCCTTGAATCATTTCAAAGATGTAATCGGCGATGGGCTCAACAGAGAGCTCTGGTCCGGTGGAATATGCTTCACCCCAGCCGGCTAGTCCTTCGTCGGTTTCAACCTTGATGAGTCCGCGTGGCCGGTTGCCGAAGCGCGCCATAAAGGTTTTGATAGCGGTAATTTTCATTTTTTTGTTGTTCGCTATGCGTTCAGGGGAGATTTTTGGTGATTTTCTGTCTCTCCCCCAATGTCGTCATTGACGTTGTCAATGACTCGGTTTTTTGCGGGACAATTATAGAAATCCGCCTTTACGAGCGATAGCGGGTGGCGAGGGACAGGCCCTCGCCCTACGGTTCTGTGGTTACCATAGATGCGATAGCGGGTGGCGAGGGACAGGCCCTCGCCCTACGGTTCTGTGGTTACCATGGCTGCGTCCGAAATCCATCTCTCTGTAGGGCAGGATCGCTGATCCTGCCGTTCTACCACGGATGCGACGGTTCTGTGGTCACCATGGCTGCGTCCGAAATCCATCTCTCTGTAGGGCAGGATCGCTGATCCTGCCGTTCTGTGCCTACCATGGATGCGTCCGAAATGGCGATGCAGGCAGCCCTTCCTTGTTGACGAGGTTCGGTTCTGCCGTTTGATGCCAGCCGAATCGGGCGGCGACAGGCTGAGCCACCGCGTCGCTTGAGACGACGATGGTGTCGCCTTCAATTGTCGCATCGGCTTTGACGAAGTTTTTATCCTCACCGGCAATCTCAAACCACGTGAGCGGTTCGTCATCGCGCGAGATTAAGCCGCTGCCGATAGAGTTGAAATTGAGGCGGATAGTGTTCCTGTCAACCGCCATCGATTTGTAAAGCGGGCCGGAATAGGTTATGTCCTCTCTGCCATAAGTTTTGGCAAGGGCCCACAGCGCGAGTCGTCTGCCGACTTCCTGCTTGTTGCGCGGGTGGATGTCTCTCAAATTGCCGATATCGGTTGTTACTGCCATGCCGGTATTCGGCAAGGCTAACGTCGCCGTTTGTGCCTCCCAGATTTCCGGAAGGAAATAGGGGCTGGCACCTCCGCCGTAGGTGAAAGGTGCGAGTTGGACGAAATAGAAGGGAAAATCGCCTTGATTCCAGACAGCACGCCACCCGTTGATAAGTGCCTTCATCTTTTCGTGGTAGAGCATGCCATCTCTCAGGTTGGATTCGCCTTGATACCAAATGGCCCCGCGCATGGCGAAGGGGACGAGCGGATGCACCATTCCGTTGTAAAGGCCGGTCGGTCTAGCGTAATGCGTGAGCGGGTGTCGATTGTCCGGCATTGGTGTGATGACTTCACCTGTTTCCAATGCCTCGCGTGTTGCTGCTATCCATGCTTCAATCTGAGCCATTCTCTCTGGGAGTTCTTCCCGATATTTCGCGTGGATGTCTTGGATGTCGTTGGAGATAGATTCCAGCGCGGGCACCGAATCGAAGCCGACTGGGGGTGTCCACGGCTCAATCCGCGTGCCGCCCCACGATGTGTTGATTAACCCGATAGGCACATCGAGGGTGTTGTAAAGTTTTCGTCCGAAGGCGTAGGCGACAGCGGAGAAGTTTGGGATAGTTTCTGGGGTGGTAGGATGCCATTCTGCTTCGACATCGGGCACTAACAACCCGGACGCTTTGTGCGGGATATTGAACAGCCGGATTAGCGGATAATCCGCCGCGGCAATCTCTGCCTCGCTGTCTTTTGACGCACGAACCGGCCATTCCATGTTGGATTGCCCGGAGCATATCCATACCTCGCCGAACATCACGTTCGTCAATTCAAGCATGTTGCTAGCGGCGACGTGCAGAATATAGGGACCGCCGGCTGACATGGCTGGTAGTTTGGTTTGCCAATTGCCCTTTGCGTCTGCTGTCGTCTGGACGGTATAGTCCGTATCCTGCAGGCTGACTGTAACCTCTTCTCCTACGGCTGCCCATCCCCAGATTGGGATAGGCATGTCGCGTTGTAGCACCATGTTATCGCCGAAAATGTTCGGCAGTGTCACCTCCGCGTGCGCGAAGGGTTGTGTGCAAAACAGAACGTAACCGATGAGCAGTATCGTAAATTTTTTCATATCATGACTCCTGAAAGTATCCGTTTTCGGTTCCTATTTTTGCTAGGGTAAATTATCGCAGAAATGCGGTGAAAATGCAACTGTTTTTTTCTTGACAATTAAATTTGAGGTATAGTTTGTCAGGCCGATTCAGCATCGAGACGCGGGAGGGTTCTCCTACTGGGGGTTACGATGCTGCTTGCATCCGCTCCGCGAGGTAACTATTACGTTCCATTACCTGATTATTGCGGATGCACAGACCGAGGGCTTGTTTCGTGCCGACAATGACTACCCGCTCCTTCGCACGAGTGATGCCGGTGTAAAGCAGATTTCGTTGCAACATGAGGTAGTGCTGCGTGTGCAACGGCATCACTACAGCAGGGTATTCACTTCCTTGCGCTTTGTGGATAGTCGTCGCATACGCGAGGACGAGTTCGCCCAGGTCTGCCATGTCGTAATCGACCTGTTTATCTGGGAATCGGACGCGCGCCTTCTTATCAACCGAATCGATGCCGATAATCCTGCCGATGTCGCCGTTGAACACTTCGTAGTCGTAGTTGTTGCGGACTTGCATCACTTTGTCACCGACGCGGAACGCTTGCCAGCCACGGATGGCTTCGGGACTTGAAGTCCTACCTATTGGGTTCAGCACTTCTTGTAACTGTTTGTTGAGATTTTCAGAGCCGAGGACACCGCGCCGCATTGGGCACAGCAGCTGAATATCGTCTATCGGATGGTAGTTGTAGTGCCGCGGCAAACGTTCCGAGATGAGGGAGCAGATGAGTTCTGCTGCCGCCTCCGGTCCTGCCTCCTCAATAAAAAAGAAGTTTCTATCCGCGGGACCGGTGAGTTGCGGAAATTCTCCCGTGTTAATCCGGTGTGCGTTCGTGACAATCATGCTTTGTTGCGCTTGGCGGAAGATTTCTGTGAGTTTAATCACCGGTATCTTTCCCGAATCAATGAGAGAACGCAGCACGTTCCCCGCGCCGACTGATGGCAGCTGGTCTGTATCGCCAATCAGGATGAGGGTTGCACTCGGACGTATTGCCTGCATAAAGCGGTTCATCAAAACCAGCTCTACCATAGACATCTCGTCGACAATCACCACGTCTGCTTCTAGCGGATTGCGCCGGTTCCGTTTAAAGCCGTTTTCTTGCGGCGAAAATTCCAGCAGGCGATGTATTGTCTTTGCGTCCCGTCCTGTCGTTTCGCTGAGCCGTTTGGCGGCGCGCCCGGTCGGTGCTGTCAAGGCGATGCGTCTCCCTTCCTCTTCAAACAGCCGAATCATGCCGACAGTGGTAGTAGTTTTGCCGGTGCCGGGGCCTCCCGTGAGAATCATTGCCTGTTCGGATAGCGCGGTGTGAATCGCCTCGCGTTGCTGCGGTGCGAAGCGGATGTGCATCTCTGTCTCTAACTGCTGCAGCGACGTGTCAATATGTAGCGGCGAGCTGCGTTCGCGGTTCCGCCTGGATAGCAGGCGCGAGAATTGGTTCGCTACTCCCAATTCGGCGTAATAGAAAGGCGCGAGATAGATTGCATCGGTATCCGCTGCAGGAGGCGCGGTTTGTGTCTCCTTTTCCTCAACAATAGGGATAACCAATTCTTCTGTTTCCTGAGAACGCTGTTTGAGCACAGACGAGCCCGAACTGAAGTCGGGCAATATAATCTCCTCTTTTTCGGCAAGTGCAAGGAGGCCTGCCTCGATTGCTTTCGGTTCCTGTTCAAGGATTTCTTGGCACGCTTCAATCAGTTCTGCGCGATGTTGGAAGACGTGTCCTTCATCTGCTTTTTGACTCAGCACGTATTTGATGCCTGCCTGCACGCGGTGCGGCGCGTCTTTCTCCATGCCGAGTTTCTGTGCGATGGTATCCGCTGTGACGAATCCGATGCCGTAAATGTCATCGGCGAGGCGATAGGGGTTTTCGGTGACGATGGGAATCGCGTCATTTTCGTAGGTTTTGTAAATCTTGGCGGCGTGCGCCGTGCTGACATCGTGTGATTGCAAGAAGAGCATTACATTTTTAATCTCGCGCTGTGCCTCCCACGCCTGTTGGATCATCGTGACGCGCTTCTTGCCGATACCGGGGATACGTGCGAGTTTTTCAGGCTCTCGTTCAATGATATCCATCGTATCCAGGCCGAACTTGTTGACAATCCGCGCCGCCATCTTCGGGCCGATACCCTTGATGAGCCCAGAACCGAGGTATTTTCTCAATCCGACAATGTTAGCCGGCAAGATGGACTCATACCGTTCAATTTTGAATTGTCTGCCGTATCGAGTCGTATTTACCCATGTGCCTTGCAGAATCAGACTTTCGCCGGGGTTTACGGAAACGAGATTGCCGACGACGGTGACGAGTTCCGGGTGCCCGCGCGCGTAAAATCTGCCGACGGTGTAGCCGTTATCGGGGTTTTCAAAAACGATGCGTTCGAGAATGCCTTGAAGCGTGTCCATTTCTGTATCCGAGCCCTTGGCTACTCAAAAATTTGCTCAACCGGGCAGGAAAAACCTTCAACCACATCCTCACCGGTAAGCGTATCTCCAAGCGTGAGGAGTTTGAAGTCTCTGTCCGGACGATATACTGCCACGGTCTGCAATACCGGATCGATTACCCAAACCATCTGCGTTCCAGCGTCCAGATAGGCTTGAACCTTCTCTGACACGCGCATCAGTGAATCTGAGGGTGAGGATATCTCCACCGCCAAATCTGGCGGCACGGGTGAGTTTTGCCGCCTGTTTGCTGGCAGCCGCGCTGTTGAAACGAACGCGACATCGGGTTTCACAGCACGTTCGCCGAGTTTGAAGGTTGTCTCCGCCGTATAGACGCGTCCGAGTTGATTTTCGCGGACGTGCGAACCTAACGGCAAAATGATGTTGACGCTTATCTCGCCGTGTTCCATTACCGGGGGTGACATCGGCACTAATTCTCCTTTAATGTATTCATACCCTTCTAAATCGTTCGCGAGAAATTCGTCCAACGTCATAGAGGGCGGCACTTCTTGCGCGAAGTGGTGGCGTTCGGTTGCGTTCATTGTCTCGTTCCTCCGCATCGGGTGTTCAAGTTGATACAATAATAACGCATTTCCCGATAAAAGTCAACACATTTGACAAAAAACCGCATATCGTTTAAAATGTGGGCAAATTTTAGCATTCCGAAAGGAAATACGATGACTCACACACCACCAGAATCCGCAGTCGTTCTCTTTAACGGCAGTGACTTGAGCAATTGGACGAGCCGAGATGGCGGCGCGCCCGGCTGGGCAGTTGAAGATGGCGTAATGGCTGTCGTCCCGCGCACCGGCGATGTTATGACAACGGAACGGTTTACCGATCATTTTCTGCACCTTGAATTTATGACACCCGATATGCCTGAAGCGACTGGGCAGGCCAAGGGCAACAGCGGCGTGTTTCTTCAGGGCCGGTATGAAATCCAGGTCTTGGATTCATACGGGATTGCGGTGCCGGGCATGGGCGATTGCGGTGCGATTTACAACCAGTTCGCGCCGCTTGTCAACGCTTGCAAACCGCCGTTGGAATGGCAGTCCTACGATGTCATTTTCCGCGCGCCGCGCCTCAACGATGATAGCGAAATCGTTGAAAACACGCGCGTGACCGTGCTGCAAAACGGCCTGGTCATCCTCAACAACGTCATCTTGTCTGGCACAACCGGTGCGAACATCGGTGGCGGCGTTGGAGACCCGGGTCCGCTGTTGCTCCAAGACCACGGTAACCTCGTGAAGTTCCGGAACATCTGGGCAGTTCCATTGCCCTTGGAAGGTTCGGATAAATACTAATCCGGCAGGGTGGACGCTGAACCAACCGGGTAGGCGCGCTTGATACCTATAGTTTGCGATCGCCTGATCGCATGCCCTTGGAAGGTTCGGATAAATACTAATCCGGCAGGGTGGCGGTTGAACCCACCGGGTAGGCGCGCCTGATACCTATAGTTTGCGATCGCCAGACCGCAAATAAGTGGCGGCTGAACCAACCGGGTAGGCACGCTTTCAAAGCGCGCCTACCGGCAAAATTAGGCGCGCTTCAAAGCACGCCTACCGGCAAAATTTGGAGGACTTTCATGACAAATCAGACTTTACCGACACTCCCGCGACGGCGCTTAGGCAGAACAGAGTTGAGCATCCCAGTCATTCCGTTTGGCACGCAGGGGTTTGGCAACAACTTCGGGTTTGTTTCTGATGAGGATGCCGTTGCACTCGTCAAACACGCCGTGTCTATCGGTGTGAACCATTTTGATTGCGCGCGCTGTTACGGTGACTCGATGCGGAAACTCGGCTTGGCACTTAAAGAAATCCCGCGCGAAGATGTCATTATCACGGCAAGGCTTTGTTGCCATTCCGCGGCGGAGTGGGGAGGTTACGGCCAGGGCAGGCCGGATTATTCCGCTGAACGCGCAATCGCCGATCTGGAAAATCAGTTGGAGCTGCTTGGCACGGATTACTTAGACGGCATGCTTATCCACGACCCGGGGGAAATCGAACCGACGTTAGAAAAAGGTGGTACGCTGGATGGGTTGCTGCAGTGCAAGGCGCGCGGGTTAGTCAACTTCCTCGGCTACGGGATGCGTCCGCACGATTTTCATCTGAAGGCGATGGCTACCGGTGATGTCGACCTCATCCTGTGCTTCAACGACTACAATCTCGTCCGGCAGACAGCTGTCGATGACATTCTTCCTGCCGCTGCCGAAGCGGATATCGGCGTGATGAACGGCTGGTCTATCCTGCGCGGCATCCTGACCGGGGTGGATATTGATGCGGAGATTGCGAGGGGACGTTGGCGGAACGATGGTGATGTGCCGCGCGCCCGCGAAATCTGGCAGTGGTGCCTCCAAGAAGATGTGAATCTGCTCCAACTCGCGCTTCAGTTCTGTCTCCGCGAAGAGCGTATCCACGGCAATAACATTGGCAATCTCAACGTTGCACAGCTGGAGGCGAACGTTCGCGCCGCAAGCACGCCTATTCCAGACGAAGTGTGGGAGAGATACGAGGCACGGTTCGGTTTTGCGTCGTCCTAGCGATGGTTTGACGTTGTCTTGGCGGGGTATCAGGCAGAAAAGGCGTTTTCTTTTCTTGGCTGCCTGGGTCAAGGGTTGTAAGCAGTGAATTGATTCTGTGCGCGCGCTTTCAAAGCGCGCCTACCGGCAAGATTTCTTGGCTGTCTTAGTCAAGGGTTGTAAAGGAGTGAATTGATTCTGTGCGCGCTTTCAAAGCGCGCCTACCTGACAAAATGTGGGGTGCTTTCCGAAATCATCCGTTTCTTTTGTTCAACATCGGGATAAATTTATGATTTGAGCGAGGGAACGGATATTGCTCGATTTCCTCAAACCGGATCCACTTTGCGTTGATTGGGCCGTTCAACGCAACCTCGCCTGCCAGATACTCGCACTGAAAGACATCGACGACAATCTTGAAGTGAGTGAAAGCGTGCCGAACGCGGGTGAGGTATGTGAGATTGTCAACGGCGAGGTTGACTGTCTCGGCGATGTTTCGGCGGCATGCCTCTTCGGCGGTTTCTCCCTCGGCGAGTCTGCCTCCCGGAAACTCCCAGAGGCCACCGAGCAAACCGTCTAGAGGTCTCTGCGTTATCAAAATTTCGCCTGCGGGTTCCTCCGCTGATTCCGCCAAAACCCCGGCGGCCCCTACTTTGTGGATAACGCCGACTGCGAGGTGATATTCCGGTATCGGTTTCGCTTTCCGGCGGACAGGCACCTCGTCTTGGCGCGCCGTTTGGAATGCCTGACAGAAGGAATGCACCGGACATACGATGCAGGTAGGGGATTGTGGGCGGCAGACCGTGGCTCCCAATTCCATCATCGCTTGATTGAAGTTTCCCGGTGCATCTTGCGCGAGAAACGCGTCCGCCTTCTCCTGAAACTGTCTCGTTGCGGACGCATCATTAATGGGGATTTTCATGTAAAACAGACGCGCCAAAACGCGCTTGACGTTCCCATCAACGGCGGCGTAAGGCGCGTTAAAGGCGATACTCTGCACAGCGGCGGCACTATAATCCCCTACACCGGGCAATTTCCGGAAAGCGGCATAGTCGTCCGGGATTTCTCCATCCAATTCCTTCACGATAATTTGCGCAGCTTTGTGGAGGTTCCGGGCTCTGGTATAATAACCCAACCCTTCCCAGAGTTTCAGCACGGTTTGCAATTCTGCTTCTGCAAGATGCTGAACGGTAGGAAATCTATCAATGAATTTCTGATAGTATTCCATCACCTTTTTCACTTGCGTCTGCTGTAGCATCACCTCGGATACCCAGATACGATAAGCGTCGCCGGTGTTCCGCCACGGCATCTCACGCTGGTAGGTGTTGAACCATTCCAACAGCGCGGTTCGGAAGTGAGGGTAGTCTATTTTTTTCATAGATCTATCGCAATTCGGAAACTGACGTTATGCACGGCGCGGAGGGGTTCATAAGCGGCGCGGTTTGCACATCGTGCGGCAAATTCGCCGCGTGCCACCCATGAGCCGCCTCTGATGACTTTGCGCCGTCCTTCAACTGCTCCTTGCGGATTTTCGTTTGGAGAGTATTGATAGGTTTGCGCGTGAAACCAGTCGCTGCACCAGGAATAGGCGTTGCCTGCCATGTCGTGACAGCCGTAGGGACTCACCCCCTCTGGATAACTGCCTATCGGTGTTAAACGTTTCAGGCGTGCTTCTGAAGTGTTCGCCTTTCCGAGCGTCCAGTCGTTTCCCCACGGGTATTCGCGGCCATCGGTGCTGCGCGCCGCTTTCTCCCATTCTGCTTCTGTCGGTAGGCGATACGCTTTTCCCGCGATTGCGCGAAGCCATTCCAAGAAGTTCTCCGCATCGTGCCAACTGATTCCGACGACAGGACACGCCGCG
This sequence comes from Candidatus Poribacteria bacterium, assembly GCA_003635305.1. Taxonomy (GTDB): domain Bacteria; phylum Poribacteria; class WGA-4E; order WGA-4E; family WGA-3G; genus AGPOR5. The sequence continues at coordinate 9,946 of PYJE01000055.1, read as the reverse complement.
CCGTTGAAACGTTCGTCTCCCCAAAACAGCGGCGTGGGATAATCGGTATCCTCAACAAATTGCGCGTATTGTGCGTTCGTGACGTGGTAGGTGCCGATGGCGTAAACGTCGAGAGTGACACTGCGCTGCGGTTCCTCCGGGTCGGTCTTGCGCAATCCGGTGGGGAGTGTGCCCATCGTAAAAGGCCCCGCGGGAATTTGGGTGAGAGGGTAATTGAGGATTTCGATCATAGCATCAGTATATCATATTTGTCTCTTTTTTACCCGAATAAAGCGAATTTTCTCATTTGGTAGGAGAGCCCTCCCGGTCTTGACATGCGGGGAACCGAATGATTGCGGTAGGCGGTTCCTCCCGGTCCCGATTTCATGTTTCACTATGGCGAGGGACAGGCCCTCGCCCTACGTTGAAACGCGGGGTTTCTTTCTTTCCCGTAGCGCGGGGGCCTGTCCCCCGCGAACCTGTCGCTGTCAAGGACAGGATCGGGCGATCCTGCCCTACAGAGAAGAGGCCGTCGTGTCAGTAGGAGAGCCCTCCTGGTTTCGATTTTATATTTCATTATGGCGAGGGACAGGCCCTCGCCCTACGAAACCCCCAGTAGGCGCGGTTTGAAACCGCGCCTACCTACATAGGGCAAGAGCACCTCATCTTGCCCTATTTGAGCGCGCCCGCTCTCAAACAGGAACCCTCTTCAGGTCCGTTAGGACCTATATGTCTATAGAACTCCCCGTTTTCAAGGGCCGTTCTGAAGCAGGATCTGCGAAAACGTTCCCTCTTCTGTAGTTTGCGCTCGCCTGATCGCAAACAGGGCAAGCTCAGGCGATCCTGCCCTACAGATAAAATGCCGGCGGCGAGAAACCGCGTTTTGCACGGATTTCTCGCCTGAATATGACGTGACGTTCACGCCCCGGCCTGGGAGTTAAGACTCAAGGCGTAACACCCCTTGCACAACGAAAACCGTTGAAGGCAGGCGTGTTCGTTGGCGGATTCCCGTTGCGATTGGCGACACGCAGGAACTGCGCGGAATTATACCACGAACCGCCGCGCAACACGCGCGAGCTGTTAGTCTGGACATTTGTGAAATTATCAAGTATCCATCGGAGCGTCCGTGCACCCGAAATCGGATTCCGACTGTTACGAGAAGCAGCGTAGAAACCGGCATCGTAGGCATCAAGACACCATTCCCACACATTGCCGGCCATGTCGTAGAGGCCGTAGCCGTTTGCCGCATACTGCCCAACGGGTGTCGTATCGCCGACATGCCGGTTATAGTTGGCCTCGCCAGTAGAAAGGGTATTCCCTGAGGGATACTTTTGCCCCTCAAGCCCGCCGCGTGCGGCATATTCCCACTCTGCTTCCGTTGGCAGCCGTTTTCCAGCCCATTCCGCATACGCCATGGCGGCATACCAACTCACATACGTGACAGGATGGTCCGCTTTCCCAGAGGGATAGTTATTGTCATCACTCCAGTGTTTGAGGTACTCGCCGTTGTGGAACCGCTGATCGATTTGCTTTTTTTGCCAGCTCGGATTTTCAAGGAGGAATGCCTTATATTCCGCGTTGGTGACTTCATGTTCGTCCATGAAGAATGCGTTGATGTGGACGGTATGCACGGGCCGTTCGTCATTTTGTGCATCACCGTCATTACCGCCCATTTGGAATTGCCCGGCGGGAATGCGCACCATTCCTTCGGGTTTGGGAATTTCATCTACGACTTCTTCCTTGCCACCGGTATCCCTATCCGCTACGACTTCTTCCTGGCCACCGGCATCTCCATCAGTTACGACTTCTTCCTGGCCACCAGTATCTCCATCCCCGCCGCCATTATCGGGGGCCCCCTCGCTGAGGTTGCGAGAGACGAGTGCTAAGTCGCTGACATCGACTTGTCCATCGCCATTCACGTCCACGCGCGGATTTGCAGGCGAACGCGAACCGAGGCTTTGCGAGACAAGTTCTAAGTCGCTGTCGTCGACTTGTCCATCCTGGTTCACATCGGCGGCACCGATGCTTTTGACTACCTGGCCGTTCACGGTGCTCCTCGCCAAGTTCCTCCAGGCTACGTTGGACAGGACTACGTCTTGCAGGCGCAGTTCGGAGGCTTTGACGGCAGCCACACGAAACCTCACGGTGGCGAGGGTGCCGCTGCTTTTCGTTGCAGCACTGCCCGCGGCGGCTATCAGCGTCACGCGGTTACCAGACACCCGAGGGTCCGGCGCAAACGCGCCTGCAGGTAAGTATGTCGCGTTGGCCGCGGAGACATACCTCAATGCCGAGGTATCAAACTCAACAGAGCACTCATACCCGGCGACACCGCTGGCACCGCTGATGTGAATGTTGACTTTCAGCGTGCTACCCACTGCAGGCGATACAACCGGGGAGGGACTGATGGAGACAACAACTGCTCCATGACTCATCGCTGTCGCGCCGAGGCATAGGATAAGGGTTAAAAAACAGAAAAGACTTGTTCGATTTTTCATGAAAGATTCTCCTTTTTTTCTAGTGCGGGGGCTTATCCCCCGTGAATTCATTTGATTCGTCGTGCGCCTATAGGGCAAGACCGCCGGGTCTTGACATGTTCGGGCGCGGCAGTTCTTGAACGTCTTAGGTTAATTTCGTCTTATTCCCCACGAGTTTTCAAACGGTTCCGAGTTAGCTCGCCCACACAGTAGGTTCTGTAGGGCAGGATCGCCTAATCCTGCGCACATTAACCGTTGCGATGTCAATGAGGACACCGACTATTTCATGATAACCATCTTGCCGGTAGCCGAGAAATCGCCGGCGGTGAAGGTATAAAAATAGACACCGCTTGCCACCGGCTCACCGAGCGCGTTTGTCCCATCCCAATACGCCGCGCGAGAACGGTGTTGGTAGGCACCCGCCTCCTGATACCCTAATGCCAATTCCCGCACGAGCTCCCCCTGCATCGAATAAATGCAGAGCGTTACTTCGGCCGGGGCGGCGAGGTGGTAAGGTATCCACGTCTCGGGATTGAACGGGTTCGGGTAGTTCGGCAACACGGCGGTTTCAGGCACCGCCTGCCGGGGTTCTGACAGCGATGCGCCCGTGGTGCTGTTAATCACCTGCAGTTCAGCAAGCCCGCCTGTCGTCACCGGAAGCAACACCTCGGACAACGTCAGCGGCGATGCTTGCTGTGACAGCACTTCAAACGTGAGGGCGGCCAGTGAACCGTCCCCAGTGTTACCGCCTGAGAGCGAGACTGCCGCCAGCGTCACCTGACTCGTCTTGACTTGCGCCGGTGCCACAAACACGTCCGGCAGATAGTCGCCGTTAGTGCTTGAGACGTAGCGCAGTGCCGTCGGATCGAACGTCAGCGTGAACTGATAGGCATCGATGGGCTGCTGGCTAGCGATGTCCACGTTGAAGACAACCTGTTCGCCTATGGCTGCGGGTGTTGTCTGCGCCGGTGTGAGGTGCACGGTAGCGTTCGGTGCAGCTGCAAGGCTGGTTGCCAAAAGGCAGCAAACGCCGAGCAGGAATGTGAAAGTGAACACATTTTTGTTCATTGGATTGAATCTCCTTATGTTTCGATTGTTCTGAATCGCGGATTTTCAGGATTTCCAAGAGGCACCCTCTTTCCTTGTAGGCGCGCCCTCCCGGTCGCGATGTTAATGTAGGCGCGACTTCCCTGTCTCAATGTTAATGGAGACGCGATGTAGGCACGCCCTCCCTGTTTCGATGTTCACCGGTTTCCTTAGTAGGCGCGCCCTCCTGGTCGCGATGTTCACCGGGCACGCTTTGACTAAGCGATGCGCCCCTCATCCTGTTCATCCTTTAATCTTGCAAATCCTGATTCAGACAGTTAATTGCAATTCGTCACCAGACAACGTGTCTGGGAGTCGCGGAGGTAGGTTATTGCAACCTGCAACGAGCCCCGTTGTTTTCACGAACGTTCATCGGAGCGTACGGTATTTCGTTTCCGTTCAACAGCGTCAGCGGCGTGCACTGAATCGGGATAGGAGACTGAAACCATCGTCCTTTCCAACTCATCAGCAGTTCGTCCATTTCGGTTGACTCTCTTTTCCTGTTGGCATGAAAGTCTGCCTCGGCAAACGCCTGATGCTGGCTGCGGGTAACACCTTTTTTCCGCCGATTGTGCGCTGGCACGCGGAAATATGAAAAATGTCAATTTTTTCGCGAGAAATCGCGTAAGAACATTAAAACTGTTCCTATTTTAGCGAATTTCAGTTTTTTTGCAAGTTTTTTTGCGAGAAAAATACGAAAAATGTCAAATTCCCGCGAAAAATTGTCAAAACTAGTTTTAATTTAGCAAAAGTGGTGTTTTTTGTCAAGGTGCAAACGGATAACGCCTCTTCCTGTAGCTCAGGATCGCCAGATCCTGACCTGTTTGAGCTCAGGTGCTCTCAAACTACAGATGGGGATAACTGAGTTCGGGACCGGGAAGTCCCTCCTATGAAAATATCGGGACCGGGAAGTCTCTCCTACTGCATCGAGACTGGGAGGGCTCCTATGGAAATATCGGGTGAAAAGGCCGTCTCTTCAGGTCCTACGGACCTTAGGCGTGGCGAGGGACAGGCCCTCGCCCTACGGTTCGCGGCGCGATTTCTCCTGCCCTACCGTAGCGCGGGGGCCTGTCCCCCGCGATGGTTCGATCCAAACGAAAAACGCCTGTAGCACAGAGGCCATGGACGTTTTTTGAGACGCTTGATGCATGGCCCTTCATACT
>PYJE01000055.1:0-5179 GCA_003635305.1 Candidatus Poribacteria bacterium | reverse complement strand
GTTGGCGTATTCCCGTAGCGATTGGCGACACGCAGGGTCTGTGCGTCGCTAACCCACGAGCCGCCGCGCAACACGCGGGAGCTGTTGGTCGGGATACTTGCGAAGTTATCGAGTATCCACTGGATTGTCCGCGCACCCGAAATCGGATTCCGACTGTTGCGAGAAACAAAGTAAAAATCGGCATCGTATTCATCAAGACACCATTCCCACACGTTCCCCGCCATGTCGTAGAGGTTGTAGCCGTTCGCTGCATAGCGTTTAACGGCTGTCGTATCGCCGACATGCCGGTTATAGTTGGCCTGGCGCGTGGAAATGGTGTTACCTGAGGGATACTTCTTCTCGGCAAGTCCGCCGCGTGCGGCATATTCCCATTCCGCCTCGGTTGGCAGCCGTTTTCCAGCCCATTCCGCATACGCCATGGCGGCATACCAGCTCACATACGTCACTGGGTGATTCGCTTTCCCAGAGGGATAGTTATTGCCACTCCAATGGTGGAGGTAATTGCCGTTGTGGAACCGCTGATCGATTCGACTTTTTTGCCAGCGTGGATTCTCAAGGAGGAATTCCTTGTAGTCCAAGTTGGTGACTTCATGTTCGTCCATGAAGAATGCGTCGATGTGGACAGTATGCACGGGTTGTTCGTCATTGTGCGCTTCATCGTCATTACTGCCCATTTGGAATTGCCCGGCGGGAATGAGCACCATGCCCGCGGGAATTTCAACGTTGACTGTGTAGGTGAAAGGTTGCCTGCCATCGTCCCACGTGACAATCAGATTGAGGTTGCCAGAGCGAAACGGTCCCGAGATAGCCACGGTGTTACCAGTGACCTTGGCTTCCCCGACATCCACGCTGACACCTGTAGGGGTGCCGTCAAACGTTAAGAGAATTGTCGCGTCCGGTTCCAGGGTGCTCCCCGGTGCAGGGCTGGCTGAGACAAAGTCTACAGAAAACTCTTCTTCGTCACCGCCACCGCAGCCGTTGATGCCGAATGCGCAGCAGAGGCAGACAAGTATCCAGCTGCACAGTACAGTGCGTGCAAGTTGCGTTTTCATCAAAAAATCTCCTTCGGTTGTTGCCGGGAGAAGCGTGCTGCTTCTCCCGGCCGGATTGCTATTGTTTCTCCCAAGTGGTTGAGATAGAAATCCCTGTAGGAGTCACGAACTCCCCATAGAGTTGGTTTGTATCTGTCCACTTGAACGTGCGTGTCGGCAAGTCAAAAACGTGCAAGTGGACAGCGTCATCATCTGCATCCCAAGAAGGTCCTGAACCTCCTATGGAATCTTCTCCGGAGATGCCCATGGTCATCTGCCATGAAACGCCGCCTGGTTGCAGGGACAAGGAACCGCTCACTTCGGGTGGGAAGAGCATCGCAGATTCTTCGCCGACCTGCGCGCCTAGGGAAACAAGCGTGTATGTTCCTGCAGCTTTCTCCATGGCCGTGGTTGGAGGTGAATCCATCGGCAGGATTTCGTAGCATGTGTCCTTATGACAGAAAATAACCTGCTTCCCAATTGCGAGGTATTGGCTCAGTTCTGGCTCTGCCGCAATCAGGTCAAAGTAAGCGTTGCTGCCGAAGATAATCTTCTCTGTTTCCGTTTCCGCGTCGTGTTTGCTATCTGTCCAGACACCTTCGCGGGGATAGAACGTCTTGTTTCTGATCCGCTTCACTGAGTCCGCGTTCTCGGTTTCTGCGGTGCTCAGTTGGAGTGCTTGTAAGGCGGCTGACTTCTCAGGTGCTTCTTGAAGAAATTCGGTGTAGGTTCCGCGCCAGTTTGTGCGAGTGCCTGTCTCCTCTTCAGTAACGAGAAATGAGGTGTAGGGGCTCATAATCCCGTATTTTTCGCTGAGGCGCACAATTTCGTTGACAAGTTCCTCGTTTTCGCCGTTTAGCCGCACTTCATCAACGAGATACGCCACTTTGCGCTGCGCCCACAGTCGCGGCAAAAACCCGTAGTCTGCCTGATTCTCTGGGAACTGTGCGCTGTTGGAGAATTCCTGCTTTTCGCCGCCGATATCCCCTATCAATTTCAGCAGCGTGTCGCCGGCAGTCTCATACCGGCCAAGCACCGTTAATTGAGAACCCCGAAACAGATCTGGGAGCCGCTGCGGATACAGACTTTTGGTCTGGATATGCCCCATATCTAGTGCGAGATTGGCGAGCACCGGCTCATTCACTTTTGTAAAAAATGATGTGATAGCAATTTCAAGGTTTTCCTGTGGGGAAACATATTGACGTGTGCCGCCATTTTGTTCCGCGATTTTATCAAGCAGTTGAACGTTGACATCGTTCCCCACACCGAAGACAAAAATGCGTGCCTGTCCGCGGTTCGCCTCCGAGATGTTCTTGAGGATGCGCACCGGCTCTCTTTCCCCGATTGTAGGTTCACCATCTGTCAAGAAAATGAGAATACGCGGCCGCGCTGCATCAGGCTCCGCTGCGAGGGCCGTCAGGAGGGCATCGTTGATGTTGGTGTGGCCCAGTGCATCAATCCTGCTGATGAACGCGAGGGCCGTCTGACGTTTATCCTTTACCGGTACCAGTTTCTCGGAAAAAGGTTCAACATCCGCATTAAACGAGATGAGGTTAAACCGGTCTCCATCGTTCAGATTGCGCATGCAAAAGCGGAGTGCCTTCTTTGCCTGCTCAATTTTTGTCCCCGCCATGCTGCTCGACCGGTCTAGCACGAAGATGAAATCCTTTTCAAGGATGTCGGTTTTCTTCACATCGTATTTCGGCGAGATCAGGAGCAGGAAATACCCTGCTGCGTCTGGCGTGGTTCGATGAGTGAGGAGATTCATGCTGACATCTTTGTCTGAAACCGAATAGTAACAGACGAAGTCGCGGTGTGCTGGGACATTTGCGCCTTCATAACTGACACTCGCGTGCCGCGCGTGCTTTCGGTGAATGGCGATGTCGTGCGAAGGCGAGTAGATGGTTTTGAGAGGATGCGGGCTCTCAATTTCCAAAGAGACAGCGACGCTTCCGACCGGATGCGGTGTGAATTTCTCTGTCCGCAGCGGGTAGGTATACTTTGCGAGTTCCGCGTTGACTTTGAGAATCTGTGCATATTCCAGTTGGATGCGTCTTTCGCCCTTTGGTGGGATAGGAAACACCCGTGCTTGAAACATGCCGCGCCCGATATATTCCAGCAAGGCTGGATCTTGCGATGCACGGACGATGCCTTCATAGATGTGCCGCGCCTCGTCCTTCCGAAGCAGTTCCGCCGTGACAGGCTCGCCATCAATGTAAAGCACGAAGTCTGAGACAGCGACATCGTCGGCAAGCGGGAAGAAATAGGTGCCTTCCAGCTGCCGGTCGTTCGGGTTTGCGAAAACCTGGTCGATCTTCGTCACGGCGAGTTGGTTGTCAATTGAGACGCTCACATGGTGACGTTCGAGCGTAAGCGGCTCCACTTGCGGGGTGCTCGGTCTGTGCGTGACAACGATGCCTTGCGCCTGCACAAATTGGGAAAACGCCAGGCAAAAGAGAATCAACGAAGCGGTATAGGCCGTTAAGTTTTTCATGAGATACCTCTTATACGTGAAAACGTTTAGATGATTTAGAAGTGATACTAGTCGGATTGAGAACGCATTTGTTGGGCGCGGTTTGCGGCGGCGTGCTTTTCTGCGCGCGCGTTTCCACCCCGCGTCTCACCGTATCGTTTTGCGTTCTCCGATAAAATCAGTTATTTTGGGTCGAGACATTCTTCACAATTCCATTAGGACTTACGGAAAGAATTCCTGACCGGCTCTTCTGCTTCGCCTGAGTTTAACCTTCCGGGCTCCGGCGAGTATGAGCTCCGGAAGTGAAAGGGCATTACTCAGTCGTGGGCCGCACACACCGAAAACCGAGGATGCCCCCTTTGTTTTCATAGTCACCTGAGTATCCGGGAGAAGTTATCCACCGCTCCGAAGCCCGGCGGACTTGCGTGCCAAAGACCCAAGTCCCACCGCGCACCACGCGATCAGATGTAATACTAGCGAAGTTACCCAGAAGCATCTCCAACGTGTGCTCCCCTGCAAGTGGATTGCGACGCGGTGAATGAGCGTAGAAATTCGTGCGGTATTCATCCAAACACCACTCCGTAACGTTCCCTGCCATGTCGTATAGCCCATAGCCGTTGGCGGGATACTTGCCGATAACCGTCGTGCTGGATCCTCCATGGTTCACCTGAGTAGCATCATAGGTATCGCCCCAGGGATACTTTTTCCCTGCTAGGCCGCCGCGGGCGGCGCGCTCCCATTCTGCTTCTGTTGGCAACCGCTTTCCTTTCCATGCCGCGTATGCCATCGCCGCGTACCAACTCACGTGGGTGACTGGATGGTAACCTTTGCCGCGTGGATACTCGTTTCCAACCCAATCTTTGAGATACGCGCCATCGTGGAACCCTGCATCAATCTGTGATTTTTGCCACGTTGGATTCTCCAGCAGAAACTGCCGGTACTCCACGTTCGTCACTTCATGGGCATCCATATAGAACGCATCCACGTAGACAGTATGGATAGGCTGTTCATCTTGTTCTGCTTCCTCATCGTCATCGTCGCTGCCCATTTGAAACTCGCCAGCGGGAATCAGCACCTCCAAATCAATATCCGGTGCGATGACGGTGTAGGCGAGCATCTTTTTCGCTGCATTCCCACCTGGGCCGTTCTCCCAAGAGATTTCTAGGGAGAGGGCCCCCGGGTCAAAGCCGCCCCGGATGATAGCGGTGTTGTCGACGGTTATCGCATTCCCTGTGCTGACGCGCAAGCCCTCGGGTGAATTGTCAAATTCAACGGTGATTGTTTCATCAACGGCGATGTCCGTGCCTTCAAGAGGCACTGTGCTTTTGAATACCGCCGGTTCAACGATTTCAACGCCTTGGTCGTCTTCTCCGCAGCCTGTCATCAAAACGGCGCACAAAACTGCCATGATGAGGAGGCTGAGCGGTTTCGTTCTGTTTTGCATGTGAATATCTGTCCTCTCAGTAGGAGGAACCTCCCGCGTCCCGATTTTATATTTCACTATGGCGAGGGACAGGCCCTCGCCCTACGAAACCCTCCCGGTAGGCGCGGTTTGAAACCGCGCCTACCGCTGTTTCGGCTTCCCTTCCCGTAGCGCGGGGGCCTGTCCCCCGCGGGCCCTATTTGTCTGAATCAGGATGTCCAAGATTCGCAGGATTTCCAGGATTATTGCTAT
>PYJE01000054.1:15053-37455 GCA_003635305.1 Candidatus Poribacteria bacterium | reverse complement strand
GCACGTCAATTATGAGACGCAACCGCAGTATCCGCTCACCTTTGTGGAAGACGCGACGAAGCAGCTTGATTTCCGTGTTGAACGGATGAAGTTCTCCAAAGACAAGACGCGGCTCGTCTATAACGATTTCTTGACGTTGGAGGGGATTCCGTCGGCGGCGTTTGCGTATCGGTTGGGTCCGTATTCGGCATTAGAGTGGGTAGTGAACCAGTATCGTGTGAAGTCGGAGCGGCGGAGTGGGATTGTGAATAATCCGAACGATGCGGAAAAGCCGCGGTATATCGTGGAGTTGATTGGTTCGGTGATTACGGTGAGTTTGGAGACGGTGAAGATTATTGAGGGGTTGCCTCAGTTGTTCGGCGAACCGTAGGGCGAGGTCCTGTCCCTCGCTATGCTGCGATCGCGGGGGACAGGCCCCCGCGCTACGATGAAAATCAAAGCACCGGAGGGCGAGGGCCTGTCCCTCGCCACCCACACCTCGCGGGGGACAGGCCCTCGCGCTACGATGAACATGAAACCACCGTAGGGCGAGGGCCTGTCCCTCGCCAACCCTGCCTCGCGGGGGACAGGCCCCCGCGCTACGATAAAAATGAAAGCACCGTAGGGCGAGGGCCTGTCCCTCGCTATGCTGCGATCGCGGGGGACAGGCCCCCGCGCTACGATGAACATGAGCACCGTAGGGCGAGGGCCTGTCCCTCGCCGACCCTACCTCGCGGGGGACAGGCCCCCGCGCTACGAGTGCGGCACGTTTTTCCACCGCCGCGCTAAGAACTGGTAAACTTTTATGCTTCAAGCGCACAAATACGCCGTGCATTTTGATATTCTTCCGGAGATTACCTATCTCGATCAGGCGTTATCGGTGTTAATTGCGGATTTGCTGCCGCTTTTCCGCGGTTTCCCTGAAGACGTATGGATTTCGCAGCGGCGCGTTGACGAGGGGCTCGATTTCTGCCGCGTCATTTTCTGGGCATTTTCTGAATCGCCGGAAGCGATTAAGACGTTTGGTATCTGGTTTCAGGCGATATTTCGGGAGGCAGATGTCTCGGAAACGCTGGAACGTCTCGTGACGTGCGCTTTGGAGGAGGCAGCGGAGATAGAGGTGGTGCTTACCGATTGGACGCGGTTGCATGCTACGGAGGCGGAAATTGCGGAGGCGATTCAGACCGGAAAGGAAAATTCGGTTGACATCGTAAAATAAAATATGGTATACTATATAAACAAGGGATAGAAAACGCGTTGGGTAGGTGCGGTTTGTCTTGGTGTGGATGTGCATCTGTTCGCGCTTGGAAAGCGCGCCTACCGGTGGGTGTGGTAGAAAATGCGTTGGGTAGGCACGGTTTGCAACGGCAGAAGGGAACCTGCTCGCGCTTGGAAAGCGCGCCTACCGGGAATAGGATGAGAACGTCGGGCTCGCCCGTGGGGAGCGCGCTTGGAAAGCGCGCCTACCGGGAATGGGATGAGAACGTCGGGCTCGCCCGTGGACGGGAATGGGATGGGAACGTCGGGCTCGCCCGTGGGGCGGTAAACGGTCAGAGACGATACGAATCAGGTTAATTTCATCATGAGACACATTTATTGGTGCATCGTTTTGATGCTTCTTACAGTCGGTGGAGCGGCTGGCAATCCGGATGCCTACACGGTAGACGAAATTTTTCAGCACTTCAAGGCGGCTTACGATAAGTCTGAGAATTTCAGTGCCAGTTTTGAAGAGACGACGTTGTTCTCGCACCGGCGGAACGTCGCGCGCGGCAGGCTAGTCTTCGGCAAACCGAACCTGTTCCGAAAGGAATATGTAGATCGGAAGGATGCCTCGAAGGTAGTCCAATTGACTATCTTGGATGGTGAATACGGTTGGACCTACACGCCGCTGCTCAACCAAGTAAATAAGATGAAGTGGAACAATCCAGACCGGCGTGAGCTCGTGCCGGGCATCGGTGCGTCGCTGGAGGATGTCCCGAAAAACTATGACATGGCACTTATCCCCGATGAGGTTGCGAACCCGAAGGGTATTTACCAAATTCGGCTAACGCCAAAGCCGCACATGCTGCGCGCTCGGGCGGCGGCAGTCCGCGAGGAGCTGAAGGAGACGATTGAAATTTGGGTGGAAGCGGGTGAGTGGTTGCCGGTGCAATTTGGCTATATTACGGAGCTTGCCGATGGCACCTCGCAGAGCATCATCGTGTCGCTTACGGAGATTGAACGTGACAAGCCGCTCGCGCCAGACCTGTTCAAGTTTGTCGTGCCAAAAGATGCCGAGGTCATCGATCTCTCGGAGAATTAAGTTTTTCTAGTGGGTTCGCGATGTGCGCGCTTCCAACGCGCGTCTATCGGGCATCTGAATTGGCGATATTGGCAATATTGGCGATGACGCAACGCTTATGAATTTTCGCACTCTGCTACGGTTGGCAAATCTTTTGACGCTTTTACGGCTGTTTTTGGTTCCGCCGTTAATGCTCTGTTTTCGGGCGAACTTGATGCTCCCGGCACTGCTCATCTTCGGGTTTGCTGCTGCGACAGACCATCTTGATGGCAAGATTGCGCGTCGGCAAGGCGTGACAGGGTTCGGGACATTCATGGATCCGCTCGCCGATAAGTTGTTAGTCGCGGCGGCGTTAATCTGTCTAACGCGCTTTGAAGGCGTAGAAGGCGGGCTGGTTCCGGCATGGATGGTAGTGACGATTATCGGTAGAGAATTCATCGTCACTGGATTGCGCGTTGTCTTTGTGACGAGATACGGTGAGGTAGTCTCGGCGAATAGATGGGGCAAATACAAGACGCTCTCGCAACTCATCGTCCTCTTGATTAGCCTCGCGCTGCTGGCGTTTTGGGGGGATGTGGCGATGATTGTTCACCCGCGGGGCCCCATTTACTTTATGATGTATCTTCCGTTGGTGTTGACGGTAGTATCGGGCCTGGAATTTTTGCTTCGGAACCGCAAGTTTCTCACCGATTTGATGCAGACTACCGATGGCGATGATTCAGGAGTTGACGAGTGATGCAAGCTATCCGCTGTTTTGTGGCAGTTGAGATTCCGGAGGGTGTGCAGGCGTTATTCTCCCCGGTCCAAGCGTCTCTCCGTTCGGCGGTGCGAGCTGCTGGTGGCGGACGTGCGTCGTGGACGCGGCTTGGCAATTTCCATCTCACGTTGCAGTTCCTCGGCGATGTCCGCAGTGATGCGATTGATGAGATTGGCGAGGCATTGCAGGCTGCCACTGCAACACAGCGTCCGTTTTCTATGGAGATTGGCGGTATCGGCGCGTTTCCTAATCTGAATCGTCCGCGGGTCCTGTGGGTAGGTATAAAACAGGGCGAGGCGGCTGTCACGCGGTTGGCGGAAGCAGTGAACGCTCAATTGGCGCGCATCGGCTATCCTGCAGAAGGTAGGTTTCACCCGCATCTCACGCTCGCGCGGTTGCGAAATCGGATAAACTTGGGGCCGCAGGTGCATCTTTTTAGCAAATATGATACAATTGATACGGCTACCGTGAACGTGAATGAGATTGTTTTAATGCGGAGTCAACTGCATCCGAAAGGCGCGGTTTACACGCCGCTGAAAAGGTGTCGTTTCTCTCGCTAAGAATGCGGGAGAGAGGAGGTTTTAAATCGTGACAGACCAGGAATTCCGGACCGATGTGCGAGACCGGTTAGGACGTGTTGAAACCGAACAGGTGGAAACGCGGCACCGTTTGGAAACGGGCCTGCGCAACATTGAAGACGTGAAAGGACGAGTGGTGAACGTGGAGAGCGAACAGGTAGAAATTCGCCTACGCTTGGAAACGGGGTTAACCGAACAGGTGGAAACGCGGCATCGCTTGGAAACAGGCATCGCGGACAACCACCGCAGTATTGAAGACGTGAAAGAGCGGTTGGGGCACGTGGAGAGCGAACAGGTGGAGATTCGCCTACGCTTGGAAACGGGGTTAACCGAACAGGTGGAAACGCGGCACCGTTTGGAAACAGGGTTAACTGAACAGGCGGAATCGCGGCACCGTTTGGAGACGGGTATCGCGGACAACCACCGCAGTATTGAAGACGTGAAAGGGCGGTTGGTGCGCGTGGAAACGGAACAGACGGAGATACGCCGAACTGTCGTTGAGAATAGCCGCGGCATTGAGGAAAACACCCGCGAGATACAAGCGGTAAAATCCGACGTTCAAGAGGTGAAAGCGGATGTCCGCGTAATCCTCACCAAAATGGAGGAGCGGGAAAAGAAAGAGAATCGCAGGCTCGTCATTTTGGGCATCATCATCGGGGGCAGCGCGGCGCTGCTCTCGGCCCTCATCGGTGTCATTTTTTAGCGCGGGCGCGGCGTTTCGCGCTCGTGAGTGCCCTTTTTTGGGCGAATGCGGATGTTACATTCCGCGATAAACAGAGGAGAAGTTCCGATAACATGTTAGACGCAAACAAACAAAAAGTCATCGATCAGGCGATTTCGCAGATCGAACGTGAATTCGGCAAAGGCTCGATTATGCGCTTCGCCGACAGCGAAGTAGTTCCTGTTGAAGCCATTCCGACCGGTTCGCTCGCGCTTGACTTGGCATTGGGAGTCGGCGGTGTGCCGCGCGGCAGAATCGTTGAGATTTACGGCCATGAAGGCACCGGAAAAACCACACTGGCCCTCCACATCGTCGCCGAGGTGCAAAAATTGGGCGGCACCGCCGTGTTCGTTGATGTGGAGCATGCGCTTGACACCACTTACGCGCGCAACATCGGTGTGAACATGGAAAACCTGCTCATCGCGCAACCGGATGCAGGCGAACAGGCGTTGGAAATCGTTGAGACGCTCATCCGGAGCGGGGCAATCGATCTGGTGGTTATTGATTCTGTCGCGGCGTTGACACCGCAGGCTGAGATTGAAGGCGAAATGGGCGACGCGCACGTCGGTTTGCTCCCGCGCTTGATGTCCAAGGCACTCCGCAAGTTGTCCGGGGTTACCAATAAATCCCAAACCTGCGTTATCTTCACCAACCAGATTCGTCAAAAAATCGGGGTGATGTTCGGCAACCCGGATACGACACCCGGCGGGCTCGCGCTGAAGTTCCATGCCTCTGTCCGTTTGGAGCTGCGCCGTGGGCAGCAGATTAAAGACGGCACAGATGTCCTTGGGACAGGTGTCCGCGTCAAAGTTGTGAAAAACAAAGTCGCGCCGCCTTTCAAAGAAGTGGAATACGACGTGACGTTCGGCAAAGGCATTTCCAAAGCCGGGAACCTTTTGGATATCGCTGTCAAACAGGAATTCGTCCAGAAGAGCGGTTCCTGGTTCTCCTACAACGGTGAACGCATCGGCCAGGGCAGGAACAATGTCAAGCAGTATCTGGAGGATAATCCGGAAGTCGCTGATGAAATCGAGGCGAAGATTCGGGAGAAATTGGCACTCCTGGCGCGTCCTGCATCCGATAACGGCGGGGAGCCTGAGGTTGAGGAAGAGGCATAGGAGTGAGCGGCATCGGTTTGTGCGGGTGGATTTCTATATCCATCCGCCGCTTGTGGAAAAAATAGCGTTCATTTTTCTTGACATAATTTTTTCCGCGTGTTATACTTTTAATTAAGATGGCCGCATCGACCGGTCCCGATGAGTTAGGGTGGATAGTTAACGACCTCTGCCCTGCTACATTGTGTTTGAGATGTTAACCTTGCAGGCGTGTTGCTTGCAGTCAGGAGAACTTCCCTTAATGGCTAGAAAAAGAGTGAGTCCCAAAGATTCCTTCCTTGACAAATTAGAATCCGATGAGGAGCAGCCGATATCCGAGGAGGGGTGGTATCAGCAGCAGATCCGGCACCTCCAGCAGCAGATTGGGCACCTCAAGCAGGAGTTGATGCAGACGCATCGGCGCAACCGGCAGCTCACGAACGTTCTCCAAGAGGCGAAGGAGAAACTGGAAGTCCTCAAGGAGAAGGTTGAGCAACTCAGTGCACCACCGAATAACTACGGGGTTTTCCTGGGCTTAAACGACGATGGAACCGTGGATATTGATGTCAACGGCAGAAAGTGGCGCGTCAACTTGGATCCGGACATCAAACCGAAGTCCCTGGTGGTAGGACAACAAGTCATCGTCAATAGCGGCATGAACGTTGTCGGCATCAGAGATGCAGAGAAGCACGGTGATGTCGTCAAAGTGAAGGAACGCCTGAGTGATGAGCGCGCGCTCGTCAGTTTCCGTACCGATGAGGAGAGGCTCGTCAGAATCTCTGATGCGCTCAGGAATGAACCGTTGAAACTCGGCGATAACGTCCTCTTGGACCACGGTAGCGGTATGCTCATGGAAAAACTCCCGAAACATGAGGTTGAGGAACTGGTTCTTGAAGAGGTGCCGGACATCGGTTACGAAGACATCGGCGGCTTGGATACGCAGATAGAAGCCATCCGCGATGCTATCGAGATGCCTTATCTCTATCCGGACGAGTATCAAGAGTTTGACCTTGCGCCGCCGAAGGGGGTGCTACTCTATGGTCCGCCCGGGTGCGGCAAAACGTTAATCGCCCGCGCTGTGGCCAGCGGTATCGCCGAGCGCGTCCGAAAGCAGACTGGCAGGGCCGATGTGCGGAGTTATTTCATTAACATCAAGGGACCCGAATTGCTGAACAAGTATGTCGGGGAGACTGAACGGAAGATTCGGGAGGTGTTCCAAAAGGCGCGCGACAAATCGCGGGAAGGGTTTCCTGTCATCATCTTTTTTGACGAGATGGATTCGCTTTTCCGTTCCAGAGGGATGGGCATCTCATCGGATATGGAATCAACGCTAGTGCCGCAGTTCCTCTCCGAAATTGACGGCGTGGAAAACCTGCACGATGTCATTGTCATCGGCGCGAGCAACCGGCAAGACCTGCTGGATCCCGCCGTTTTACGTCCTGGCAGACTTGATATTAAAATCAAGATCGACCGGCCTAACCTTGACGGTGCCAAGGATATCTTCGGGATATACCTCACCCCAGCCCTCCCCTTCGCCACAGCTGAAACCGAACGTTTCAACGGTGATGCGCACGCTACTGCCGGACACCTCATTGAAAGTGCTGTGGCCGAAATGTATGCGACGAAGGCTGAGAATCGGTTCATTGAGGTTACCTATGCGCGCGGCGAACGCGAAACCCTCTTTTTCAAGGACTTTGTCAGCGGTGCGATGATTAAGAACATCGTTTCGCGTGCAAAGAAGATGGCGATTAAGCGGCTTATCGCCTCCGAGGGGAAAGAGAAGGGGATTTGCCTCGCCGACCTGCAGAGTGCTATCCGCGAGGAATACCAAGAAAACGAAGATTTGCCGAATACGACTAACCCGGACGACTGGGCGAAAATTTCGGGTAGGAAGGGCGAGAAGATTGTGAACATCCGGGCTTTGATTAATGAACCGGGTAGTGACAGACAACGGGATGTGCGCGTCACCCGCGGTGGGACGTTCTTCTAAAAGGTGCTGTCGCGGCCCGTAGGGCGGGGGCCTGTCCCCCGCGTCACCGTGGCAAGGCGGCCGCCCAGGCCCTCGCTCTACGGTAGTTTGAGGCGGCTAAGAATTGGTAAGTGCTATGGAAGTCCCAATCATCATGGGAACAGAGACCGAATACGGCATTTCGGTAAAAAATGCGCGAGAGCAAGATCCGGTTGCTGCGTCCACGCTCGTTGTCAACGCGTATAAGACTGGGAGTGCCCGTTCTGTCACGTGGGATTACGAGCAGGAGAGTCCGTTGATGGATGCGCGCGGGTTTGTCGCCGATGGGGAGCTGCCCGCTTTGGATTCTATTGATAACAGCGTTGTCAATGACATTTTGTTGAACGGCGGGCGTTATTACGTAGATCACGCGCATCCAGAGTATTGCACCCCGGAATGCACGAATGCGCGCGCGTTGTTGCTCTATGAGAAAGCGGGCGAATTCATTTTGGAAGTCAGCAGATTGGCGGCGGAACGGCTTCTGCTGGACAACCAAGACATTATCATCTATAAAAACAACACCGATTACAAAGGGCATAGTTACGGTTCACATGAGAACTATCTCATGTCGCGCGAGGTGCCGTTTGATGCCATCGTTAACGGGTTAACTCCGTTCCTTGTCACTCGGATTGTGATTACGGGGAGCGGCAAAGTCGGTGCCGAAAATGGCACAGAGGAGACGGAGTATCAGCTCTCGCAGCGTGCGGATTTTTTTCAGAAAGAGGTCGGGCTTAGCACTATGGTAGACCGGCCTTTGATTAACACGCGCGATGAACCACACGCAGATGAGAAACACTATCGCCGGTTGCACGTCATCGTCGGTGATTCTAATATGTCTGAATTCAGCATCTATCTGAAGGTAGGCATTACTGCTATCGTGCTGCAGTTGATTGAGAGAGGCGTTGTCGGCGAGAAATTTCGGTTGAAAGAGCCGGTTGCGGCGATAAAGAGCATCTCGCGGGATTTGTCGTGTCAGCACCCGATAGAGCTCGCCGATGGACGGCTGTGGAGCCCGATAGAGGTGCAGCGCGCCTATTTGGAATTGGCGCGGCAACACCTCGCCGCTGATGCTTCGCCTGTTGTTGAAGATGTCCTTGAAAAATGGGACTACGTGCTGACGGTTTTGGCAGAAGAACCGATGCTTCTGAGCCGTCATCTAGACTGGGTTATCAAGAAGAAATTAATGGATGCCTACCGCAAGCGGCACGGCTTCACATGGGGCGATGCGCGTGTGCGGATGCTTGACTTGCAGTATCATGATATTCGCCCGATGAAAGGGCTTTACCTGCGGCTGCTGAAAAATGGGCATGTTGAACGGTTGCTTACTAACGAGGAGATTGTTCAGGCGATGAACTATCCGCCTGTGGATACGCGCGCCTACTTTCGCGGCACGTGTTTACGAAAGTTTCCGAATCACATTCACAGTGCCAGTTGGAACTCCATGGTTTTTAAGGGGCCGAAAGGGTTCGACAAAATCATGATGGAGCGTCCACACTTCGGCACGCAACAGCTTGTCGGCGAGTTGCTGAACTCTTGCACGGCAGCAGAGCTCGTTAAGGAAATTAAAGCGAACGCATCCGAATAACGTTGCGATACGTAATCCGTAGGTGTGCTTGCAAGCGCGCCTATCGGGCAAAAAAGGAGAAAACCATGAAGACCGGAAGACAGCAGGAACACCGCGAACATCGCGTGGATGAAACCGAAGATATCCAGCCTACCGAAGTAGACGCTGGGATGGACGAGGAGTTCGCCGAGGATTTGGACGAACTGCTTGACGAGATCGATGAGATTTTGGAAGAGGATTCCGAGCAGTTCGTTGAGAACTACATCCAACGGGGAGGGCAGTAGGGTTGCTAGAACTCGGTGATTACGGCACTTCCGATTTCCTTCAGATTTTGAAGCGGCGGCACCCCGAACTGCTTGCTTCGCCGGCCGTGCCGCCGGTGCAACCCGCTGAGATTCGGGCTTACGAAGGCACCACGGTCTTGGCAGTCGTTTACGGTGAGGGGATTGTCATCGCCGGTGACCGGCAGGCGACAGAAGGCTATCAGGTAGGCGAACGCCGCATCCAGAAAGTCTACCAGATCGACCGGCGTTCGGCGATAGCGATTGCCGGTGCGGCGGGTCCGTGCATTGAAATGGCGAAGCTCTTCCAAGTGGAAGTAGAGTTTTACGAGAAGACAGAAGGCGTGAGTCTGAGCTTGGAGGGGCAGGCGAACTTCTTGGCACACTTGGTGCGCGCCAATTTGGGGCTCGCGATGCAGGGGTTAATCGTTTTGCCGCTCTTCGCTGGTTATGATGTGAAGCGGAAGTGTGGGCGTATCTTCAAATACGATGCCATCGGCGGCCGGTATGAGGAAGACGACTATTACGCCATCGGTTCCGGCGGCAAGGATGCGCGTGCGACGTTGAAGAAGCGGTATCGGCCTGGGCTATCGCGGCAGGACGCGCTCGGCATTGTTGCAGAGGCACTTTGGGATGCTGCCGATGAGGATATCGCTACGGGCGGCCCCGATTTCATCAGGAAGATTTTTCCGACGATGAGCCTGATTACCGAGGCGGGTGTTTCCGAAGTTCCTGAAGTTACGGTGGAAGGTATCTATCGGGAGTTCATCTCACGTTTAGAACAATAAGGAGGGCGGCTGCGTGTCAACACCCTATTATGTCTCGGCGGAGCAGATTCGTCAGGATAAAGAGGATTTTGTCCGCCGAGGCATTCAGCAGGCAAAAGAGGTTATCGTTTTGGAGTACCGGGATGGCCTTGTGATGGTGGCGGAGAACCCGCGCAAAACCACGTTTAAAATCTCCGAGATTTACGACAGGATTGCGTTGGCAGCGGCGGGCCGTATTGCTGAATACGAGGCACTCCGCGTCGCTGGTATCCGTGAGGCTGAAATTAAGGGTTTCCGCTACTACCGCGAGGATGTTACGGCGAAGTGGTTGACGAATCTCTATTCGCAGCACATGGCCGCGGTTGCGCAGGCGTGGGATGCAAAACCGCTTGAGATTGAGCTCCTCGTCTGTGAGGTGGGTAGCGACGATAGCCGCCCTGGGAATCAGATTTACCACATCGCATTTGATGGCATTTATTTGGAAGAGGAGAAGTATGCTGTTATCGGTGGGCGCGCGATGGCACTCCGCGAGATGCTTGAGCAGGAATATACCGACGATTTGACGATGGCAGCTGCGGTGCAGCTCGCGACTCGGTGCTTTCAAGCGGTTGAAGCGGATGCAGACGAACGTTATGACATCACGCCGCGGACAATCGAGGTAGCGTGTCTGGAGAAAAGTGCAGAACGGCGCAAATTCCGTCGGCTCTCCGTGCAGGAGGTTGCCGAACGACTAAGGACAGACGATGCAACGTAGAATTTATGGTTTGGAAACCGAATTCGGCATTATATGGACACCGGATGAAGGCCGCGCCAAACGGCTCACCGTCCAGAATACGGTGATGTATCTCTTCCGCGAAATCGTCGCTGGGCGCAACTACCCTGATGTCTTCCTAGAAAATGGGGCGCGGTTTTACCAGGATATTGGGTGCCATCCGGAATACGCGACACCGGAATGTGATGATGTTGCCGAACTCGTCGCACACGACAAAGCCGGCGAACGCATCATCACGCGGCTCGCCAGCACCGCGGAACGGCGCATGCGGAACGATGGCTTCCGGGGAAAAATCTCGATTTTCAAAAACAATCTGGATACCTCCGGGAATACCTATGGATGCCACGAGAACTATTTGATGGAGCGGCACATTAACTTTCGGCAGTTGGCGGCGCAGCTCATCCCTTTTTTTGTCACACGGCAGATTTTTGCGGGGGCAGGTAAAATCAAGTTGAATTACCGCCAATTTACCGGAAAATCGAGTGCTAGGGCCCTTTCGGAGATTTACGCGATTTCGCAGCGCGCCGAACATATCCGCGAGGAGATTTCCATCGCTACAACGACGGCACGCGGCATTATCAACACGCGCGATGAACCGCACGCCGACCGGGAGAAATACCGTCGGTTGCACGTCATCGTTGGCGATTCCAACATGTCCGAATTTTCGACCTTTTTGAAGGTTGGCACGACGGGCATCGTCCTCCGCATGATTGAGGATAACTTTATTCGGAAGCCGTTCACGCTCCGAAAACCGGTGGAGGCTATCCGCCAGATCTCGGACGATACTACCTGCACGCGGCAGGTGGAAATGGAGAACGGAAAGCGGCTCTCTGCTGTTGAACTTCAGTGGGAGTATCTGGAGTGTGCCAAGCGTTACCTTGAACAAGCCGATTCCGATCCGACTACGGAGCAGGTGATGGCGCGGTGGGAGTATGTGCTTACCTGTCTTGAGAAGGATCCGATGCAGTTGGAACGCGAAGTCGACTGGGTGATTAAGTGGAAGTGGTTGCAAACCTACGCGGCGAAGCGTTCCTTGAAATGGCATTCGCCGGAGATTCGGCTTCTCGATCTGAAGTATCACAACGTTCGTCCGGAATCCAGTCTTTACTACACTCTCGAAGACCGGGATGAGCTTGAGCGGATTGTTGACAATGAGCAGATTCGCCATGCGGAGCATTATCCGCCGAAAGGGACCCGGGCGAAGTTCCGCGGCAAGTTTATCAAGAAAATCAACGAGGGGAAGATGCTCGGCGGTGTCAATTGGAGTTACATCCACATTTATGAACCGCACCAAATCCTCTATCTTTCCGAAGACCCGTTTAAACCGGAATTTGATGAAGCGAGTCGGATGGTTTATTCCATCTAACCGCCGGTAGGCGCGCTGTTAGCGCATGCCGATAAACTCATGTTGCGCGTTTTCAAGCGTGCACCTCTCTTATGATGAAGGAGGCTTTTTGATGACACAACCGAAGTATGTTTACTTCTTTGGTGCCGGTAAAGGGGAGGGCGATGCGACGATGCGGCTCCACCTCGGCGGCAAAGGAGCGAACCTTGCAGAGATGACGAACCTCGGTGTTCCTGTGCCGCCCGGATTTACTATCTCCACCGAGGTCTGCAAACTATACTACGAAAACGAGAAGCAGTATCCCGATGGGCTGGATGCGCAAATTGACGAGAACCTGCAGAAAGTGGAAACGGCGATGAACGCCAAGTTCGGCGATGCGGAGAATCCGCTGCTCCTTTCTGTTCGTTCCGGTGCCGCTGTCTCGATGCCGGGGATGATGGATACCATTTTGAACCTCGGTTTGAACGATGACACGGTGAGGGGGCTCATTGCGCGTTCTGATAACGAACGCTTCGCTTACGATGCGTATCGCCGCTTTGTTCAAATGTTCGGCAACGTCGTGCTCCGGGTAGCTCATGATGACTTTGAGCATTTGCTTGAAGAGCGGAAGACTGCGAAGGGTGTGACGTTGGATACGGAGCTTGATGCCGCCGATTTGCGGGCACTTGTTCACGAATTCAAACAGATTATTAAACGGAAGACAGGGCGCGATTTTCCGGATGTGCCGCGCGAGCAATTAGACATGGCGCGGGACGCAGTGTTTGAGTCCTCAGGCAATCCGCGCGCTATCACGTATCGCCGCCTCAACGATATTTCGGAGGAGCTCGGCCGCACTGCCGTGAATGTCCAAGCGATGGTGTTCGGGAATATGGGTGGCAGTTCTGGCACAGGCGTTGCCTTCACGCGCAATCCGTCTACCGGTGCGAACGTATTTTACGGTGAATTTTTGATGAATGCGCAAGGGGAAGACGTTGTCGCCGGTATTCGCACGCCGCTTCCTATTGCTGAATTGCAGAACCTTTCGCCTGATGCTTATTCGCAGTTGGTGGATATCGGGCAGCGGCTTGAGAAGCACTACCGCGATATGCAGGATGTTGAGTTCACGATTCAAGATGGACAGCTCTTCATGCTTCAGACGCGAAGTGGGAAACGGACTGGGCAGGCTGCTGTCCGTATTGCGGTGGAGATGGTTGCGGAGGGGTTGATAGACAAAAACACGGCTTTGACACGAGTGCCGGCTGGTGACTTGGATCAGCTCCTGCATCCGCGCGTCGATCCGCGTGCTACTGTTGAGGTTATCGCGCAAGGCTTACCTGCTTCGCCGGGTGCTGCTGTCGGCAAGGTGGTTTTCACGGCGACGCGTGCGGAGGAGCTTGCTGCTGCGGGTGAGAGGGTGATTCTGGTTCGCGCTGAGACTTCGCCGGAGGATATCGGTGGGATGGATGCTGCGGAAGGTATCCTCACTGCCCGCGGTGGCATGACAAGCCACGCCGCTGTCGTCGCGCGTGGGATGGGGAAATGTTGTGTGGCTGGCTGCGGTGCCCTCTTCATTCACGAAGACGCGCGCGAGTTTTATGCCCAAGGGAAACGTTACGCCGAAGGCGATTACATCACGTTGAACGGTTCCACCGGTGATGTGCTTAGCGGCCGGGTCGATCTGATTCAACCGGAATTGAGTGGACAGTTCGGAACGCTCATGGAATGGGCAGATGAGGTTCGCAAGTTGGATGTGCGCACGAACGCGGACACGCCTGAGGATGCGAAAAACGCTAGAGGCTTTGGCGCGGAAGGGATTGGGCTCTGCCGGACTGAGCACATGTTCTTCGGCACGGGCATTGATGCGGTGCGCGAGATGATTCTCGCTGATAACACGGAGGAGCGTGAACGTGCTCTTGCAAAACTGCTGCCGCACCAGAAGTCGGACTTCATCGGCATCTTTGAAGCGATGGCGGGTTATCCGGTGACTATCCGCACCCTCGATCCGCCGCTGCACGAGTTCCTGCCGAAAACGGCGGCAGAAATCGATGAACTTGCGGAACGTCTCGGAGTTTCGGCGCAGAAACTGCGTGAGCGCGTGGAGGAGTTGCACGAGTTTAACCCGATGTTGGGACATCGTGGTTGCAGGCTCGGCATTGTGTATCCGGAGATAACCGTGATGCAGGCGCGCGCTATTTTTGAAGCTGCAGTGGATGTCACGCGGCGCGGGATTAAGGTGTTGCCGGAGGTTATGATTCCGCTCGTCGGGCATATCAACGAATTCTCCTTACAGCGCAAGGTAGTCGTTGATACGGCGAAGGCCGTCTTTGAGGAAGCGAGGGTTCACATTGACTTTCTCGTGGGCACGATGATTGAGTTGCCGCGCGCTGCGATTACTGCGGACAGCATCGCCGGGGAGGCGGAGTTTTTCTCTTACGGCACGAACGATTTGACGCAGACGACGTTCGGGATGAGCCGCGACGACGCGGAGAAATTCCTCGGCGAGTATGTCGACAACGGTGTGCTAGAGTATGACCCGTTCCAAGTCTTGGACCAGGACGGTGTCGGGGCTCTCTTGCAACTTGGGACTGAGAAGGGACGTTCAGCGCGCCCCGAGCTCAAAGTCGGTATCTGTGGTGAACACGGTGGCGAACCGAGTTCCGTGAAGTTTTGCCATGGGTTAGGGTTCAATTACGTGTCCTGTTCTCCGTTCCGCGTGCCGATTGCGCGTCTTGCGGCGGCGCAGGCGGTAATTGAAGCAGAATAGATGACAACTGCCGGTAGGCGCGCTTTCCAAGCGCGCCTACTGAATATCGCCTTGAAAGATGACAACTGCCGGTAGGCGCGCTTTCCAAGCGCGCCTATCAAATATCGCCTTGAAAAGCGTATGATGGGGGATGAGAAATGCATGCACAAGAAATCAGCGCGCCGCTTGCCGGTGCCTATCCACCTCCACCGCTCGTGCCGGAGGGCGCACCGCCGGCCCCCGTCAAGATGACGTTGGAGGAATTCCTCGAAAGCGATTTGGAGGGATACGAATACGTTAACGGAGAATTAATCCCCAGGATGCCTACGTCACTGAAACACGGCAAGATTAGCCTCAAACTCGGTTCGCGCTTATTTCAGCACGTTGATGAGAATCGGTTGGGGAATGTCTATCCTGCACCCACAGGGTTCCGCGTTGGTGAACGGATGCTCATCCCGGATATTGCGTTTGTGTCCAAGGCACGGATACCCGAAAACGCGGATAAGGCATCGCCCATTCCGCCAGACCTCGCCGTGGAAGTAGTCTCCCCGACAGACATGTTAAACCGGATTGTGGAGAAAGCGTTTGCCTACCTGGCAGCTGGCACACAACTGGTATGGGTGGTTGAGCCGAAGTCAAAGACGGTGATGGTGTATCGTTCGGAGACAGACATCAAGTTGCTGACGCGAAACGATACGCTCACCGGTGAAGATGTCGTTGAAGGGTTTGCTTGCCCGGTGGCGGAACTCTTTGCATAGTTCCAACATCAACGCATTGCGGAGGGATAAAACCATGCATGCACAAGAAGTGAGCGCGCCGCTCTCAGGCGCGTATCTATCGCCGCCGCTCGCATCCGAGGGGGTTCCTCTGGAGTCTGTCAAGATGACGTTGGAGGAATTCCTCGAAAGCGGTTTGGAGGGATACGAATACGTTGAAGGAGAATTAATACCGAGGATGCCTACGTCACTGAAACACGGCAAGATTATTTCAAAACTCCTTTTGCGATTACTGCCGCATGTCTATGAGAATGAGTTGGGGGATGTTTATCCGGCAGACACAGGGTTCCGCGTTGGTGAACGGATGCTCATCCCGGATATTGCGTTTGTGTCAATCGCACGCATTCCTGAAGACACAGATAAGGCATCGCCGATTCCGCCAGACCTCGCCGTGGAAGTAGTCTCCCCATCAGACATGTCGGAACGGATAGAGGCGAAGGCGTTTGCCTATCTGGCAGCTGGCACGCAGATGGTGTGGGTGCTGAAACCGAAATCTGAAACAGTGACGGTTTACCGTTCAAGGACAGACATCAAGTTGCTGACGCGAAACGATACGCTCGCCGGTGAAGATGTCGTGGAAGGGTTCTCTTGCTCGGTGGCGGAACTGTTTGCATAGTTCCAAAATCAACGCATTGCGGAGGGATAAAAACATGCATGCGCAAGAAATCAGCGCGCCGCTTGCCGGTGCCTATCCACCTCCACCGCTCGCATCCGAGGGGATTCCTCTGGAGTCTGCCAAGATGACGTTGGAAGAATTCCTCCAAAGTGATTTGGATGGTTGCGAATACGTTAACGGAGAATTAATCCCCAGGATGCCTACGTCCCTGAAACATGGCAAGATTAATACGAGTCTTATTTTGTCGCTAGGTTCGCACGTTCG
Organism: Candidatus Poribacteria bacterium; assembly: GCA_003635305.1. Taxonomy (GTDB): domain Bacteria; phylum Poribacteria; class WGA-4E; order WGA-4E; family WGA-3G; genus AGPOR5. The sequence goes on along the minus strand of PYJE01000054.1, from coordinate 20,930 downwards.
TGAAAATCAGTTGGGGGATATCTATTCGTCAGACACCGGATTTCGGATTGGCGAACGGATGCTGATTCCGGACATTGCGTTTGTATCCAAGGCACGCATCCCCGACGACACAGATAAGGCATCGCCTATTCCGCCAGACCTCGCCGTGGAGGTGGTCTCCCCGACAGACGTGTTAAACCGGATTGTGGAAAAGGCGTTTGCCTACCTGGCAGCTGGCACGCAGTTGGTATGGGTGGTTGAGCCGAAGTCAAAGACAGTGATGGTGTATCGTTCGGAAACAGACATCAAGTTGCTGCCGCGAAACGATACGCTCACTGGTGAGGATGTCGTGGAAGGGTTCTCTTGCCCGGTGGCGGAACTTTTTGCATAACGCGAAATCGCAAACTTCTGCTTGGTAGGCGCGCTTTCCAAGCGCGCAAAATCGCACCGAAAAAGGATATGCTATCATGCTTATCGCAGATGTAAACGCAATGGATGGGCGCACTTATCCGGCCCGCCGAACAACTAAAAACCTCGTTGGGGGTGCCTCGCCGATTCAGATAGACGAATTTTGTATGGGATTTGTCACGTTAGAACCGAACGGTGGACAAGTTCCGTGGCACAACCACGAACAAGAGGAAATTTACTTCATCGTTGCAGGCGCGGGTGAAATGTGCCTCGGTGAGGAACGGCAGACGCTCTCTGCCGGCCAGACTGTCTTTATTCCATCGTGGGTTTTCCACCAGTTGACGAACACCGGCGATACGCCGATGCAGATGATTTACTGCTACGGTCCGGCCGGTGATGTTGCGCACTGGAAGCAAGAGTTGGCTGGCACACTCCCGAAAGCGGGTGTGGACGCGCCGCCGCTACCGGAAGGTGCTGCACCGCAATGCACCGATAAACCGAGGGAAACGTCACTATAGAATCGGCACACGCGCTGCTGCTAGGAACCTCGCAGAAACAGGATACCGCTCAAAGGAGGAGCGGCGCGGTTGCAAACCGCGCCTACGGCATGCAACCTCGCAGAAACGGGATACCGCTCAAAGGCTAATCCGTTGTGGATTCTGCTGAGTGATATTGTCAAAATTTCCTTGACTTCATTTTGCGGTTTTTGTATAATGTAGATGGCTTTACCGAGAAAGCAGGAGATGCCCATGCCTTTAGGCAATGGGAATGGCATGTAGTCGGGGTAACCTACGCTGCATCCGGTCCGCTAAAAGAACAAGGAAACCGATTCATGGCTTGCTCAGAGGACTATTAGCATGCGATTTATCTCCCGTTTTCTTCTGTTGTCTTTATGCTTCTTGGCAACGGAAACGTTTGCTGTCGAAATACCTCCCTCGCCTGCAGGCGGCGGATGGTTCCAAATTTACGCTCCTGGTGACTTCGCTTTTGTCACTGACTCCCGCGATTTTGATATTAACCTGCAAAAAAATGGATTCACTATTGAAGCGTGGATTTACATCACCCGGACGTTAGAGCCCTTCGTCTGGGCAGAAAACCCGGCGGAACAAAAGTTACGAGACTTATGGGTTGTTTTTGAGAAGGCTGACAGTTATCGGTTGTCCATCTTACCGAACCATCGGGCGCGTTTTCTACTGCAGGGCCCGGGATTCTCACACACCTTTAGTTTTCCGGGGCATTTGCTGCAAATGAATCAATGGCACTACCTTTCTGTCATGTTTGCCGAAGATTATTATCAACTTGTTGTTGATAACAAACTTCGGGGTTCCCTTTATCTGAATAGGATAGGGCTGCAGGACTTAAACAATACCGATGGCGTATTCTCTGTAGGTGGAGGGGAAGGGCCTCCCAGCGGTGACATTGATAAGAAATGGCTCTGGAACCCCTTCACTGCTGGGATGATTGATGAAGTCCGCGTTTCAGATATTATCCGTTATCCGAAAGAGGAGCTAAACGCGAATGAATGGAGTGATGTCACGGAAATCCCGGAAGGCCCCTTTGAGCCGGACGAACACACTATTGCTCTCTGGCATTTTGATTTTGAAAAGATGGGGGATTCCAAGTGGGGCGATGCTAGTGGAAATGGACATCACTTACGCTACAAAGGCGACTATTTGGAGGTTCAGCCGCGAAATAGGTTAACGACAACGTGGGGCAAACTCAAAAGGCGATGAGCGCAGATTGCCCCGACTGTCACGAGAGTCAGCGGACACACTCCCAAAGGTTAGCGTGGGCGCGCCGCCGCTACTAGAAGGCGCGGCACCGCAATGCGCTGATAACCCGTAGTTGTTGCGCGTCTGTAAGGACAGATTGCTAGATTTGTCCGTTGAGGCATTCAGAAGGATAGACATGAAGAATCAGAACCAAAACGTCCACCGCGTCGGCATCATCATGAACGGTGTCACCGGCAGGATGGGCACGAACCAACACCTCCTCCGCTCGATTTTGGCGATTGCCAAAGAAGGCGGTATCCCCCTAGATAACGGCGAGGTGATTATTCCAGACCCAGTTCTTGTCGGCAGGAATCCGGCGAAACTTGAGAAGTTGTCGGAGGTTTCCGGTGTCGAGAAGTGGAGCACGGATGTTGCCGCGGTCCTCGCCGATGCGGCGTATCCTGTCTATTTTGACGCGCAGGTTACGTCGCGCCGTGTGGATGCAGTGCAGGCAGCGATTGCGGCGGGCAAGCATATCTACTGCGAGAAACCCACGGCCACGTCAACAGCGGATGCTTACGCGCTCTATGAAGCAGCAGTCAAGGCGGAAGTCAAAAACGGGGTTGTTCAGGATAAACTCTGGCTGCCCGGTCTGCGCAAACTGAAACGTCTCATTGATGCCGATTTTTTCGGGAAGATTATCGCTATCCGGGGCGAATTCGGCTATTGGGTTTTCCAAGGGGATGCTATCCCGACGCAGCGTCCCTCGTGGAACTACCGCGCCGAAGAGGGAGGCGGGATTATTCTGGATATGTTCAGCCATTGGCGATATGTTCTTGACAATCTGTTCGGTGAAGTGAAAGGAGTCTCTTGTTTCGCCGCGACGCATCTTGAGAAGCGATGGGACGAAGAGAATTGCCCTTACGCTTGCACGGCAGAGGATGCGGCGTATGCGACGTTTGAATTGGCGGGTGGCATCGTGGCGCACTTTAACTCATCGTGGGCAGTCCGGGTGCGACGCGATGAGCTGTTGACAATACAGGTAGACGGCTTGAACGGTTCAGCTGTCGCAGGTTTGCGAGAGTGCTGGATTCAGCCGCTCTCTGCGACACCACGTCCTGTCTGGAATCCAGATATTGAACAACCGATTCGGTTCTTTGATGGCTGGCTCAAGGTGCCAGACCAGGAAACCTACGAGAACGCCTTCAAAGCGCAGTGGGAGTTGTTCCTCAAGCACGTGGTTGCCGATACACCGTTTCCGTGGACGCTCCTTGCGGGCGCGAAGGGGGTGCAATTGGCAGAAAAAGGTATGGCATCGTGGAAAAATCGGCGATGGATGGATTTGCCGGTGTTGCCGCCGATTTGTTGAAAAGGAGGTGATGATTATGTCAACCCCGAACATAACTCTTCAAAAAATTGACGATTACCGTTGGCGTATTCCGAAAAGTCATCAGAAAGGGATGCGCGTTGATGGCATCGTCTATGCCAACGAGAAACTGCTGGAACAGGCGAAGAGCGAGGAGGCACTGCAGCAAGTCGCGAACGTTGCACACTTGCCCGGTATTGTCAAGCATTCGCTTGCGATGCCCGATTTGCATTGGGGTTACGGCTTCGTCATCGGCGGTGTTGCCGCCACCGACCCGAGTGCTGATGGCGTTGTCTCGCCCGGCGGCATTGGCTACGACATCAACTGCGGCGTGCGCCTTGTCAGGACGAACCTTGATGTCAAACAGTTAGAGGGCAAGACGAAAGCACTTGTCGGCAAACTGTTTGAAAATGTGCCGTGCGGTGTCGGTTCTAGCGGCAAAATTCGACTGACGTTGCAGGAAGAGCGGCAGATGTTAGAAAAGGGTGCGCTGTGGGCGATTGAGCGCGACTATGGGCACCCGCAAGATCTTGACTTTACGGAAGCCGCCGGGTTTCTGCAACACGCGAACGCCGGTGCCGCCAGTCAGCGCGCTTTGGAGCGCGGCAAAAATCAACTCGGCACGCTCGGTTCGGGGAACCACTTCCTTGAAGTCCAAGTCGTCGATCGGATTTTTTACCGGGAGGCGGCTGCGGCGATGGGATTGAGCGAGGGGAACGTCTGTGTTATGATTCACACGGGTTCGCGCGGGTTCGGCTATCAGATTTGCGATGAACACGTCAAAAGTTGGGTGAAAGTTGCCGAACGCTATGGGATTAATCTGCCAGACCGGCAGCTCGCCTCTGCGCCGATTAACTCAAAAGAGGGACAGGATTACATCACGGCGATGGCGTGCGGCGCGAACTACGCGTGGAACAATCGGCAGTGCATTATGCATCTCGTCCGGCAGACGTTCATGCAGTTTTTGGAGACGACAGAGGACGAACTCGGCTTGGAGCTCGTCTACGATGTCGCGCATAACATCGGGAAGTTTGAGAAACACATGGTAGATGGGGAGGAACGGGAGTTGTTCGTCCATCGCAAAGGCGCGACGCGTGCCTTCCCCGCGGGACATCCGGAGATTCCCGATAAATATCAAAAGGTAGGGCAACCGGTGCTAATTCCTGGCGATATGGGCACTGCCTCTTACGTGCTTGTCGGGAATCCGGGCGCGATGGCGCAGACCTGGGGGACTACCTGCCACGGCGCGGGCCGGCTCCTCTCTCGCCGGAAGGCGATAGCGTTGACGAAGGGGCGTTCTATTCGCGCTGATTTGGAAGCACAAGGCATCTTCGTGCGCGCCGAAGGCAGACGCACCCTTCAGGAAGAAGTCTCCGAGGCTTACAAGGATGTTGATGAGGTTGTCCGCGTCGTGGACGAAGCGGGACTCTCGCGCCGCGTCGCACGCCTCCGGCCGATTGGCGTTGTGAAAGGATAGGAGCTATTTTCAGCAACGGTGGGGAGGGGAGGACAGAAGATATGAAATACGACATGCTGCTCAAGGGTGGCACCGTCATTGATGCCGCACAAGGTTTGAATGCGAAGTGTGATGTCGCTATCGCCGATGGACTCATCGCCGCGATTGAACCTGATATTCCGAAAGACTCCGCCGCGCACACCGTTTTTGTGAGGGATAAATATGTCACTCCCGGGCTTGTTGATATCCACACGCATGTCTATCACAGCGTGACAACGTGGGGGATTCGCGCCGATGCTGTCTGTCCAACCGCAGGCACTACCACGGTGGTTGATGCTGGCAGTCCGAGTTGGGTGACGTTTCCGGGGTTCAAGGAATTTATCGCGAAGCCTGCTCAAACAGAGCACCTCACCTATATCCATATTTCTGGGATTGGGCTTATCTATGGCCCCGTGGGGGAAATGCACGACTTGGCTTATGCGAATCCTGTCCGTGTTGCGGAGACGTTACAAAAGCATCGCGATATTACCGTGGGTGTGAAGGTGCGGCAAGGTAAAATGCAAGTGGGAGATAACGGGGTAGAGCCGCTGAAACTCGCGATTCAGGCGGCGGAACAGGCTTGCACGCCGGTCATGTGCCATATCGGTGCTGGCGTGCCGCTTCCTGATGTTCTCGCACTGTTGCGTCCGGGCGATGTGCTGACGCACTGCTTCCAAGGCAATGGTGATAACATCGTTGATGAGAAAGGGCGCGTGATTCCGGAAGCATGGAAGGCGCGTGAGGACGGGGTTATCTTCGATGTTGGGCATGGCGGAGGGAGTTTTCGGTATGAAATCGCGCAGCGCGCAATGGAGCAAGGCTTCATCTCCGATGTCATCAGCACCGATCTCCACACCGGCAACATCAACGGTCCAGTCTACGATTTACCGACGACGCTCTCGAAAATCATGCACCTC
>PYJE01000054.1:14611-15033 GCA_003635305.1 Candidatus Poribacteria bacterium | reverse complement strand
CCCAGAAGGCGCAGCACCGCAATGCACCGATAAACCGAGGGAAATGTCACTATAGAATCGGCACACGTGCTGCTGCTAGGAACCTCGCAAAAACAGGATACCGCTCAAAGGAGGAGCGGCGCGGTTGAAAACCGCGCCTACGGCATGCAACCTCGCAGAAACAGGATACCGCTCAAGGGCTAATCCGTTGTGGATTCTGCTGAGTGATATTGTCAAAATTTCCTTGACTTCATTTTGCGGTTGTTGTATAATGTAGATGGCTTTACCGAGAAAGCAGGAGATGCCCATGCCTTTAGACAATGGGAATGGCATGTAGTTGGGGTAACCTACGCTGCATCCGGTCCGCTAAAAGAACAAGGAAACCGATTCATGGCTTGCTCAGAGGACTATTAGCATGCGATTTATCTCCCGTTTTCTTCTGT
>PYJE01000054.1:14408-14591 GCA_003635305.1 Candidatus Poribacteria bacterium | reverse complement strand
GGCGGATGGTTCCAAATTTACGCTCCTGGTGACTTCGCTTTTGTCACTGACTCCCGCGATTTTGATATTAACCTGCAAAAAAATGGATTCACTATTGAAGCGTGGATTTACATCACCCGCCCTCTAGCGCCCTTCGTCTGGGCAGAAAACCCGGCGGAACAAAAATTACGAGACTTATGGGTT
>PYJE01000054.1:0-14388 GCA_003635305.1 Candidatus Poribacteria bacterium | reverse complement strand
GATGTTTTTGCTGGCGATTGCCGCTGTGACTCTTATCGCCGGTGCGTTTGTTTACACCCGGGTCGGCGGGGTTGAGGGCTTGCGGCACTGGATGGCAGAACGCGCGCTGAACGGTGTTGAGAAGCACGTGCTGACAAACCGCCCGGACGGTATTCCGCAAGAACGGATAGTCACGCAATTTGCGAGTGTTCGCGAGGCTATGCGGAATCGGCAAGTTGAGCTTGAGCAACTTTACGGTGCGCTGAAATCTTACCAGACTGCGGTTGCTAGTCTACAAGGCACGCCTGTGGGCAGTTCGCCCAAACTCTCAACGCCAGAGGTGGAGCAGTTTCTTGCGACGCTTGCCCAAACCATTATACCCTATTCACCTGAGTAGTTCGGGCTCGTCTGAAGTGCTAGGAAATAAACGAGCTCTTTTGAGCAGGATGTTCAAGATATGAGCAGGATTTGCAAGAGAAGACACGATGAACAGGATTAAGAAAGACACCTTCGGTGCACCAAGAACCTAATCCTGTTCATCGTGAAAATCGTGAAAATCCTGCTTAGGATGAAGAGGAAAACGGAGGTGAACGGAAGTCTCTTATCCTGTGCATCGTGTGAATCGTGTTAATCCTGCTCAGGATTTAGGTATCCTCCGCCCCGTAGGGGGGTAGATACCTAAGGTTTCCGTATCAAACACCGTGTTTCTTCAGCCTGTTAATCTACTGACGTTTAAACTGATTACAAACGCAAGTCCGGATGACGTTGACGTTGACATCGTCGCTCAAATCGGCGGTGGCAATCAACGTTAGTGCGCGTTGAAATCTGGCACGTGTATCGCCCCAAGCGTGCAGCAGCATTTGGCTGTCAACTGTTTCGGTGCGCGCCGCCGCTCGCAAAAGTCGATGCACCACTGACATGTAAAACAACAGGTGATGCGCATCTACCCGCGCCGCGATGTCCGAAGGTGCAAGGGTTTCTCGGTGTGTCGCAACCCATGTTGCGTAATGATGAACGAGTTCTCTGTCAAGTAGTGAGACAAAATTCGCGCCTTCCGTGAAGGCTCCGATACTATTGAGGAGTTGCACGAGCCGCCTCTCCTGCCAATCCCACCCGATGCTCGCGAAATCAATAAAAGTCGGTTTTCCGTTGGCGACGACAACGTTCCGGGCATTGTAGTCCAGCGCGCCTAATGTCGTTGGGGTATCCAGTAAGCGGACAGAAAGCGCGTGCCACGCGTTTTGGACTTTGCCACTGACAGGAGTGAGAAGATAGCCGAGCGTCCTTTTCCCTTGTTCCAACAAGCGTTCCAAAGTCGCGCGGTTATCAAAACCGAATACGTAAGGTTTGAAAAATTCGGCATTTTCCAAAAAACTTGTCTCCATCTGACACAGTTCTTTTAGCACCTGCTGCACAACGGCAGGGGGATGCGCGCTTTGATGACGTTGCGCGAGGGTATCCAGCGTGTCTTCGCCACACCATTCCAATAGCAATCCTTGCAAAAGGTCGGATTTCCAAACCACCTTGGGCACGCGGCATCCGCTTCTGTGCAACGTGGATAACACGGTGGCCTCGGTTTGGAGAGGTGTATGTCCCGCTTCAACAGCCGGTGCGGTGATGTCATGCTGTTTCAGCAAGTAACTTTCCGTGCCGATGACGAGGCGGCAGACGTTCTCTCTCTGCCGAGTGCCGTGCTGTATGGGCTCTATCTGAATTGCGTTTGGGGATGTCTGGCAATGTGCCGCGATAGGTTTGAGCAGCCGCTGCCATCTCTCCCGCTGAACAAATCCTTGCAATTGGGAACTTTGCCTCCTGTAGCCGGGAGCGTTTAGTTCTCCGCGGCATTGGGAATAAATCATAAAATATAGACGTAAAATCCAACCTTGAGGTTGATAACTATATTTTTCATGATTTTTCTTGACAACGGACTGAAATTTATGGTATAAAAAGAAGATGGACGCGGATCGAGCCCGGTATGCATGGTTTGCAACCGCGTCTACCCCAGTGACGACGACTTCATTGCGACGCGGCGCGAGCCCGGTAGGCGTGGTTTGCAACCGCGCCTACCGGCGGAGAATTTGCGTTTGCGTCAGGCATGAAAAGTTAACATCGCAGTTGATTAACGACTTGATAAAAAAGTTGTTCCATGGTATCATTTGCATACCTGTCGGATGGGCATACCACCCCGCACAGTCCTTGTGTGGGTCCCGTCCGCCGAAGTGGTATTCGGATAGCAGGTGACAGGTGATTCCTGTAAAACATCGCCGAGAGGCAAACCGCCGAAAGACGGGTAATGCGGCATCGGAAGCAGGATTTTCAAGATGAGCAAGATTAAGCACGATGAAGAGGCGTTCGTTAACGTAAGCCCTCTTATCCTGTAAATCCTGTAAGTCGTGTAAATCCTGCTGTCTCTCACCTAATCGTTATGTGGGCGGGGCATCGTCCACTGTGGAGAGTACGTGTTAGACTTGGCTTGCCGAGCATCGTGCGCGTGGCACGGAAAACCGTCACACATCCCAGAATTCAGTCGCACGAGCGCGTGAGGAAAGCCGTCAAAAGCATCCCCACGCTTTAGCGTGCGGGAGTATGTCAACTTGCAATTGCCACGTTTTTGTGGTAAAATATTAATGGCGCGAATAAAAGCGTCTGCGGCGTTGCAATTTGGTGCGCCGCGTTCTTTAGACGACACACCTCCCGATTTGCACGGCGGGTTCTCTCGTATCTTTGAGAGTCTGTTGCAAATATGAAAGAGGTGGATGTGAAAACCCGGCAGGTGTTGCTTAAGACAATTCCTGCGAACCCCATAGGCGTGCTGTTACTGCGCGCTATGAGGAGGTTACTTTGGCAGTTACAATGAAAGAGCTCCTTGAATGCGGAGTTCATTTTGGGCACCAAACCCGCCGCTGGAATCCGAAGATGGCGGAATACATCTTCGCCGAGCGGAACGGGATTTATATCATTGACTTGCAAAAGACGCTGGGCATGCTGGAGACGGCTGTAGCGTTTGTGCAAGACATTGCCTCGCGCGGCGGTGGGATTTTGTTCGTCGGAACAAAGCGGCAATCCCAAGATGCCGTGAAGGAACAGGCGGGACGATGTGGGATGTATCACGTCAATCACCGCTGGTTAGGCGGCATGTTGACTAACTTCCAAACTATCCGGAAGAGCGTCAGCCGGCTGTCGCAGCTTGATGCCGATGAAGCGAACGGCCTCTTTGATCAGATGCCGAAAAAAGAGGTGATACGACTCCTACGCGAGAAGGGGAAACTGAACAACAACCTCAGCGGCATAAGGGAGATGCGGCGGCTGCCTGATGTGGTTTTCGTGACAGATACGCGGAAGGAGCACACCGCTGTCGCCGAGGCGAATAAACTGAGTATTCCGATTATCGCTATCGTTGATACCAACTGCGATCCGGATCCGATTGATTTGCCTGTTCCGGGCAACGATGATGCTATCCGTTCGATTAGTCTCATCTGCCAAGTGATGGCGAATGCAGTGATTGAGGGGCGTGGTGACGCGTTGGAAGGCGCGCAAGTCTCTGAACCTAGCACCCTCTTGGAAGAAGCATCGTCGGTAGATGTCGTTGCCGCAACCGAACGGCATGAAGAAGAGAGTGCTGCGATGCTGACTGAAGCCGATCTGTCCGCGGAGCCGGAGGCAATCGGGGAGGGAGAACAACGTTCCAGCCGGCCGCCGCGTCAGCGTCGGAGAGGCAGGGCCCCCAGAAGGTAGGGTAGATATGCCCGAGGGTTGCGCGTACAAGTTCCGTTTGGTTGTGCGCGCAGTCAAATTGCGCGCTCCTACAGCGCGTTTATTGGAGAAAACATGGCAATTACAGCAAAAATGGTGAGCGCGCTCCGTTCGCGCACTGGTGCCGGCATCATGGATTGCAAAAAGGCACTAGCAGAGACGGACGGCGACATGGACAAGGCAATTCAGAAGTTGCGGGAACAGGGCCTGAAAGCCTCCGAAGTCAAAGGCGGTAGGGCCACCGAGGAAGGCTTAATCGTCTCCTATATCCACCCCGGCAACCGCGTTGGCACGTTAGTTGAACTGAATTGCGAGACAGATTTCGTCGCGCGGACGGAGCAGTTCCAAGGCTTAGCGAAGGAGATAGCGATGCAAGTCGCCGCGGCAAAGCCGAGGTATGTTAGCGCAGCAGAAGTTCCGGCCGAGGAGTTGGCATCGGAGAAGGCGATTCTGAGAACGCAGGCGGTGCAGGAGGGCAAACCCGAACACATCGCCGAACGCATCGTTGAGGGGCGCATCGCTAAATACTACTCGGAGACCTGCCTGCTCCAGCAGCCCTATATTCGCGATACCGACAAGACTATCGAGGACCTCGTCAAAGACGCAATCGCCCAACTCGGCGAGAATATCGTCGTCAAACGCTTTGTCCTCTACGTGCTTGGACAGTAAACCCGTAGGCGCGTTTGGAGGGGGCAGCTTCTTGGTATTACCTCCGAGCGCGTGTCGATTCGTTGAGGTTGATTGAGATGCAACAAGTTATGCAACAGACTGAGTCCCGGATGAAGAAAACCGTGGAGGCGACGGCGGCAAAGTTGTCGCATGTGCAAACCGGGCGTGCCACCTCCGCGCTCTTGGACCAGGTCACCGTGAATTATTACGGTACCAAAAGCCCACTCAACCAGGTTGGCACAGTGACGACACCGGAACCGCGGCTGCTCGTTATTCAGCCCTGGGACAAAACGCTGATTAAAGACATTGAGAAAGCGATAGCCCTTTCCGATTTAGGGCTCTCCACGAGCAATGATGGCAACGTCATCCGTATCTTGGTTCCTGAACTCACGACTGAACGTCGGAGGGAGTTAACCAAGGTTGTGCGGAAATTGGCGGAGGAGGGCCGCGTTGCAATCCGCAACATTCGCCGCGACGCGAACGATGCCATCAAAAAACTAGAAGGTGCCGACACGGGCGCGTCCGGACGAAAAAGTCGCGGCCGTGGCGGCGATAAAAAAAGCGGGCGTGCCGAGGCAGACCCGGTCCAACGGCTCACGGATACCTACATCAACGAGATTAACCAACTCACGGAAGCGAAGGAATCAGAGTTGTTGGAAACCTAGTCCGTAGCGACGCACGAAGCCGGAAAGGAAGCAGTCCCGTGCGCGGGGGGAACTGCGTAAGATAACTATGTTTTGGCGGCGAGCCCTGAGTATTGTTGTGTTGGTTCCGCTTGTCCTCTTGATTATTTATCAAGGAGAGTGGCTGTTCCTCGTCCTTGTGTCTGCGGCTGCATCGGCGATGCAAGTGGAGTATTGCAGGCTCGCGCGTCCCGTTAAGGAGGGCCCGCGAGCGACTCCCGGTGTGAATCCCGTGGTGCCGGTGCTGCTCACGTTGGCGTTCTGTCTCTTGGCGTTCTTCGCGCGCCGTTTGGACACGCCGGACCTCCTGCTTGCTTTCTTTACGGGTATCCTTATCTATGTTTTCGCCGAAAGCATCTTTAGCGGAAAAGTGGCAGGCGAGTTGGTAACCGTCGCCTTGAAGTTGACTGGCATTCTCATCATCGGGTGGGGAGTCGGCTACCATCTTATCTTACTACGCAATACCGACGAGATAGGCAGACAACTCATCTTCCTCTTAGCGGGGACGGTTTGGGGGAGTGACACCGGTGCCTATCTCATTGGGAGGGCTGTCGGGAGACATAGACTCGGCACGCCGATTAGCCCACGCAAGACGGTTGAAGGCACTATCGCCGGGCTAGTTTTGGGGACGCTGGCGGGGCTCGCGCTCGGTGCGATACTTCTGCGCGAAACGCTCTCATTGGCGAACGCCGCGTTTATTGGACTGATATTGAGCGCGCTGGGACAACTTGGGGATTTGAGTGCATCGCTCGTTAAGCGCACCGCCGGTGTGAAAGATTCCGGCGATGCTATTCCCGGGCATGGCGGATTTCTTGACAGATGCGACAGTTTAATCTTTAGCACGCCTGTCCTCTATTATTACATGGAATTGACGCGTTTATGAAGCACATCGCCATTCTGGGTAGCACCGGTTCCATCGGAAAGAACGCGCTCAGCGTCGTTGAAACACATCCTGATGAATTCAAGGTTGTTGGGCTTGCGGCGAATCGAGACGTTGACACGCTTGAAGCACAGATTCGGACGCATCGCCCGAAAGTGGCGGCTTTAAACGAACGCGCGGCAGCGGCGCAGTTACGCGAACGCATCCGCGACATGAACGGCACGGAGGTGCTTGCAGGAACCGAAGGACTCCAAGCGGTTGCAACGGTGGACGAAGCGGCACAGGTGTTAGAAGGAATCGGCGGCAGTGCCGGACTGTTCCCGACATTAGCCGCGATTGACGCTGGCAAGGACATCGCCTTTGTGAACAAAGAGGTGATGGTGATGTGCGGGCCGCTAGTGATGGAGGCGGTGCGTGCGAAAGGGGTTAACTTAATTCCTATTGATGGAGAGATGAGCGCGATTTTTCAATGTTTAGAGGGACAGCGCGCCCGGCAGGCGGACATTCATCAACTCTTGATTACCGCCTCCGGCGGGCCCTTTCGCGCAATGCCGGTGGAAGCACTGCGGAACGTAACACCGCAACAGGCACTTCGGCATCCGAACTGGGATATGGGGGCGAAAATTACCATCGACTCTGCAACGATGATGAACAAAGGGCTTGAGGTTATCGAGGCGAAGTGGTTGTTCGATGTGCCGTTGTCGAAGATTAACATTGTGGTGCATCGGGAGAGCATTGTCCATTCTATGGTGGAGTGGACAGATGGTTGCACACTTGCGCAGTTGGGTGCGACGGATATGCGCGTTATGATTCAGTATGCTTTAACCTATCCTCGGCGGCTGGCTACGCCGGTGCCGCGTTTAGATTTGCTTGCGGCGCGAACGCTTCACTTTGAACCGGTCGATGTGGACAAGTTTCCGTGCATTTCGCTGGCGTATACCGCGGCGGAAGTCGGCGGCACCCTCCCTGTCGTCCTCAGCAGCGCGGATGAGGTGGTGGTAGACGCTTTTCTGGCAAACCGCATCCGGTTTACGGATATTCCAGCTATCCTGCGAAGCGTTATGGATAAACACGCGGTGATTCCGCGTCCTAACCTTGACGACATTCTCGCCGTTGACGCTTGGGCGAAATCGGCTGCACGCGAATGCATCAAAAAACAGAATAATATCTAATGAGGTGAACTCCCATGGAACTTCTAGAGCCAATCACGATAATTCTTCCAAAACTAAAAACAGTGTTGCTTGCGATTGTCCCGCTTGGGTTTCTAATCTTTATCCACGAACTGGGGCACTTCTTAGCCGCGAAGCGGGCTGGCATTAAGGTAAACATCTTCTCTATCGGTTTCGGTCCGAAATTATTTGGGGTTGAATACGACGGGACAGAATATCGGCTTTCGGTGCTGCCATTCGGCGGCTACGTGATGATGGAGGGTGAGAACCCGACTGAGCAGACAGGCGCGAAGGGTGAATTCGGCAGCGCGCCGCTCGGCAGTCGTGCGTTTGTCGTCGCCGCCGGTCCCGCCGTCAATCTGATATTCGGCGTGTTCGCGTTCTGGCTTGTTTTTAACTTCGGTTTGAACAACTCCTCTGCTACCTTCATTGAGCGGCTGATCGGACAGCGTATCGGCACGGAAAAAGAGGCGGTTCAGCTTGGAACAATCGCGCCAGATGGCCCAGGTGCACTCGGCGGGTTGAAGTCCGGCGACATCATCAAAACCATCAACGGCGCGCCTATTGAAAATTGGACAGCGTTCCGCACCCGCATTTTTACGAGCCCCGAACAGGAACTTGAAGTGACTGTGGAACGTACCGGCACCGAGCAAACGTTCACTGTTGTCCCAGAAGGTGTCCGCGGCGCGCGCGGAGACAGCGGTGTCCTTCAGGTAATTAGTCGTAGTAAGGTGATGGTGACTGAGGTGGCAGAGGGTAGTTTGGCGGCGCAAGTCGGCATCCAAGCCGGCGACCGGGTTGAGACAATCAACGGACAAAAAATCTACAACGTGCCTCAGTTCAATTCGCAAATTTGGCATCCGGAGGCGAATTGGCTTTCCAGGCACTATCAGGCACTCTACCACTCCGTTCAGCGGCACCCCGAAGAACTCCACCTCGGTATTCGGCGCGGCGATATCGCGATGGTGGTAAAAGTGCCAGTGCAGTGGGAACTCACCGCGGTAGTGCCTCCCGAATCCGCCGGCGCCGGTGTTCACACTGGTGACACGCTAGTCAGCCTCAATGGGAAGGTGGTGGAGAATGCGATGCTCTCAGCGCAATTATGGGGAGCTGGCGAACGTGTTGAACTCGGGTTGATTCGCGATGGGAAGCGAGACACAGTGGAGCTCTTACCGCACGCAAGAGCCTCGGATGAAGTAGTAGAAGCCACAGGCGTGCCGTATGGGTTCGGTTGGAATGCAACGCTCAGCGGCATGACATTCGGGCCGCCGCCGCGAGACTTGCCGACGTATAATCTGTTTACCGCCTTCGGAAAGGGCCTTGAGGCATCGTGGCTGACGGTGGAGACTATCGGACGGACGCTGCGGCAGCTCATCAGCCAAGAAGTGTCACCGAAATTTCTCACGGGCCCTATCGGCATTGCGAATATAACGAGCCGCATGTTTGATATAGGCTTCTCCAGCGCACTCTTTTTCATCGGATTCATCAGCGTTAACCTCTGCGTTGTGAATTTGTTACCGATTCCTATCGCAGATGGAGGACAACTCATGTTTTTCGCTTTTGAGAAAATCCGAGGGCGGCCTCTCAGTCTGAAAAAACAGGCCCTCGTTCAGCGCGTCAGTGTCGTGCTCATGATTGCGTTGTTTCTCTATATCACGTGGTTCGATGGACTCTCCTTAATCCATGAGCTGCGGAATTAATACCGCCGACAGAGACGAAACGAATCAATATCGTAGGGCGAGGGCCTGCCCCTCGCCATGCCGCCATGAACAGAGCCAACCTCAAAAAAGAATACCTACAACTTGTCGCTACTGTGAGGGAATACGTGCAAGAACAACTTGAACTCGGTTTCACCGAACTCCAGGAACCGCAGCAGGAATCGCCTTACGCTACGTTAGACCTGCTCCAATTGGATGCCGATGCCCAAGGCTGCACCCGATGTGGGCTTCACGCGACTCGGAATACCGTCGTTTTCGGAGTTGGGAACCCGAACGCAGACATAATGTTCATCGGCGAGGCACCCGGTGCCGACGAAGACCGGCAGGGGGAACCTTTTGTCGGCAGGGCCGGCAAATTGTTGACAGACATCATTGAGAAAGGGATGCAAATGCCGCGCGCCGATGTTTACATTGCGAACGTGCTGAAGTGCCGGCCACCGGGGAACAGAAATCCGCAACCCGATGAGGTGGAGATGTGTCGTCCCTATTTGGAACGCCAAATCGCGCTCATTCAGCCGAAGGTTATCGTGGCACTCGGCAGTTTCGCCGCACAGTTGTTGCTGAATACGAAGACAGGCATCACGGCACTTCGGGGAGAGTTTCAGCCTTACGGTGTCGCGGGACAGCGGGAAAACGCGCCGATGATAATGCCGACGTATCACCCCGCATATCTCCTCCGCAACCCCAAAGCGAAGCGCGAAGTGTGGGAGGATATCCAAAAGGTGATGGCATTTTTAGCCGAATAACCGCGATTTTTTCATCGCGCTTTTGCAAAGGGTAACCTGCATCATGCGAAAAATTTATTTCGGTGATAACCTTGAAATTTTGCGAGAATTGGCGACAGGGTGCGTCCATATCGTCTGCACCGACCCGCCTTTCAACAGCGGCCGCAACTACAACACGTTTTTGAAAGCGTCGCAATCACAGCGGACAGCGTTCGTGGATACGTGGACATGGGACGATGCGGCACAGGACGCACGGCGTGAAATTGGGCGACTCGCCCAGGCCTCGGAGAGTTACGCCGCGCTCAACAACGCGCTCATCGGATACGACTTCGTTCTCCAGAAGGCAACGAGTGGTGCGCCGAGTGCCATGCGCGCGTATCTCGCTTTCATGGGGCCACGTATCTTAGAACTCCACCGCGTGCTCCATCCGAGAGGAAGCATGTATTTACACTGCGATCCAACGGCAAGCCACTACCTGAAAGGTTTGATGGATGCCCTGTTCGGTGTCGCCAACTTCAGAAATGAGCTTGTCTGGCACTACTCCGCAGGGAGTGCCCCGCGTCAAGACTTCAAACGCAAGCACGACATTATCCTGCGCTACGTCAAAGGGCCATCCTTCGTGTTCAATCAGCCACGGATGCCATACGCTGAAAATACGAGACACATGTTCAAGTATCAAGACGAGGATGGCCGAGAATATCGCAGGAATGGAACGAAAGATAAGAATGGCGAATGGAAGCGTTTCTATTGGGATGACGGGACACCGATGGACGATGTCTTCACCTATCTGCGCGGTAGTGAGATGAATCAGATTGGTGCGACTTCCAAGGAGCGTCTCGGTTATCCGACGCAGAAGCCGCGTGCCCTCTATGAACGGATGATCGAAGCGTCATCAAACCCCGGCGACATTGTGCTCGATCCGTTTTGCGGCTGCGGCACGACGATTGATGCGGCGGAAACACTGAACCGGCAGTGGATAGGGATTGATGTGACGCTCCTCGCGCTGGATCCGATGCAGAAACGGCTACGCGAGCGGCATGGCCTTGAACCGTCCGTTGATTATGAGATTACGGGCTATCCGACGAATATACAGGAAGTGATGCTGCTGGTACGCGACAGGAAAAAGTATCACGATTTCGCGAATTGGGCAGTGACGCGCATCGGGCTTGAACCGACAGCAAATGTTGGCGATGGTGGCTTTGATGGCACCGGTGCCTTGAGGGTATGGGATGCTCGCACCCAGAGAGAACGGCATACGCGCATTATCGCCGAAGTCAAATCCGGTAAACCCAGCATATCTGCACTGCGCGCATTCTGTCATGCTATCCGTGAAACGAAAGCGCAGGTTGGCATTTTCATCACCGTAGAGCCGCTCAGCACCGGCATGAAGGCGATGCAGGAAAGCATGGGGACATTCCAGCATAACGGCGTATCTTATCCGCGTCTCCAATTCTGGCAGATTGATGATGGATACTTTGTGAATCCGGAGTCTCTGAACGAAAGGATACAGTTGCCGTGGCGCGTAAAATCGCGGCACAAATCGGAACGTCACTTTAAAGATGAGCAGACAGAGCTCATGCTGCGGGGTTAGTGTTACCAAGTTCGCATAATTTCCCGTAGGCGTAATTTGAAATCGCGCCTACCGAACCTGATAGGAAATAGGAAGAGAAAATGCTCTATGCCAACATCGCCTTTCCACTCGCGATAGATCAGCTGTTTACATACGCCGTGCCGCCGCGTCTGGATGCGGTTGTGCAACCGGGTGTCCGAGTGCTGGCACCGTTTCGTCGAAGCACGCAGGAAGGCGTTGTCGTTGAACGGATAGCCGAAACCGATTTGAACCCTGGGGCAATCCGCAACATTTCTGATTGTCTTGATGAACATCCGATGTTTTCTCCAGGCCTGCTTGCACTGACGAGGTGGATGGCGGACTATTACGTTTCTTCGTGGGGGAGCGCGCTCTTTTGCGCGGTGCCGGCCGCCGTGCGGAGCCAGAAACAGCAGCGTGTGCAGCTCAAGGCAGGTGACAAACCGAGTGTCAGAGGGGTGCAAAAGGAGATTGTCGCGTTGTTAGAGGCGGAGGGTGAACTGTCCCCGAACCAACTTGCGCGTCGCGTCGGTGTCAGTTACACGAATCTCCGTCCGAAAATCTCCGCGCTTCGTGAGAAAGGCGTTGTTGATGTTTACGTCACCCACAAACCGAAAGCCTCTGCGCGGACTGCCACGGTGGCCTCCTTGGCGTTAACGCTGGACGAGATTGCGGCGGAGATTGCGAGACTCACGGAGGAAACGGGCAGTCCCGGTGGAGAGCGCGTTCGTCCAGCCTCTGCGAAACACGCGGACATTCTGCGCATCCTGCTTGATGCAGACGCGCCGATAGCCACGGCAGAGCTCACCAAACAGGTGCGCACGAGTGTATCCCTGCTTCGCACGCTTGAGAGACGCGGCTTCATCCAAATTACACAGGCGCGCGTGGTGCGCAATCCCCTGAGCTGCCAACCGGTTGCAGTGACGAAACCTTATCAGCTCAATCCGGCACAAGCCGCGGCGTTGGCGGAGATTCAGAATGCGCTGGCGCGATTGACTTCGAGAGACAGTGTTGGCGCGTCTACGGAGATGGGACGGATTTTGCTCCTTCACGGCGTAACCGGGAGCGGCAAAACCGAAGTTTACATGCAGGCCATCGCGCAGATTTTGGAGAGCGGGAAGTCTGTCATCGTCTTAGTGCCGGAGATTTCATTGACACCGCAGACTGCGTCGCGGTTTATCGGGCGGTTTGGCGAGCGCGTCGCGGTGCTACACAGCCGTCTGAGCACCGGCGAACGTTATGACAGTTGGCATCGCATCCAAAAGGGAGAAGCCACCATCGTCATCGGGCCACGTTCTGCCGTGTTCGCCCCGGTTAGAGAGCTCGGTTTGATGATTATTGACGAGGAGCATTCGGATTCCTATAAATCGGATACTGCCCCGCGTTACCACGCGCGAGAAGTAGCCCAGAAGCGGAGTGAACTTGCGAATTGCGCGCTCCTACTCGGTAGTGCGACACCTTCGTTGGAAAGTTTCCATCGCGCTCGCAACGGTGCTTATCAACTCCTCAGCCTTCCTACGCGGGTGTTGGATAGAGAGATGCCAGAGGTGCATATCGTTGATATGCGCGCCGAGTTGAAAGGTGGAAATCGCACCATCTTCTCCGCGCTCCTCCGAAACGCTATTGAGCAACGTCTCGTGAAGCGGGAGCAGATTATCCTATTCCTGAATCGGCGCGGACATTCGACTTATGTTTTCTGCCGAACTTGCGGCTACGTTGAGCGGTGCCGCAACTGTTCCATCTCATTGACGTTTCATTTTGAGACGAAGAAACTCGTTTGCCATCACTGCGGGCATCGACGCGATACGCATCCGGCATGTCCGCAGTGTAGTAGCCCGGCTATCCGCTATTTTGGTATGGGGACGGAGGCGATTGAGCAGGAGGTGCGCAAGGCGTTCCCGGCCGCGAATGTCAAACGGTTCGATGCAGATTCCACGGCGCGAAAGAACGCGCATCAGCAGATTTTAGCGGCGTTTCAGCAGCAGGAAATCGACATTCTCATCGGCACACAAATGGTTGCGAAAGGGTTGGATTTTCCGAACGTCACGCTCGTCGGGGTTATCGCGGCGGATACGGCCTTAAATCTTCCTGATTTCCGGGCGAGTGAGCAGACGTTCAGCCTGCTGACGCAAGTCGCCGGACGTTCTGGCCGCGCCGAGATTCCAGGCGAGGTTATCGTTCAAACCTATATGCCGGAGCATTACTGCATCACAGCGGCACAAAAGCACGACTATATCGGTTTTTATGAACAGGAGGTAGCGGCGCGCGGTGTGTTGCGCTATCCGCCTTTTTCGCGTGTGGCACGGCTCCTCCTCCGCGGCAGAGACGAAAAATCGGTGATTGAGGCGGCGCACGCCGTGCTAAATCAACTTCAGCACTCCCCGGTAGGCGCGATTTCCAATCGCGACGCTGTGGAAATTCTCGGACCCGCGCCCGCGCCGCTATCCAAAATTGAAGGAAAATTTCGGTGGCACTTCTTGCTCCGCAGCGAAACGGCTGAAGCTATCTCTCAGCGCGTTCAGCAGCTCACTGCCGAACCGCCGCCGGCCATTAAATCCAACGCCGTTGAATTGATGATAGACATCGATGCAACGAGTGTTTTGTAAGAGAAACACAAAATGTCCCTCTTAGGCGCGCGTTGTGAGTGTGCACGTCGTAATGAGCGCGGTTGCAAACCGCGCCTACTGCGAGAGACCTTAGTGTTGTCAGTGTGCATACCGTGATGCGCGCGGTTGCAAACCGCGCCTACCGCAAGGGCCCTAGGTGTTGTGAGTGTGCACGTTGTGATGAGCGCGGTTGTAAACACAAAATGTCCCTCTTAGGCGCGCTTTCCAAGCGCGCAACTAAAAACCGCGTCTACCCGAAGGGGCATCAGTTCAAACAAAAAAGGAATCATACATGGGCAATCGGATATTTGACAAACTTGCTGACACAGAATTACTTGGACGGAGTCCTATCCTGGTCTTCGCCGCGGACCCGCTGGCATCGGCAGGCATCAAGGGGCTTGGGCAGGTGCAAACTCCTAGTCCACATTACCGCACGCACGCGGAGTTTTTGGAACTCCAGCGCGAACTCGTCGCAGATGGGCAGTTGGATGGGCTGCTCATGACACCCGCCGATGCGGAAACGCTGGCACTTGAAGAGAACCTATTTGAAAACTCGCACATCACGCCGATTGTCCGGATGAACTCGGAGACTGCCATCTGGAACCCGCGTTTCGGTGT
>PYJE01000053.1:14023-25267 GCA_003635305.1 Candidatus Poribacteria bacterium | reverse complement strand
CTTGTCGTGACGCTCTAAATCCTCAACGTCAACAGGGCTGTTTGTCGTCAACCACTGCTGCATCATCGGGCTCCTGACGTTATCGTTGTAAACCCAGCCTTCGTTGCCGGTGTTGTAAGGGGGATCGATGTAGACGCACTTGATTTTCCCCGTATATTTCGGGAGGAGTGCCTTCAGCGCGTGCAAATTGTCGCCGTGAATGATGAGGTTCTCATCCAACGAAGGATGGTTTACCCGCCCATCAAAATGTAGACTTTTGAACGATTTAGCGGCATCTACCTCTAGCGTGCGAAACGGCACGGTGAGGTGATGGGAATAGATAAATTGTTTGCCTCTGAAATCGAGTGTGGGCATGCGAACTCCTCCTGAAAATGATAAGCGTTGCGGTAATTTTAGCATTATCTCGCGGATGTGGCAAGGGAAATTTTCCGCGCATCTCATCACAGTCTGGCTCCTATGAGTCAGTGTAGCGAGTGACAAAGCCTTGGCTTTCAATCTCCGGCTGTCCTTGCCGTGCATAAAACGAAGAAAATCGGGCAATGATATCCTTCACGAAAGTAGGCGAGATCTGAATCAAGGGTTTTCCGAATTTTTCAAATTCGGCTTTGTTCAGGGACTGCAGTTTCCGGAAATTGAGAAACCCACCATCAAAAAAACTTGTTTTTGGCAACCAATGATAGTAAGCTGTGTGATTGTTACCAAAAACAGTCCGAAGTTTGTCTCTCTTCTTGCTTTTGTTCCTAATTCCATCCAATGCAGTGCTGACAATATCATTTTCTCTTTCGATTTCAACGAGGAGAATACGGTCCGTCTTGAAGTTGCCGTTTCTTCTAAGTACAAGATCGCAAGCTGGACTCAGAACGGCGAACCACTTGTCATCAGCTCTCACAATGCTTCCTGTCGTAATCCTATTCAATACCGGAGGATATAGGTAAACCTCTTCGGGAAACACTTCTTCAGGAAAGGAGCGTTCTTCCTCTTCTTCAAGAAGTTGAAGCAAATGGTTCAGCGTGTACCGGAGAAGAGCTTTTTCGGTTCGTTCAGAAGCTTTTTCTGCATAGGCTACCCACGTTTGAAGATGCGGCTGGAGATTATTGAGAAAGACCTGACTAAGATTTTTCTCAATTTCCCCTCTACCGCCCATAATGCGAGTTAACCCAGTATTGTAGATGTCCCAAAATCGGTGTAGAAGGTTTTGAAGTTCATCATACCCAGTTTCACCTTTTATGAAAACCTTGTCGTCCATGAGCATGATTTTTTCCTTCAGACTGTCATGCCAATTGCCCGGGTTTCCAGTCAAGATGGCAATTGGGATTCGGAAAAATGACTCGCCGATAACTTCAACAATCCGACTTCCCTCATCCCCTTGATCCGCGAGTTTCAGATCGATAATCGCTCCATCAAAGGAGTTATCCAACTTCATTAATGCTTCATCAAGAGTTTTGCATTCAACCAAGTCGATATCCTGTTGCTGATCGCGCGTGTAGTCATCAACAACGTCCCTGAGAATCTCAAGGTCCTGTTCCGCGTCTTCCACTATAAGTAGACGTAGTTTGCTCATTTTTCCCCCTCCGTTCTGAGTTGAAGTATGAAATGCGCGCCTTCGTTAGATTCAAGAACCTTTAACTTGAGCCCGTTCCGCTCTGCAGCTTCGCCAGATATGGCCAGACCCAAACCTGTTCCATCTGGTTTGGTTGAAAATCCCGGTTCAAAAATCACTTCGCTTTCAATGAGGTCTGGCTCAATCCCAGGTCCGGTATCTCGATAGTCAATATGACGCAGGGAGTGTCCATCTGTTGAAAGTTCAATAGTAATTTTTCGCGTAGGAACCTTCTTCTCACAAATCCAATAAACGCTGTTATCAACCAGATTTGTGAAAATTGCATGGGTATCCTGAAGCCAGCAAGGGAAGGTGAAATCGTCAGGACCTATCACTTCAGCAGATATATTGTGGGACTTCATTCTGCTTTCAAATACGGAAAGCGCGGCCTCTATCGTCTTCTTTAACTCTAACGGCTTTCTAGCAGAACGTTTTCCCGCAGCCAAAGGATCTAGTCTACTGAAGAGTTTCACGAAAACGTCCGCGTTCTGCCATAAGCCATCGACAATCGAAAGGAGTTTTTCAAGTTTGCTTGAATCCCTATCTTTCCGAAATGAGTTAACCCAACGCCGAATCTGCGGTATTCTGTTTCGGAAGTAGTGGAGAGGCTGTCTTCCTTCATGAAGGATAACGTCAACGATCTTTCCGAGGGTGGCCTGGCCTTGATAAATAGCCACAGTTTGGCGGATTTTATCAATAACCTCATTTCTATGTTCCGCGTTTTGACTGATAATCTCAATGATTCCGTCAGCGGTTGTTTTGTCAACTTTCCCCTTGGTGAGCTGCGTCTGGATACTCTGTTTCAACTCATCAGAAGAGAAAAGTTTTTCGAGTTCCCGTTCCACTTTGATAGCAGGGCGGCTTAGGCCCGCCTTTCTTCTGTATTCGTAGCGCCGCCGCTCAAGTTCCGTTATGACTTCTGCCGTGACTTCCTTCAGCCGATCGAAGGCCGCATTTTCCTTCAGTCCGTCCCTAGCACTCTTTTCGATTAAACTGGATTGCTTTTCCGACTCAATACCCACAAACCCAATCACTTGGTTGCTGCTGATGCGTAGCGTGGGATTATTGACACGTCGACTGTCCAATTTCATCCAGTCAAAGCCAGCATCGCCTAGCGGCCTAAGACGGAATCCGTTCCGGTAAACACCGATACCGTTGTAGGCATTCAGAGACTGCCTCGCTTGGAGCCTCCCAACATAGTTCCCAGATTCATCCGTGAGTCCACGCCGGATTAGGGACTCGATAGCCTCCTTTTCACGATCGTACACTCGGATATCAATGTCAAGGTCACCACAGTTTGTTGGATCTGTAGAGAATTTAATCGTCTCCTCAGGTATGTTGCGGGCTTTCTGTGATGAATAGGTTAGCGTGCCATCCCCATTTGCCTTGATGTGCCCGGAGATCTTGTAGTCAAAGAGATCGAAAAGCGGATAGGGTTCAACAGTTTCCTCAATGTGCTTCGTATCCGGAAAGCCATCAACCGTTAAATTAATACGAAATTCGTCACCGCTGTGTCTATTGTTGAAAGAAGAACTCGCCGGTGACTTCAGTTTCTTCAATTCAAACCGAAGTTTGTCGAAACTTTCCTGATTCCATTCTGCAAGAAGGTCACTCCCTCCGTGTATCGTGAGTTGCGTCCCTTGCGGTTCAGAAACTCTCTCCGTTTCAACGAGAATTTCCACATCATCCAGATACTGCGCGGCCTCAAAGTCGCGCCATTCAAGATAGACTGTTGTTTTCTCTCCTTCGGGGGTGACTGTTTCAAGAAAAAGATCTGTGCCGAGAACAGATGCGGCGTAGCGGCCCACACCTTTACTTCCCTGCAGTTTTCTTCCCTGAGGACTTCTACCTCTTTCACGCTTGTCTAAGGTTGATGGCACCATCCATTTGTTGATGACATCGTCTCTAGACATACCGTGCCCATGATCGGAAATGACAACGGTATAACCACTACCATCGGCAGAAGCACTGAATTCTATGTTGACATCAGGAGAATCAGCATCATAAGCATTTTTCACCAATTCAACAACAGCCGCATAATTATCCTGAATCAAATCACGGCCGATAGTCAGGATGTGCCGCCCTGCAGGGCGAATTGTATAGGTTGTGTCAATGTTCATGATTACCAATTCTCCTTCAAGGTTTCCGCGATTTTTTGGGCAAGAATCACGGGAACTGCATTGCCGATTTGACGGAAAGCCGGTGTCCGATAAGGTTTGCCACTCTCGCTCTCGAAGTAATAGTCATCCGGAAACGTTTGCAGTCTTGCAGCTTCTCGTGGCGTGAGCGAACGATTCTGCTCAATATCCGGGTGGATGTAGTAGTGGCCGTCCATTGCAATGTGGGCAACGACGGTATGAGAAAACGGCAAATCTCCAGCAACGACCTTGAATCGGTTAACGAACGTCTCCCGGTTGCGATGCGTTTTCAGTTTGTCAGGAAGATCTGTATATTTAAGGCGAACCCTATCAGTTTCCCAAAGGGTTACCGCTCTTCTATAAATCTCAAGATCGCGTTCGTTGTTGTAACGCGCCTGATGCAAT
Source organism: Candidatus Poribacteria bacterium (assembly GCA_003635305.1). Lineage (GTDB taxonomy): Bacteria > Poribacteria > WGA-4E > WGA-4E > WGA-3G > AGPOR5. The sequence continues at coordinate 21,124 of PYJE01000053.1, read as the reverse complement.
GTCACCGGAAGTTTATCGTTTCGGATACCTGTCTCATACAACCATGAACTCTCACAGAATCTCATCTCGCAAGGTCTGGCATCCCCTTCGCCAGCTTTGATAGGAGGGAGGTCCGAGAGAATCTCTTTCACGAGAACATCTGGAGGACACATATCAGGCTCTGGGTAGAAGCCGCTTGATGTCCCTTTCCTACCTACAAGAATGACCCTTTTTCGGCTTTGCGGAACCCCATAATCGTTCGCAGACAACGTGTCAAATTCCGTTTGATAACCAGCCTGGTGGAACAACTCTCGCATGAGGGAGAAATACAAATTACCTTGTTCATCCTTGGCAGAGCGCAGGCCTGGCACATTCTCAAACACGAAATACGTAGGTTCGTATTTTTCCAAGAATTTCGCGTAGAAAAGATAGAGAGTATTCCGCTTATCTCCTTTCATCCGGTTCTGAGCACGCGCGCGGCCGATAACCGAATATGCTTGACAAGGCGGACCTCCAATAATCAGATCGAGTCTTCTGCCACTGAGCAGTTTATCAATGTGACAGAAAATCTTCGTGAGGGTTACCTCAGCAATTTCGGTGTTGATAACAGATTGGATGAGTTCTTCCGGAACCCAATCGTATAATTCGGAGCGACTCATCCGGCCTTCAAGATAAGCGGCATATTGCTCCTCTTGACCTTGTCTCCTCAGCCAATGGTATGCCATCCGGGTCCGGAGTGTAAAGCAAGCAGCCGCATCCATCTCAACGTGCGCGATGGGGTTAAATCCGGCACGAACGAATCCTTCAGAAAGCCCGCCGGCACCTGCGAAAAGATCAAGATAATTAAGTTGCTTGCTCATCATTCACTCCAATTTGATGCGTTCAGCCCAATCTCATTCAAACGCCGCCAGAATCAACCTGAATGAGGCCGTATACAGGCCATTCAGTTTTAAGTGTCTGTCCCGCGGTAGCGAGGGCAGACGCTATATCCAATCCTTCGCGGTTTCAGAACAAAGAAACTCTCCAGAGTTGCAGTGTCAATGTTGTAAGGAAACCTCAACCCTGCAAGTTGACTGCCTCCGTCACTGAGTTACGTGCTCGGACGCGCGTAAAACATCGCGTCCCTTCTTACCAAATCCAATGCGATGTGTGAATTCAGATGCCCCGGTAATCCGAGTCCTGCCTAGCGCATGCCGACGTTTCCACGAACCCGTGCACCTTACACAGCGCATTTACCTTATGGATAAACTCTCTGAAGTTGCAACGTCAAGTCTCCACTCTCGTGCGTTGCAAGTTGACTGCCTCCGTCACTGAGTTACGTGTTTGAATGCGCGCAAAAACGGCGCGTCATCCCTTACCTAAAACGATACGGTGTGTGATTTCATACGCCCTGATAGCCCGAGTCCCGCCCAGCATATGCCGACGCTCCCACGAACCCGCGCGCTTCACACAGCGCATTTACCTAATGACACCCTAATTATACCATAAAATTAAGCGCAAGTCTACAAAAAATGTTTTTAGCAGAAATGCTATTGACAATGTCTTGCGTAGTATACCACAAAAAAACAAAAATTTGCAAAAATTTTGGGTAATCCTTCAAAGTTCACCAATCGGCGTTGGATGTCAAATGTTCATTTAGGCGAGGGACAGGCCCTCGCCCTACGATACAAACTCCCCTAATGAATAATCTTAACACTCAGCAGCGGACTATCCTGTGCAAACAACTTGCCATTGATTGTCGCAGTGCCGCGGAATCTGAAGGTGTAGGTGTCCGGTTTCAGTGAAGCCAGTGCTTGCAACGGCACCTCCACCTCGGTTTCGTTCGCCGGAATCGTCGCGACAGAAGTGGTGATGCCTTCCGGTAAATCCATCGGTGTCAGAGTGACTGCATCGGTGAAGCCGCCTTGACGCACTACCGCCAAAGTCAACATCGCTTCTTTTGTCTCAACAGTTTCGCTTGCGGGAACGCTTGTTTCATCCTTGGCGGCAATCGCGATAACGCCACTTTCATCGGTTTTGGGAAATACGATGCTAAAGCGCAACGGCTCCACCGTCACGATAAAAGGGGCCTCCACGATAGTCAACGGGATGGCTGGCGTGGATTGCTTCACCTGCACGCTGTTGATAGTCGCCGTGCCGGTCACCGAGACATAACTTGTCCCCGGCGTTGGAACGACAGAGAACTGCTCGCGCCGCTCAAAACTTCCCGCTTTAATGGAGAGCGTCGCTTCGGTTTCGCCTTCCGCAATCGTGATAGGCGCGGCGGTAACGCGGTTCGGCAATCCGACTACCGACAACGCAATCGGGCCGACAAAGCCGCCCCGGCGGTTCGCAGTTACGTGAAGATTCACGGATTTATTATGGATAACGCTTAATCCTATCTCAGCCAGCGTCAGCGTGAACTGCGGTGCCTCCATCACTGTCAATAGAATCGAGTCCGGAGTAGCGGTGCGTTCTATCTGTTTACTCCCAACTGCACAGATTCCGATAATCGAGAGCGGCATAAGCCCGAGCGGCGCATCCCACGGCGCAGTCACCGTGAGTAATGCCCGATTTTGTCCCGGTTCAATGATGGTGTGACTCAGATCGAACGTTTTGGGTAATGCAGGACAGGTTAGGCGAATCGGGCCGTTAAACCCATCTAGCCGGGTTACATCAACTTGCATCGTGACGCTACTGCCCCGGCTGACACGCGGATTATCCAACGCTGCCGGTTGGTTGCGATTGTTAAGCACGATAACGTTGAGTTTGCAGTCAGGTTGTAACGGCCGGATGCTGAGGCGGTAGGGATACTTTTCGCCGCCCTGATTGTTGAGCTCTCGGACGGAGACAGCGTATGTGCCGGCCTCTTCAAACAGCCATTCAATGCGCGCATCGGCACCACTAACATCGTCGTTTACCATCAAGACCTGGGCTTTTTCGTCACCCCAAGTCTTCATCTTTTCAGCGTCATCCGCCATCTTTTCGGCACCGTAGAGGGTGAGCAGGGCATCGAGTTGTGAGGAGAGAGTGAGTGCCTCTACCTCGAAAACGAGGCGTTGTGCTGCTTCAACTTTGAACGAAAACAGATCTGCATCTTCCGCCTTCCCGATTTTTCCGTTGAGCGTTATGGGCACCGTCACGGCATTCGCATTTCCGCGCGTGTTGTTAGGTTCTGTCTCGGTAATCTCCGCTAAATTTCCAATGGCAAACGGGTGTGCATTCGTCGCCAAGCCGGAAGGGGTTCTCACCCGCAGTGACTGCTCGCCTGTGGGTGTTTCGGCACCGATGGAGAGCTGAATAGACGCGACGGTTTTGAGGTTCGCGCCGCTGACAGCAATCGTATTTTCGGAACCGCGCCGCCCACCGAGCGGAAAGATTGTCTCCAGATACGGCAATTCGCCAATGCGCAGCCGATAACCGTAGCCTTCTCCACCTTTGTAACGGATGTCTCGGATATGGAGAGTGTGTTTTCCATCAGATGCCGCAGTGTAATCTAAAAGCGAGTCGAACCCGCTACCCATCCCGCTGTTGGCAACCTCCGTGCCTTCAGCATTTTTCAAAACGAGATAGGAATCCAGCAACGAGCCCATCCGCTGCGCTGTCACGTCACAAATAAGCCGCGCACCCTTTTTGAGGTTAAAACTGAACCTATCTTCATCGTCAATTGAGTTGATGTCGCCGTTGACGGTGATAGGCAATTTGAGCCAGTTGTCCGAGTTAGGTGCTTCTGCCGTTTCTTCTTCAATGATTTCCGGCAATTCACCGACGACAAAGCTTAGCGCATTAGAAACGCCGTAGGGTGTAACGATGCGGAGTTGCTGGATGCCTAGCGGCGCATCGGGCGCGATTGTCACAGTTGCGGTGAGGCTCGCGTCGTTGGGGATATGCCCGGTGACACCCGCGCCATCAATGAGGACAGCGGCTTCCCCCGTTTTCTCTTGAATCTCGGCAGTGAGGCCGCTACCACTGAACCACAACGCTGTCGCTGTGCCGACGTTTTTGCCTTTGAGAGTAACGTCAACGGTAGTCCCTTGTTGTCCGCCTTGTGGGAAGACTGCAGTGAGTCCCGGTTGCACCTGCGCCTGCGCGATACCCATAATGAAAAAACTGGTTAAAAGGAGGACAGCGTAACGTTTTATGAGTTCATGCATTTTCGTTTTCCTCGTGCTGGTGACGCTTCTTAAGTTCTTTCTCTCGCATTTTGCGCTCCTTAAACTCTGAGAAGGACTCGCGAGGAGTTTCATCCTTATCAAATTTGGCACTCAGCACTAGATATAGCACCAAAACGCAAAGTATGGAGCCCCAAAGTAGAAGAGGATTCCAGTGTTTGATAAATGGATAGAGGAGGCCCCACAGAAACCTCCAATCACCCCGCCGATGGTGGAAAACACAACCGATTTTTTCTTCATAAAACTTCTCCGACTTTACGATGCGGCGGTGTCTGGCGAGGGACAGGCCCTCGCCCTACGGGAGAGAAGCCTTCTGCGGAATCCGTAGCGCGGGGGCCTGTCCCCCGCGTCCCCGTGGCAAGACGAGGGACAGGTTTCCCGCGCCCTAAGGTAAAGAAGCCGCTGCGGAATCCGTAGCGCGGGGGCCTGTCCCCCGCGTCCCCGTGGCAAGACGAGGGACAGGCCCTCGTCCTACGGTAGAGAGGCCTTCTGCGGAATCCGTAGCGCGGGGGCCTGTCTCCCGCGTCGCCGTGGCAAGACGAGGGACAGGTTTCCCGCGCCTTACGGGAGAGAAGCCGCTGCGGAATCCGTAGCGCGGGGGCCTGTCCCCCGCGTCGCCGTGGCAAGGCGAGGGAGAGCCCCTCGCCCTGCAGGAATGAAGCGAAACCTTAGAAAATCCCGGCAATCGGTTCACCTTTCACCAATTCGCGCGGTTGCTCCAAGTGATTCAACACGATGGTGTGCGGATCGATGCCGAGGGTATGGTATACGGTAGCGAGGATGTCGCGCGGATGCACCGGGTTCTCAAGCGGCGTTGAGCCGGTTGCATCGGACTTTCCGTAAACCTGTCCACCTTTCACACCCGCGCCTGCAATCAGACCGGTGTAGCAATACGGCCAGTGGTCGCGGCCATCGGGCGCGTTGCTATTTCCGGAGGTGCTGATGCCCATCCGCGGGGAACGTCCGAACTCGCCGATAGCTAAAACCAGCGTTTCGTCTAACATGCCGCGCTGATGCAAGTCCTCAAGCAGCGAGGAGACCGCGCTATCTAATTTCGGACAGTGTAGATTCTTCAGCGGCCCGAAGTTCGTCGCGTGCGTATCCCACGCTGTCGTGTTCGGATCGCCGTTGGCGACAGAGGGCCAGTTCACCTGCACGAAGCGGGTACCAGCCTCCACCAACCGCCGTGCGAGGAGCGCGCTCTGTCCGAACGTATGCCGGCCATACTTATCGCGCATCTCATCGGATTCCTGCGACAAGTCAAACGCATTGCGCGCCCGTTGCGACAAGATGAGATTGTAAGCCTTCTCATAATACTCGTTCAAGGCATAGGAATCCGCAACCTTGTCGATTTCCGGCATGCCGGCGTTAATCGTCTCTAGCAAGGATTTCCGCCGTTTTAATCGCACCGGCGGCACCTCTGGCCGCAACGTCAGATCATCCAAGTTAATATCCTGATTCGGATCTTGGAAGAGGAAATAAGGATCGTAGGCTCTACCGAGGAACCCCGCGTTTCCACCCTTGCCGATGATGTTGCTCTCCTGCATTGGGCGCGGGAGTTGCACGGCTGCCAGCATCGGTTCATCCGGTGGACGGAAGTTCGCGATATGCGCCGCTGCGTTCGGATGGTCTGCCGGAGAAGGCGGATCCAACTGTCCCGAGGGCGCAACCTTGTCCGGCGTTTCGCCTGTCACCATCTGATACATCGCCGCGGTGTGGTTGAAAAGTCCCGCCGGCGTGTAACTTACCGAACGAATGAGGCACGCCTTGTCCATCTGCTGTGCCAAGCGCGGCATCGTCTCGGATAACTGAATGCCATCCACGTTCGTCGGAATCGGATTGAATTCGCCTCGGATGTTCGAGGGCGCGTCCGGCTTCGGATCCCAGATATCAAGATGGCTGGGGCCCCCTTGCAAAAAGAGGAGAATCACAGAATTGGCTTTCCCCCAACCGTTGAGCGGCTTGGAAGGATCGACTGCCGTATTCGCTTTCGCTTGGAGTGACAGGACCTGGGGCAGGCTGATGCCGAGCATCGCCGCACCACCGACGCGCAGAAATTCACGCCGCGAAAACCCGTCACATAATCTTCCGGGAATCTGTGATAACGATAACATGATGTAGTTTGCCTCCGTGATGGCGGGAGCACCGTAAGTCCGGAAGGGGAGGATATGGACATCCTCCCTTACCCGCGCGCTTACAAAGCGCGTCGACCTTTGTCGGGCTCCTGCCGTGACGTTAACGATTGAACAAGAACGCGGGACTGTTAATCAGTGCCCACAACAGATCTTGCGTGCCTTCTTCTTTGGATTCGGCGTTCGCAAGGTGCTCAATCGCTACGGCGTATTCGTTCTCCTGTGGTAACCGAGATAGTGTCGCGAGATACAATTCCTCCACGACGGTTCTGTCGTCACTTCCAGTTTTCACCAGTTTCGCGATGCGTCCCTCCGGATCGATCAGCGCGTCTGCAACTGTCGGGCCGTTAATCAGGTTCATCGCGTGCGCGAGGCTGACTTCGGTGGTGCGTTCACATTCACACGAAGTCTCGCGCTCTGGGCGGCCGAAGAGTTTCAAGAAGCCGTCGTCTTTCACCTTACTGTCAGGCAATTGAACGGCTCTGAAGTTTTTCGGCACCGCTTCAAATCGCGGCCGGCTCCCTGTCGCCACGCCAATGGCATCGAGCAGCTGCTCCGCTGTCAAACGCCGTGCGACGGCGTGGGAGAAATTAATCTTATCCGCTTTGTTCCACTTGTTCGTCTTGATGCTCTGCTGATAGGTTCGCGAGTGCGCGATTGTCCGCATGATATGCTTCAGATTGAAGCCGCTCTCCACAAAATCCTTCGTCAACGCATCAAGCAGTTCCGGATTCGTGGGCGGGTTACTGGTGCGAATGTCGTCCACGGGCTCAATTATCCCGCGTCCCATGAAGTAACTCCACAGCCGATTCACGCCCGCGCGTGCGAACATCGGATTG
>PYJE01000053.1:13694-14003 GCA_003635305.1 Candidatus Poribacteria bacterium | reverse complement strand
AGTCCGCTAGCAATTTGCCCTGGCCATGAGAAGATAAGCGGCACCCGCACGAGTCCCTCATAAAACCGGCAACCTTTTTGGATAAGCCCGTGGTCCCCGAGGGTTTCACCGTGGTCGCTGGTGAAAATGATGAGGGTGTTGTCGCGCTGTCCTGTCTCTTCTAGCACCTCAAGCATCCGGCCCACCTGTTCATCGATGAGTTGAATCATCGCGTAATAGGCGGCTTTAAGGGTTTGTGCGTCTCGGCGCGGTTCTGGATTTGCCAAATCGTCACGTTGTGCCATGTTGCGCGCAAGCGGCGCGTGCGGC
>PYJE01000053.1:7081-13674 GCA_003635305.1 Candidatus Poribacteria bacterium | reverse complement strand
ATCCTTCGTCAACGCATCAAGCAGTTCCGGATTCGTGGGCGGGTTACTGGTGCGAATGTCGTCCACGGGCTCAATTATCCCGCGTCCCATGAAGTAACTCCACAGCCGATTCACGCCCGCGCGTGCGAACATCGGATTGTCCGCTGCAGTGAGCCATTCTGCCAGAGCCTCGCGCTTATTATCCGCGTCTGCATCCACTTCGCCGAACGGGACAGACGGTTCAATCACCGCCAACGTTCGGGGATGTTTCACCGGCGTTTCGGTGTAATTGGCGTAGACTACCTCATCGCCGGGCAGCTGCCCTGGTTTTACCTTGACATCCGCGAAAAACGCGCCGAATTCATAATACTGGTTTTGCGTCCACTTTTCAAACGGATGGTCGTGGCATTTATTACACGAGAAGCGGACACCCAAAAAGAGCTGCGTCGTGTTTTCCACGGCATCCGTATATTCACGCGACACGCGGAAATAACTGGCGGCAGGATTGCTGTATGCACTTCCGTTAGCCGTAATCAGTTCGCGAACGAACTCATCGTAAGGCGTATTCTGCGCGATGGATTCATGAATCCACTGTTGGAAAAGCCACACACCGCGCTCGCCGAGGAACTTCCGGTTTGATTGCAACAAATCTGCCCATTTATGCGTCCAGTGATCGACAAACTCCGGTGTTTCCACCAGGACATCGATTAGCTGCTCGCGCTTCGCCTTTGAGGCGGTTTTTTCTGCTAAGAAACTCCGAACCTGTTTCGGCGTTGGTGGCAGCCCTGTCAAATCCAGGTAGACACGCCGCACAAACTCTTCATCGGTGCAGAGAGCCGATGGCAGAATTTTCATCCGCTTCAGTTTGTTATACACGTGCGTATCAATATAGTTGTATGCCGGCGTTTTCACCCACTGATAGCCGCTTCTGTCGCCCATGACGATGATGCCGTTGGTGCTATATGCGCCTTCGTAACGGGTGAGGATGGCGGTTTCGCCGCGCCGTTCTGCGGTGACAACGCCATCATCTGTCACTTTCGCGACTTCGTTGACGCTGCTGGTGAACTTCGCTTCGCGGGTGACATCGCGCGTCGTGCCATCGGGATAGTGCGCGATGACGATGAGCTGCTGCTTCGTGCCGGGCATCGACAACTCGGCGGAATTCGGCAGCACCTCCAACCGTTCCACACGCCGTGTGGTTTTCACATCGGAAACAACACCTTCTGCTATCCACTGCCGAACCAGTTCGTAGTCGCGCGAACCGGGGACAATCACCTGTCCGCCTTTGTGCGGCACTTCGGATGTCGGCTTGAGCAGCATGAGGCTCTGTTCTGGGAACGCGCGATTGAAACGCCGCCCGGAGATATCCTCAATGAGGAGCTCGTAGTCAAAATCCGGGTCATAGCCGCGCAGGGAGAGTTTAAACCCGTTTTTGCCCTTCGCCGCGCCGTGGCACGTGCCGTTGTTGCACCCGGCATGACTCAGGAGCGGCATGACATCCCGCACGAAACTGACCGGGGGTGCCCCCATGCTCTTGACATGCACAGGTAAATCGATGCTGAGTCCTTTAACAGTAACGGCGATGTTCGTCTTGCCGACGGTCAGTGGGTAAATATAGCCATCTTCCTGCACCTGTACTCCCGCAGAAGAAGGCGTTAGGACTGCCCAATGCGTCACGTCGACCCAACGGCCATCCGTTGTGCGGCCTGATACCAACACACGGCGGCCATCGCGCGCATGCTCCAGCGTCAGTGCCTTCGGATGCACCTTCAACGCCGTAATTTTGGGGATTGTGTCACTCGCTGCCTCCGACATCTCATTCCAACTCGTCAGTTGGAACGCGAAACAGCAGGCGAAGGCGATGAGGAATGTCTTGACAAACTTAAACCTAGGTTTCATGGTATCCTCCAAATAGGTGAGTCGGGACATGCTCAGAGTGCTTGCGCAATTTTTTAAAACACGTCCCATTTCCCTACTTCCGGTCTTTCAAATTCCCCCAGACTATCGGCAACTTGCCGCCGGGGGATACGTCAGCGAATTCAGATTCACTCGCTAGCCAATTGATAACGTTCTCGGTAAGTCGTTCAAGTTGTTCGATGTCCTTGTTGTTCTTATGATAGTTCGGGAGCCGCCAATTCATGTTGAAGACTTTCCCATCGCCAGCTTCCCAATAGCCGAAGGCGGCGATTCTGTCGCCCCAGTCGTTCGCGGGCGGTCCCCCAGGCGTTGGCAAGGGTAATGAAATCCTTCCAAATCTTGTCGTAATAGTCGCCGCTTTTCGGATAGCCGGTGGAATTGACCTGGATTCTATCGTCAACCTGCGGTGCCTTCCCGTCGATGTTCTCAAGGCCCTCTACTAATCCAAGGTCGATCGTCTGTTTCAGGACGGTAATGCCGACGTTAATCCCATCTTCTGCAACGGGTCCGAATGCCCGCGCCTCCGCTTTTTCGAGTCCCATCGGCGTTGCGTAACGAATTGCCCATCCGGTTAAGAGGACAGCACCGCCGCTTTCGGCGTAGTCCATGAACGCGTCGATTTCCGCGTTGGACAATTCGCCCGGGTCGCTGTCGCCTTCGTGCCACCAGACGACACCGTATTGTTTAAACGTGTTGCTCTTCAGGTCATTCTTCGCCAGTTGCGTCGTTTGGAACGCCTTTTCGGCAAATTCCAACGCCGGCGACGTAAACGGTCCTTTGTCGCCAAGGTAAACAAAGCCGACTTTTACTGCTGCATCGTTGGTATTAATGATACCAAAAAGCAGCAAAAAAGTCAAACAAAATATGAATTTTCTTTGCATTTTTTCTTCTCCATCGGCGTTTTGCGAGGGACAGACCCTCTCCCTACGATTTTTGCCGCGTCAACAATGGCGAGGGACAGGCCCTCGCCCTACGGGTTAAGATACGGTGTCGCGAAGCCGTTCCATCCCCATCTTCACGAAATCCGGTTTAATCTCAAAAGCAATGAAATTCCGCCGGTGCCGCTTGCAGACGACAGGACACGTGCCTACGCCGGCAAACGGGTCCAACACCAAATCTCCCGGTGATGAACTCGCTAGCACTATCCGCTCAATCAACTTCTCAGGCTTCTGAATCGTGTTGAGCACTTCTCTGCTGACGAGTTCCTTTGATTTGTAAGTCAACTGCTTAATATCGCCCCAGACATCGCCCGGATTCTTCCCTTTCGCATTGAATTTGGTTTTCCCAAATGTGCCATCTGCGACAGAAGGAACCCGTTCACACCGCAGCCGATGTGCTAATTCCACCATCTGCGCCACCCGAATCTCATCAAGGTTATAGCAGCGCGGGCGTTTGCCTTTGATGAAATAGCAGATGATGTCGTAGTTGTTCGTGTAGTTAATCCTGCCTTGCGCCAGCCGACTCGGTTGATACCAGACGATCTTCGCGCGCAGCGTTAAAAACTGCCGATAATCGATGAAGTCAACGCAGTCCGGTTTCCCGAAGAGATAGAGCGCGCCGCCCTCTTTCAACTTCGGCGTGAAACGTTCAATGAGGGTGAGGTTGAACGCCTGAATTGAAGGTATCTTGTCCCACGCATGCTGTGTCACGCCGTAAGGACCGTCGCACACAATCAGATCTACGGAGGCATCTTCCACCGACTTGAGGAGCTCAAACGCGTCGCCGCAATGGATAGTGTTGCGTTCAAGTGTCATTGTTTCGTCAATGAAGCAGCTTTACATCGGGCCGACTCGCCGAGGGCCCCTATCCATGGCGAACATGGAGGCATCGAAACTGCGCTTCAACAACTCCAATTTGAGATTCTGATTCTCCGGGATATGCCAGAGGTTGTCAAACTCACCCGGGTCTGTCGTCAGATTATAGAGTTCACCCTCTTCGTGCCCGTGATACACTACCAGTTTATAGTGCTCATCGCGATACATCGTTGCGAAAGAGTGGTCTGGCAAGTTAACCGCATCGTAGTATTCGCATCGGACGAAATCGCGGTGATGGTTCGCATCCGCGGTGCCGGTGAGGATAGGCATGAGCGTTCTGCCTTGCATCCAGTCTGGCACCGGCAATCCCGCCGCTTCCAACAACGTCGGTGCTTTGTCGGTTAGTTCAACGAGCGCGTCGCTTTTCAGTCCGCTGGCAATTTGCCCGGGCCATGAGAAGATAAGTGGCACCCGCACAAGTCCCTCATAAAACCTGCATCCTTTTTGGATAAGCCCGTGGTCCCCGAGGGTTTCGCCGTGGTCGCTGGTGAAAATGATGAGCGTATTGTCGCGCTGTCCTGTCTCTTCTAGCACCTCAAGCATCCGTCCCACCTGTTCATCGATGAGTTGGATCATCGCGTAATAGGCGGCTTTAAGGGTTTGTGCGTCTCGGCGCGGTTCTGGATTTGCCAAATCGTCACGTTGTGCCACGTTGCGCGCAAGCGGCGCGTGCGGCAAGATCGGACTCCGTATGTCCAAGTTATCGGGTGTTCTGCCTTTGGACTGGAAGTCAATCTTTTGCAGCCGTCTTTGCTGCGCTAAATCGCTATCACGGAAGAGCGGCGGCGGCATTTCCACCGGATTGAACCGTTCGCGATGCGTCTGCGGTGGATTGAACGGCGGGTGCGGAGCGTAGATATTAACACTCGCTAGCCACGGCCCTTCACGTTCTTCGCGGATGAACTCGATCGTCTTCTCAGCGCACCACGTTGTCTGATGCAATTCGGCAGGCACGCCTCGCGCATCTTGCGTCAGTTCACCGAGGACATACCCCTTGGAGCGGACCCAGTCTGCATAATCGTGTCCGATGTCCCAGTCATCGCGAGGCGCGTGACTATATTGCCAATAGCGGTAACCGTCGTTCACTCTTGGTTCAACCCGCCGATGCGCGCTTGCGAGATGGAGTTTTCCGATGAGTCCGCAATCGTATCCTGCGTCTGCCAGCGTGCGCGTGACGAGCGGATAGGTATCAGGAAAGAAATCGTTTCCGTTTCCGTTCGCATGCACAGCACTCGGATACATGCCGGTGAGGAAACTGGCGCGACTCGGCGTGCATATCGGGCTCTGGCAGTAGGCGTGCGTAAAGGCGACACCTTCCGCTACGAGGCTATCAATGTTTGGCGTTGCGACGTGCGGATTGCCGAGCGCGCCGATGGTATCGTAACGCTGCTGGTCTGTGCAAATCCAGAGGATGTTTGGAGTGTTAACCGCCATAGTTCAGTCTCACTGTCCTTCCCGGTAGGCGCGCTTTGCAAGCGCGCATGTCCCACGAACCGCGCGGTTTGCAACCGCGCCTACTGTCATCGGTAGGCGCGCTTTGCAAGCGCGCCGATGGGAGGCTATGTCATCGGTAGGCGCGCTTTGCAAGCGCGCAGTATGTTCTCTCTACTCAAAAAGTTGTGCCACCGGACAAGAGAATCCTTCAACGACATCTTCGCCGGTGAGCGTATCGTCGCGCTGGAGAAAGGCGATGTCTGTCTCCGAGCGATACACGGTAACTGTTTTTGCCGTGGGTTCAATAACCCAGACGAGGCGCGTCCCAGCGGCCAAGTAATTGAACGCTTTCTCAACGATACGAGATAGCACATCTGAGGGAGAAATCACCTCTACCGCTAAATCCGGCGGAATCGGTAACCCTTTCTTTTTCTCTCCTGTCAAGCGTTCCGTGAAAACAAAGGCGACATCTGGCTTCACGACTCGCTCACCGACTTGGAATGTGGTATCCGCGGGATACACCCTGCCTAACTGATTTTCGCGAACATGCGAACCTAACGATAAAATAACGTTCACGCTAATTTCACCATGTTCTCTCGAAGTCCCTGGCATCGGCACCAATTTCCCCTCAACGTATTCGTATCCCTCTATGTCGTTCTCAAAGAATTCCTCCAGTGTCATCGTGACATTTTCAGGAAGAGGTTTTCCTTCCTCTGCGAGGCGGTGAATTTCGGTATTCATTCTCGCTCCTCAATTAATTAGGACAGCCGCAGGCAGCCGCTGGAGGCGCGGTTTGAAACCGCGCAGGTGTTGGGGGCGGCGCGCTTACAAAGCGCGCCTACCGGCGGAAATATAGCCTTTGCGTCCATTCTCTTACTTAGCAGTCGCGCTGAATCCTGTCGCTTTAATGACATCCGCCAGATCCGCGGCAGAGACAACGTCCTTCCGAACCTTAATAACAGCCCGGTCTGGCAGCGAAACTTCAACGCTGATAACATCTTGGAGGTGTGTCAGTGCATCCTGCACTTTCGCTACACATGCTCCTCACGTCATGCCGCTGACGGTTAAAGCGACATCTTCGCTGGCGGATGCCTCTATCGGCACAGACATAAACGCCGTGATTAATTTTCCTGAGTTCGGCTCGAAGACACGAACCTTTCCATCAAAACCGCCCACTGCGAGTTGCATGCCTTCCGGATGAAAGGCGACAGCGAAAACGCCGACAGTATCGCCACGCATCGATGCGACGCGCGTGCCATCTTCTACGTTATAGACGCGCACTTCGCCGCCTGCATTACCGGCAGCAAACAGACTTCCGTCGGCAGAAAAGGCAACCGCCTCAATTGAACCTGATTGTGCCTCATAAGCCTTGATGAGGTTAAAGTCGGTGTTACCAACGTCGCGTCGGATTTCGCGGAAGATTTTGTAACGTCTCGGAATTCTGTCCTC
>PYJE01000053.1:0-7061 GCA_003635305.1 Candidatus Poribacteria bacterium | reverse complement strand
CGTTTCCGTTCGCATGCACAGCACTCGGATACATGCCGGTGAGGAAACTGGCGCGACTCGGCGTGCATATCGGGCTCTGGCAGTAGGCGTGCGTAAAGGCGACACCTTCCGCCGCGAGGCTATCAATGTTTGGCGTTGCGACGTGCGGATTGCCGAGCGCGCCGATGGTATCGTAACGCTGCTGGTCTGTGCAAATCCAGAGGATGTTTGGAGTGTTAACCGTCATGGTTCAGTCTCACTGTCCTTCCCGGTAGGCGCGCTTTCCAAGCGCGCAGCTGGGAGGCTATGTCATCGGTAGGCGCGCTTTGCAAGCGCGCATGTCCCACGAATCGCGCGGTTTTCAACCGCGCAGGTGTTGGGGGCGGCGCGCTCACAAAGCGCGCCTACCGGCGGAAATATAGCCTTTGCGTCCATTCTCTTACTTAGCAGTCGCGCTGAATCCTGTCGCTTTAATGACATCCGCCAAATCCGCGGCAGAGACAGCGTCCTTCCGAACCTTAATAACAGCCCGGTCTGGCAGCGAAACTTCAACGCTGATAACATCTTGGAGGTGTGTCAGTGCATCCTGCACTTTCGCTACACACGCCCCTCACGTCATGCCGCTGACGGTTAAAGCGACATCTTCGCTGGCGGATGCCTCTATCGGGACAGACATAAACGCCGTGATTAATTTTCCTGAGCTCGGCTCGAAGACACGAACCTTTCCATCAAAACCGCCCACTGCGAGTTGCGTGCCTTCCGGGTGAAAGGCGACAGCGAAAACACCGACAGTATCGCCACGCATCGATGCGACGCGCGTCCCATCTTCTACGTTATAGACACGCACTTCGCCGCCTGCATTACCGGCAGCAAACAGACTTCCGTCGGCAGAAAACGCAACCGCCTCAATTGAACCTGATTGCGCCTCATATGCCTTGATGAGGTTAAAGTCGGTATTACCAACGTCGCGTCGGATTTCGCGGAAGATTTTGTAACGTCTCGGAATTCTGTCCTCGCCGCCGCTCAACACTTCGTCCGCCGAAGGGTGCCGAGCGAGGGTATTTATCTCCCCATAACCCTTATTGCTGGAGTTGATGTCGTCAACGAAAGAGCCGGTGTCTACCTCAACGAGTTTGAGTGCGGTGTCGCGGCCGCAACTCACGAAATGGGTGCCGTCTGTGGAGAAAATTGTGCCGAAAACCCAGTCGCTGTGGTTATCAAATTTAACCAGTTCCTTCTCATCTGCAACAGAGAGCACGCGCACTGTCTGGTCGGAACACCCGAACGCAACGCGACTGCTGTCCGGTGAGAACGAGAGCCCATAGACGGTATCATAACTCGCACGCATTGCCTTGACAAGCGTGTTTGTCGTCGTATCCCACAACTGCACTTCGCCGAATTGTGCGGGGGAGCCGGCCGCAACGCCCAAGAGTTTGCCATCAACGGAATACGTAAGCGACTGAATGCGGCGCGCCTTGCCGACTAACCGCGCCTTCGGTTCAAAATTTGCCGTGTCATACAACAGCACCTCGCGGACACCTGAGACTGCCAGCGTTCCGCCATCGGGTGAATACGCCAGCGCGGAGACGACAGGCGGCACCGTGTAGACAGGATAATTCCCGTCGCCTAAATCGTCTACTTCCGTGGGGGTATCGTCTTGCGCGCCTTCCAGAATCCACTGCCGGAAGAGTGCCACTTCTTCGGAGGACAGCGGTTCTTGATTCTGCGGCATCGCCGGCTCATCGCCAGAAATAAGTTTGATGAGGAGACTCTCATCTGGCTTGCCCGGTATGATTGCCTCACCTGCCATGCCGCCGCGCTGGAGTTCGGCGTATGTCGTCACAACCAAATCGCCGTTCGCATCGCCCGGGTGGTGGCACCCTTGGCAGCTCCGTTTAAGAATCGGGACAATCTGTCGGTGGTAACTTACCTCTGCCACCGCCGCCATCGCGACGAGACAGACGCAACATATTAACATCCCTACACGCCATACCTTCATATTTCGTTTTTTCCTCCACCTGAATTAGGTATCATCTGAATTACATTAATTATACCACAATTTGGTGCATAATTGCAACAATTTTTTTAAATGCCCTGGGCGATTCAGTTCTCTCCTTCTGTCGCGCCTACGTTCTGCAAGGTTGAACCATAACCGCAGCCCTGGCGTAAGGCGAGGGTCTGGAGCGGTTGGCCGCCAAGCCCCGGCGACGCGGGGGACAGGCCCCCGCGCTACGGGACCTCTCATGTTTTTGTAGGGCGAGGGCCTGTCCCTCGCGCAGCGCGATACTATTAAGGACCTAAAGGACCTTAGGGCTTTTTGCGTTTCTGCAGGCTATAGACATTAAGGACCTAAAGGACCTAAGGAGGTTGCGATCGCCCCATCGCAACAGGTCAAGATCGGGCGATCTTGACCTACAGGGACTGAAAATCCTGCTCAAAAAAAAGCGCGGGGGACAGGCCCCCGCGCTACAGTCTTAGAACGACTCCCCTTCTATAGAGCTCGCGGGGGACAGGCCCCCGCGCTACGGTAGCCTTTACCTTTATCGTAGAGCGAGGGCCTGTCCCTCGCAAGCGTTGGAGCGCGCGATAACCCCGCGGGGGACAGGCCCCCGCGCTACAGTCTTAGAACGACTCCCCTTCTATAGAGCTCGCGGGGGACAGGCCCCCGCGCTACAGTCTTCGGAACGACTCCTCTTCTATAGAGCTCGCGGGGGACAGGCCCCCGCGCTACAGTCTTCGGAACGATTTCCTTCTACCGTAGGGCGAGGGCCTGTCCCTCGCGGTCGTTGTCAACGCCATCGGATATTGACGAGATAAATGCCTGCGGCGACTAACGCCGAACCGACTAACAGGCTCAACGTCAATTCGTCTCCCATCATCAGGTGGCTCAGTAGTACGCCTGCGAGGGGTGTAGCGAAAAATAGCACTACCAGTTTGCTTGCGCTGTAACGTTCTAGAATTGTCGTCCATGCGAGGTAGCATGCTCCGGCGATGACCCAGCCTTGATAGAAGAGTGCGGCAATTCCCTGCGTAGTCCATCGGAACGTTTCGCCGCGTTCTAACATCAGGCTCAACCCTAAAAAGCACGGTAGTCCTAACATCAACATCCAGACGAGGAGCCGATAAGGATGAATGGACTGGACTATCCGTTTGGTAACGACAACGCGCAGCCCCAAAAGTCCGCCGCTGATAAGGACAATCAGATCCCCGATTAAAGCGGTGCCTTCTGCATCAGTGAACCCTTGTTGCAAGTTGGGTGCGACTGTGGCGACGACACCGATGAAGGCGACAGTGATGCCGAGTGTTTTTGGCACGGTGAGCCGTTCACTCGGTATCCACAAGTGCGCGAACAGTGCCGTGAAAAACGGATACGCGTTGATGAAAATAGTTGAGCGCGAGGCAGTCGTGAGGTCCGTCCCAACGTTTAATGTGATAACCTGCA
Source organism: Candidatus Poribacteria bacterium (assembly GCA_003635305.1). Classification (GTDB taxonomy): domain Bacteria; phylum Poribacteria; class WGA-4E; order WGA-4E; family WGA-3G; genus AGPOR5. Next base: position 3,640 of record PYJE01000053.1, on the reverse strand, counting down.
TCAAAAAAATGGATGCAAGCACAAGCAACTGGCGCAATTCGCCGCGGCGCAGTTTTAGCGAAATACCGCGGTAGAATGCCCAGCTGCCAACAGCAATTAACCCTAATGCAAATCGGAGGAATGCGAGTCCTAACGGCGGCAGATCCTGCAGACTCATTTTGATTGAGAGCGAATTCCCACCCCAAAGGACAGCGAGAAACAGCGAGAGCACGATAATCTTGCCGGTCGGCTCCTCGCTTCTGATGTAGGGTTGTGCCGTTTTTCTCATAGATATCCGCATGCATCTGCATTCACCAGTCCGGTAGTCGCGCGTTGTAAGCGCGACTATCAGGTTTGTGCCTCGCCATGCGTCCGCGTTCGCGTTTAATCGTAAGCCCCCGGGCGATGGTTGCCCATCAACCGTTGTTGACGTTGGGTTGCCTGCTCCAGAATGGTTTCATTGAACTGAAACCGGTTCAGGTAGGGTGGGAATTTCTGGGTTATCATCCGGTTGGCGTAATGCACCTGCAGCAGGTACCGGGTCTGGTTACTGTTATTAGCGGTGCCTCGGTGCCAGACTTCGCTTCGGAAAATCACTACGTCGCCGGCGTTGCAGAGGATGCTCTGTTCCTTCGCGCCCTTCCACTCTGTCTCGCCCTCGGGTCTTCTGCCGGAGAGGTGGCTGCCTGGAACGAACTTAGTCGGCCCCAGTTTTTCGTAAAGATCATCGAGATAGTAGTGTGCGGTGGTGATGAAAATCGGCACCTTGACGCGTTTATCCTGCAAAACGTCTGCAGGTAGCGGAATAGGCAGCCAATCTGTGTGCAAACCCTGGTCTGGGCGGCCGGGCCCTGTCATCCACGCAGTCATCCCGATGACGTGGCAGTCGTCGCCGTGGACTGCCTCTGCCAGTTCAATGACAGGGGACATGTCAAGATATTGCAAGAAAACCGGATCGCGGTTGAAAGCGTTGTTGACATGTTTATTAAGAAACCCCTCGCCGTTCTGTGGGACACTGTGCCGGTCGAAACTTTCGGGGATAGCGGTGAGTTTATCCATTGCCTTGCGGAGTTCTGCGAGTTGTTCGGCGTTGATAACCTTCGGCAGATAAGCGTAGCCGTCTTCTTCCATCGCTGTTACCTGCTGTTCTAATTCGGTGTAGGCGGTGAGCGGTAAGGCTTGAGACATTGAGGTGTTCTCCATTGTTATGCAACTGCATCTTGTGCTGCGGATAGGCGCGCTTACAAAGCGCGCTTCCCAGATTCGTTCTATGAAGTCTTGTTTATTTTAACAGTTTTGCAAACAGAGGTCAACGTTTTTATTGAAGGTTACGTTAAAAGGTGTATTCAAGTAGGTGTTAAAGTGAAGCGATTACAAACCTGGACGATTACAAAAGGAACCGAAAAAATGAAAAATAGAGACGTAACCGGCAAGCGGGCCGTGAAGAATACGGCTATCCGGGTTCCTGGTGAGATTCTTGAATCACTGCCGGGGAACCTGTTTCGTGTGAGGTTGGAAAACGAACATAAGGCTGTGGCGTATCTGGCTGGCAAGCTGGTGCAGCACAAGATCTGGGTTCTCCCCGGCGATCAGGTGACGGTGGAGCTTTCGCCGTATGACTTGACGCGCGGGCGTATTATTTGGCGGAACCCTGGCGCGTAGGGTGAGTGGGTGCGGTTTGAAACCGCGCGAGAAACCCGTATTAGTGAAGGTAGGTAGGCGCGCGTTGTCCGCGCGCCTACGGGCGGCTATGAACGACGGAGGTAGGCGCGCTTTCAAAGCGCGACTACGGACAGAACCATTATGGAAGGGATTGTCATCAAAGCGCGGGGCAGCGCATACGAGGTGCAGGTTGGCAAGCACTGCTATACCTGCACGCTGCGTCACCACCTCATCGAGGCAGAAAAGCGGCGGCTTGACGAGACGAAAGAGATGCCGTTCGTTGAGCTCGTCGCAGTCGGCGACAGGGTGCGCATTTCTGCTTCTACCTCCGCAGTGGATGGTGGTTATATCGAGGAATGTCTCCCGCGCGAGACGCAGTTTGGCCGGACGCGCATGGACGGTTGGCGGCAGGTGATTGTCGCCAACCTTGAACTGCTGCTCATCATCTTCGCGGCGCGGCATCCGACGCTGAAATTACGGATGCTCGACCGGTTTCTCCTCACCGCGGAGGCATCGGGAGTCGAACCGGTAGTATGTATTAACAAACTCGATTTGGCGAAATTGGAGAATGTGCAGCGCGAACTCAAATTATATGAAGAATTAGGCTATACGGTGGTTTATACTAGCACCGTGACAGGTTTCGGCGTTGATAAGTTGCGCGATGTGATGCGTGGTAAAATCTCGGCGATTGTAGGTTCATCGGGTGTGGGCAAATCGTCCCTGCTCAATGCGCTGCAACCAGGGCTCCAGTTGCGTATCGGCGAAGTAGACGAACGCCTCCACAAAGGGCGGCATACGACAACAGAAGTCATGTTATTGCCGCTGGCATTCGGTGGGTTCGTGGCTGATACGCCGGGCATTCGGACTCTCGGCTTGCTGGAGATTGACGAGGAACAGGGATTAGACATTTATTTCCCAGAGATGCGTCCGTATATCCCGGCGTGCAAGTTTGCGGCTTGCACGCACCAGCACGAACCGGCGTGCGCTGTCAAACGTGCTGTTGAAACAGGCGATATCGCGGCGATGCGATACGAGAGCTATCTGCGCATCGCTGGATTTAAGGAGGGAAGATATGAACGAACCTCAGAGCGAAAACGTGCGTCCCGAAAACCGCGTCGACGAAGACGCTGAAGTGAAGAAGTGGGATGAAGCGATTCAAAACATGCACCGTATCATTCAGAGAAGCGAACAGAAGCTGGTCTACTTTCAAAATCGGGTGAAGAAAGCGCAGTATTTGGCGCGGCCAAATCAGCGGAAAGTCCGCGCCGCGGGTGCACAAGTGGGCATGCACGCGGCGCATCTGGCGAGCCTGCACAGCGAGTTGCGCGAATTAGAACGCCGCCGTGATGGCGGCATCTGTCTCTTTCCCACTGAGCAAAGCGAACTCCGTCGCATTTGGAATTGGATTAACCGTCCTGGCCTCCGCGAAATCTTATACTCAACGCGCGTGCCGTTTGATACGTTTTTGGAAGATTGGCATCGTTGGAGAACTGAATCACGCGTCCACGCCTACTCAATTCAGATTCGTCGGACGAGAGTCCTCATTGGGTTTCTTCTGCTCTGTCAAGCGGGAGATGCTGCGGTTGTGGAGCTCGTTGTTATTCGGCCGGACCATCGTGCCCGCGGCTATGGCACCGATGTGATGCATGAGGCGTTGCGTTTGGCATTTGAAGAGTTGAACGCGGCACATCTCACGCTGGAGGTGCCCGCGGACAACGGTGCGGCACTTACCTGTTTTGAGAAGACAGGGCTCCGGTACCTGAGTTACACGGATGAGGGTGTCCCGCGCTATACGATGGGTATTGAGCGAGGTGAATGGGAGAGCGGTGTTGCTCCTGACCTGGGTGCGCCGCCGCCCCGTCTTACTGCGCCGCTGCAGGAATTGATGGAATTGGGATTGTGAGGGTGGATGTCGTTTGTATCTGTCCTTCCGTATTGTTTTCTTTATCACTAAAACGGCCGCAAATGCGTTATTTTCCACAGGTAGGTGCGGTTTGAA
>PYJE01000052.1 GCA_003635305.1 Candidatus Poribacteria bacterium | reverse complement strand
TCATGATTTCCTTGCCATCCCGATGCAACCCCGAAATCCTGTTCGCCAAAAAAGCACTTGGCGATGGACTTCTCGGTGATGTGACGTTCGGCAGGGGCCGCATCGCGCACTCAGCGGGTCTGGATAAGTGGTTCAGCGGCACTAGTGCTTGGTTCGCCGATGCAGAACGCGCTGGCGGCGGGGCACTGTTCGACCTCGGCTGTCACCGTGTCGATGTTATCAGATGGCTGATGGGCGAACCGAAAAGTGCCATCGCCAAGATTAACAACTTCACCGGCAACTACCCCATCGACGATAACAGCGTCTCTGTCGTTGAATTTGCGAACAAGGCGTTGGGCGTAATTGATGTCGCGTGGACGCACCGTTCCGGCCCGAATCTGTTGGAACTCTATGGCACGGAAGGTTCTTTCGTTGCCGGGCACGGGGAGATGCATTTTCAAACCCGCAAACTCTCCGATGAGGAAAAGGCTGAATACATCGCCAACGCCCCGGCGGCCCCGCCGGAACCGATGCAGCAGTGGCTCAATGCCATCCTCCGCGACGAACCGATGACGATTACCATTCAAGATGGACGCAACCTGACAGAGTTGATGCAGGCGTTCTATATGTCGTCTGAACAAGGCGTGGCTATCGATTTGCCGCTCTAATCACCGTCTTTTCAAACTCTTTGCGTCTTTTCTACAGTCAAAGGCACGATATAAAGAGGCACCTCATGCAAGACTATCAACCGATACCACTTTCTGATTTGTGCAACGTTGGCGCGGACATTTTGGGAGAGCGCGCTGCTCCCGCTATCGGTTCACAAACGTTCCATGGCCTGCCGTTCCAAATCGGCGAAGGCACGGCATGCTTCCTCGGTTTCGGCGGCAGCATCAACACCGAGGCTATCCGCGTGCCGATTGCCGCGAAGCCGCGCCGCGTCATCGTCGCGCATCGCCTGCTGGAAACACACATTTTTGAAGGCGAACCAATCGGCAAGCACATCGCCAATTACGTCTTCCGATATGCCGATGGTGAAACGGTGAATGCCCCTATACGGGAACGATTTGAGATTGCTGCCTTGCCGCAAGGATGGGGACAACAACCCTTCCTCGCTGTGCCAGACCAGGGGGAAGGACTCATCAACAGGCATCAGGGGCCATGGGGCTCCGCAGGCAATCGCCAAACCGAGGCCTATCAAACCCACCCGCGCGACTACTATCTGTGGCTCTGGGAGAACCCAAAGCCGGACGTTGAAATTGCATCCGTTGAGATTCAGCCGATAGAGCGGACATTCATTATCGCTGCTATTACCCTCGGTTATCTTGACGAAGACCCGGTGCCTCGCCACCCGCGCCGCGAACTCAAGATTACGCTCCCACAGCCTGAGGATGCCGAGAAATCGTTTGATATGGAAGTGGCGGTAGACCGGGGTATAGCGACGTATCCTTATCCGCTCCCAGAAAACCCGGCCGCGCACTTCATCAACGACGACTTCAAAGGGTGGGGTGAAACTCAAAACGACAAAAGCAGTCCGGCGTATGTAGAAGTCTCCGCCACGCCTTCGGCGAGCGTGGAAATCAAGAACCACGGTGAAACGCTCGGAACCGTGAAGTGGGGCGAAGTCGAAGAAAAAGGCACGGTGCAACCGAACGAGCGCGTCAAAGTGCAACTCATTGATACTGGGAGAAACTGGGTGCATACCACCGTGCTTGATGATGACACGAACAAGCCGGTGCCTTGCCGCATCCATTTTCGCTCCCCGCACGGTGTTCCGTATGCACCGCACGGCCACCACGCGCATGTCAATTCAAACATGGGCACGTGGCACATCGATGTCGGCGGCGATGTGCGGCTTGGGCAAATCAGTTATGCTTATATTGACGGCACCTGTCAAGGCTGGCTCCCGCGCGGCGAGGTGATTGTCGATGTCGCCCGCGGTTTTGAATACACGCCGCTGCGAACCACTGTGGAGATTCAACCGGGACAACGCGAACTGACGCTGCGGCTCAAGCGATGGTGTAACATGAACGCCGAACGCTATTTCAGCGGCGACACGCATGTCCATTTCCTCTCCACGCAGGGCGCGCACACCGAGGCGCAAGGCGAAGACCTCGGGGTAGTCAACCTGCTCCTCTCGCAGTGGGGACATCTCTTCACGAATACAGAGGAGTTTATCGGAAAACCGACAGTATCGGACGATGGCAGGAGCATCGTCTATGCCACGCAGGAGAATCGCCAGCACGTGCTAGGGCATCTCACCTTGCTCGGTTTGAAAGAACAGGTGGCACCGTGGTGTTCCGATGGCCCCGGTGAGGCAGAACTCGGTGGAAACATGGAGACGACGCTTTCGCATTGGGCTGATGCATGTCATGCGCAAGGCGGCACTGTCGTCTTACCGCACATCCCGAATCCGAACTGCGAACCCGCCACGCTCATCGCCACCGGGCGCGTGGATGCCGTTGAATACCTCACCAACGCGATGTATGGCCATATTGAATACTACCGTTATCTCAATTGCGGCTATAAACTGCCACTCGTCGGTGGAACGGATAAAATGTCCAGCGATGTGCCAGTCGGCGTTTATCGCACTTATGTCCACATCCCCGAAGATGAGGAATTCAACTACGATAACTGGTGCAAATATATGAGTGCAGGCAACACCTTCCTCAGCGGCGGTCCGATGATTCGGCTCACCGTTGATGGACAGCCGATTGGTAGCACCATCAATCTGCCTGGCAACGGTGGGACGGTAGAAGTGGAGGCATCCGCGGATTCCATATTCCCTATCCATACGTTGCAAATCGTTCAGGCAGGGAAAGTCGTCGCCTCTACGGAAGATAAAAACGGAACGCGCCAACTGCGGCTGAAGACGAACTTGAAGGTTGACAAGCACTCGTGGATTGCAGCGCGATGCGGCGGACCTGGGTATGCGCAAGCCGTTCCGCATCACGATGGATGGGGACGCGGCATTATCGCGCACACCTCCCCTATTTACATTGCTGTCGGCGGCGAGTGGTGGATGTTCGAGGCGGAAACCGCCAACTACATGTTGACGCTGATTGAAGGTGGGTTATCCTATATCCGCGAGCGCGCCCGGCACCATCACCCTGGCACCGTGACGCACCACCACGGTGAGGCAGACCATTTGGAGTTTTTGTCTCGGCCGTTCAATCAAGCGCGCGAAGCAATTCATCGTCGGATGCATCAATTGGGCATCCCGCATTAATATGGAGAGATATTCGGGAGGATAGAGACATCTACTCCTTTACAAGATGCACCACTCCCGTAGGCGCGGTTTCAAACCGCGCCTACCGCATTACCTATACCACTCCTGTAGGCGCGCTTTGTAAGCGCGCACGGAAGCGCGGTTGCAAACCACGCCTACCGAATTACCTATACCACTCCCGTAGGCGCGCTTTGTAAGCGCGCCTACCGAATTTTTAACTGCATTAGGAGAAAACCATGCCAAAAGAATTAGTTGCAATCGCATCTCGGCAACCTGTTTTAAGAGACTACGAAGACGGTCCCTTACCTGCTGATAGCGTGCGCGTCCAAGTTGAATTTGGTGCGCCCAAACGCGGCACCGAAATGACGATGTATTATGGACTTCGCGGCGCAGGCTTTCCGCAAGGACTCGGAAATATGTGCGTCGGAAAAGTGAGTGAAATCGGAAGCGAAGTGGAAGGCGTTGAAATCGGCGAACGCGTCGCTGGATACGGGCATCTCAAGGAGACGCACACGTGGAACGCGCAGCGCATCCTCAAGATGAATGAACGGATGACGTGGAAAGAGGCGGTCTGCTACGATCCGGCGCATTTCGCGCTCGCCGCTGTGCGCGATGGACAGGTGCGCGTCGGAGATCGAGTCGCAGTGTTCGGGCTTGGCGCGCTTGGGTTAATGTCACAGCAGTTCGCGAAAATCGCCGGTGCCGATTTCGTCGCCGTAGTCGATCCGATTGAAGGGCGGCGCGCTGTCGCGGAAAAAACCGGGGCAGACTTAGTCCTCGATCCGACTGCTTGCAACGTCGGCGAGGCACTTAAGGAAGCCACCGGCGGCCTCGGCGTTGATGTCGCCATTGAAACGAGTGCCAATTACCACGCGCTTGACGATGCTATCCGCAGCGTCGCCTTTGAGGGAACGGTTGTCGTTGTGGGATGGGCAAAGGAGTGTAAAGGCGGGCTCGACCTGGGTGCCGTTGCACATTTCAACATTCCAAACCTTATCTTTGCGCGTGCCAACAGCGATCCGAACCGCGATCATCCGCGTTGGAGTTTCGGCAGGATTATTGATACGTGCTGGAAGTGGCTCTCCGAGGGCCGGTTTGATTGCGAGGACATCGTGGCTCCTGTGGTGTCTTTCGCCGATGCCGCTGCGACTTATGAGGAGATGGATAACTATCCGGAGCGGAGTGTTAAGTTGGGGGTATCTTTTTCGTAGCGATGGCGAGGGACAGGCCCTCGTCCTACAGTTCGGGGAGGCT
>PYJE01000051.1 GCA_003635305.1 Candidatus Poribacteria bacterium | reverse complement strand
GGTTTGTTATCTTCACCGAATTACAAACGGTAGCCCTTTTTTCATTACACATTGCGAAGGACAAAAATGTCATCCTTTGAGCAACACCTCCAACAGTTAACAGATGCAACGCAGCCGAGTGGTGTGCGGCGGACGGCTATTGCCAATCTCGTCGAGCAAGGCGATGCGAAGGCGGTGCCGTTTCTTGTTGACGCGCTCGCCGACTCCGATTCGACGGTGCGACGCGAGGCGACGAAGGCACTCCAGCAGCTGAACGCCGCTACTGCCATCGAGCCGCTCATCGACGCGTTGAAAAGGGAGCCGAATGATTTAACGGCTTGGGCGATGATGGAGGCGTTGGCGGAACTCGGCACGCTGCGTGTGCTACCGGCACTGCAAGCGTTTCAGAACGTGGATTCACTGCTCACGCGGATGGAGGCGGCGAAGAACATCGCTCGGCTTGAGGCGCGCTTTCCTGATGGGGAACCGGTATATCAGGAGGTAGAGCCATCGGAAAGAACGCAGGAGCCCGATACAGAGGAGACAGTTACAGAGGAGGCAGTTACAGAGGAGACAGTGCTTCCCGAAGAAGAGATAGGGCTTCCGGAAGAAGAGGAGCTTGAGACTCTCGAACAAGAGGATACCGCTGAATATATTGAGATGGTGTTTGCGCCTGACACCGATACGGAGTTACCGGAACTCGATTTTGAGATAGCGGACGAAGCCGCTCCAGAAGTGACAGAGACGACAGAGCGGCGCGTGGATTTCGCGGAGGACGAACAGCAGCCGGAGGAAATAACTCAGGAGACGCGCACAGCGGAACCGGAAGAAGAGAATACACCGCCGGACGCTGACGTTTATCTTTATGACGAAGGGGTTGAGAATCTGTCCGATGAACCGGTGCGAGTTGATACTGAGATTGTTGAGCCGGAAGGATTGGAAGAAGAGTTGGAAGAAGAGGGGGAATTAGAGGAACTCTCGGAATCCATCTCACATGCGTCGCGTCTCGTCGGGCAACCTGTTACGTTGCCGGTGTTGGCTCCGAGTGCGCCGGCGGTTTGGCATAGCGCGATTGGGTATGGCGCGCCGCCGGAACCGCCGCGTCCAAATGTCTTCGCGCTCCTGCTGCAGCCAAGCAGCTACCTCTCCAAACGGTGGGTATCCCGCACGCGCGTTTATCTCTTGTTATGGTGCACGCTCATTGCGGCGACGCTCGGGCTTGTCCGATTTCAGGGTAGGAGTGGCATGGAGATAAGTCAACTGACTCGGATGGGTATTTCTGGTGCGTCGGCATCGGAGCAGGTGAGACGCTCTCTCGCCGAAGGCGATTTCTATATGCAAGAAGGCTATTATCGGCAAGCGATTAATTCTTATGAACTGGGGCAACGCCTCGGGCTGGTGCCAATTGAATTCTACAAAAAACTTGGGGATGCCTATCTCAAGGAGCATCAGTATGCGCTTGCCGTTGAGGCGTATGAGTTCTTCATTGCGGCGCAGCCTGTTGATACGCGCGAACCGTTTGTCGCTGAGGCATCGGTGCGAGAACCGTGGCAGCCGGATTATAGAACCTATAATGCGCTCGGCACAGGATACCTGAAGTTAGGGCGCGTGGGGGAGGCGCGGGCGGCGTTCGCGCAGGCAATCGCGCTGACACCGAACGATGGGCAGGCATATCATAACCTCGCACGGCTATATGCGAATCTCTCGGCGGTTTCCGTGCGCGCTATTTCTGCTGCAGCGACGAATTCATTGCACGGTTCCGAGGGCATCTCTGATACGGCGAACCGATACTGCCAGAAACTGCGGTTTGCCGAGGCGGTGGCTGCCAGGGCAGTGACTCTCAATCCGGATGTCGCTGCGTATCATGCGACATTGGGTTGGATTGTGGCAAAGCGCGGGCATACGCAGCGGGCAATTAACACGCTCTCGCGCGCCATTCGTCTGCAGAGCGATTATGTTGACGCGCACTATCACCTCGCCCTGGTTGCCTTGAAGGCGAACAAACGGGAGAAGGCGTTGGAAGCGATTCGGAATGTGTTGAAGTTGAAACCGGCTTTTGTGCATCTCCATTTTCGTTCGTAGGTTCGTGTCGCTAGTGGGGGAAAAACTATCGGACGATGGCTATTTTGCCGATGCGCTGTTCTGTATCTGTCTCAAGCAGATAGATGTAAACGCCGCTGCTGATGCCCGCAACGTGCCAGGTCTTTTTACCGGCATCGAATGCTGTCGTGGTGAGGGAGGCGATGCGGTTGCCGTTGACATCGTAGATGCCGATGCGGGTGGATTCAGGGAGGTTCACAAACGTCACCTGGTTGCACCGGGTAGGATTGGGGTAGACGCTCGCGTCTGCTAACGTCGGGACGGGGAGGACCACGGTGAGCGTCCGCGCATCCTCGGCGATAGGTGTGCCGTGAATGTCGGCAATCTGGAAGGTTTCGAGTTGATAACGGCCCCCTGACTGAAAGGTGCCGGGAGGGAACGTTAGCACAACCCGCTTCTGCGTCCGACTGAGGATTGCAGATTGCGGCGCGCCAGCAGCGGTAGCATCCGGATGCAGAAGTCGGTATCTACCCACCTGCGTTGCAGATGTGCCCATTTGTTTGTCAAACGTTAGCAGCAGTTGATTCGGTGGAGAATAGACAGCGGCAGTTAACCGCGGCGGTGCAGAAGGCGTTTCTTGCGCAATTTCAACAGCCTCTTCCGCTTTCGCTTCCGAGGAATGCGCAAAAACGGACAACACGCCATCACTATTAAACAGCAATTCATTTTTGCCATCGCTGTCAACATCGGTAACAATCGGGTTGGCGGTGCTACTTGCTGGATGATGCCAGATTGGAACGTAGTCGATTCCATCGTACCGGACAAGGTAGAAATTCGGCCACACGGCGATGCACAGTTCATTTTTGCCATCGTTGTCTGCATCGGCGATGGTTATCCCGTTTCCGCCATCGCGTGCGTTCTGAATTCGTTGATGCCACACCGCGCGGTAGGTATCGTCGCTTGTTTGTGAGAAGATTGTGATGAGCCAGTGGTAACGCCCCGGGTCAGAATCTTCTGTCCACATTTTCGCGCCGACAGCGAATTCAGCCCGGCCATCGCCGTTGAGTTCGCCTGCGGCGAAAAGTTGTGGACGGCCCTCTGGGAGAGTGCTTTGCCAGACGAGTTCATATTGGTTATCGCCGATTGCTTCGTAAACAAACAGCCCACCATCTGCATCTCCCGCCAAAATCTCCATCTGTCCATCACCGTCAAAATCGCCGGTTGCAAAACTGGTGCTTATGTTGTTATCGCCATCGGTTGGATTTTTAAGCATTGCGATGTTGCGGTAGTTGTTATTTCCGATTGCTTCATAAACAGCGATGGAAGATGTTGTGGCATTGCGAGAGAAAATTTCGGGAATGCCGTCCTTGTCTAAGTCTGCAATTGTTCCGCCCCATAACGCTGGTGCTTCCCAGATGCGCACTGCCGGAAATTCGCCTTGTGCGGGTTGCTCCAGCAGAAATGTCCCCGATAGAGCGTGTCCTAATATCTCGACGAGTCCGTCTCCATCAGTATCTCCGGAGTCCCACGGCCGCATCGGTTCTGATAACGTGAAGACTTGTCGGTAGGTTCTGTCTGCATCAGCCTCAAAGAGATACGGGGAGTTCCAGCCGCTTGTCGCCGTATCCACGGCGATGAGTTCTCGCTTCCCGTTGCCGTTCATATCCGCGGCGGCGATTGCGTGCAAACTGCGTTCCGCCGATGCGACTTGTATGAGGTGCGAGGTCGGGACGCGTGCATTGAACACCTCAATCGGATATAAATTTCCGGCGTTGTCGTCAATTGTTTGCACGCCAGAACGGGTTTTCGTGACGAGGCGATAGGCGAACGACGAAGGCGGTAAACCGAGTTGGGAGAGATAGACAAGGTGCCGCTGGTTTACGGAATCGGTGCGCGCGATGCGCAATGGAGAACTCGCACCTGGCGCGAAAATTTCCACCTCTCCGATAGTCAACGCCTCGGTTTGCCAGGTGATGACAGATTCAATTCTATCGCCTGCAAACCACGCGCTTGCATCATGTTTAGAAACCGTAGGTGCCTTCTGGCTTATCTCAACGACAATTTTTTCAGTAATAGGGTTACGCGGTTCAGCAGTGGTGCGCTGTTTCAACTTCGGATTTTCGTTAACCCGTCTTCTCTCTTCTGGTGTGACGCGCAACCGTAGGGTGTAGGTGCCATCTGCTAGGCCTGAGACATTCCATTCGTGCAGGCGTGCGTTAAACTTCGGTTCGGTTTGCGGTGGGAGCACGGGATGCCACGCTGTCGGCGTTTCACCGCGTCCGAAGTCTAACCGATATTCGGCGAAGTTATCGCCGCCCGCGCTACCGTGAATTGCGATGATAGGCATGCGATAACTGACAGAGAGTTGCGCGACAAGTCCCGTTGCGGCGGTAAGCGCGAGGTGTGTGTCCGGCAAACCGGTACCGACGAGGACATTTTGCGGAACTAACGAACTCGCGGTGAGCGTCTGCCGAATTTCGGTGTTATTGCACGTTGGATTAGCGGAGAGCATCAACGCTGCGATGCCGGAAATATGCGCCGCCGCCATAGATGTGCCGAATTTTACCTGAAATTGTCCATCCAAATCTGTGCTGAGAATGTTATCGCCGGGTGCGGCAATATCAATCGTCGCGCCGAAGTTGGAGATGCTGGAGAGCCGCCCATTTTCTCCCATGGCGGCGACAGAGATGACTGTATCCAGCGCGGCAGGGTAATAGGAACCGGCGGTTGCATCGTTGCCGGCGGCGGCTACCAGGACACAGCCGCGTTGATAAGCATAAGCGATGGCATCTTGGACGACGAAAACGTTCACGGTATCGCCCAGGCTGAGGTTAATGACGTGCGCGCCGTTGTCAGCGGCGTAGACGATGGCGGCGGCGACATCGTCACTCTGTAAAAACGCGCCTGCACCGGAAATAAAACCGGCCCTCAGGGGCATCAGGCGGCAGTGCCATGCGATGCCTGCAATGCCGATACCGTTATTCGATTCCGCGGCGATGATACCGGCGACATGTGTGCCGTGTCCACTTTCGTCATCGGGAGAGTTGTCCCGTTCAATCCAATCGCCGCGCCCCGGCATTGTCGGCGCGTCGCTGAAATCCCAACCGTTGATGTCGTCAACGTAACCGTTCCTATCATCGTCAACGCCGTTACCGGCAATTTCGTTGGCATTCTGCCAGAGTTGTGAACGGAGTTCCGGATGCTGTCTGTCTATCCCGCTATCCACGACAGCGACGATGACTTCAGGCGTTCCCTGCTCAACTGCCCATGCCTTTGGTAGATTGAGTGCGCGGAGATTCCACTGCTCTTCATAACGGGGCTCGGTAGGCACAACCTGCTCATCTGAAGCTGCACAAAATCTGTGGAGTCTGTTAAACTGAACTGCTTCAGCCCACGGGTAGTTTTCGTATTGCTCGCGCAGCTGTTCCAGTTGAGACAGGGAGGGCTCTCCTACCGGGCGAAGCCGAACCAGATAACTCCGCCGCTGCAGCGGATGCTGTCCTGCCGGTGTATCCGGTGAGAAGATGGGGGTAACGGAAGCAACACCGGCTCCATAGAGTTTATCCACGTCAGTCTCCGTGCGGAGGCGCACTAGCAGTTCTGCCGGTGCATAATGTGCAACGGCATCAGAAGGGCTCGGTGTATAAGCGGTGAGTTCTGTCCATCCGTTTTGTGTAACGATAAAAAAGAGAATTGCGAGAAGCGTTACGTGAGATTGTTTCATTGATGCCAGAGTCATTGCGTTCTCAATTTTCGCTGCCGAATGCATTGATACCAAGGGGCTCTCCTACGGGACATTCGGTGGACGAGATGACGTGAGGTTTAGAACCGCCTGTTCCCGCACCGACGTTGCTGCTGTCATCCCCGGTAGCACGATGCCCTGTGCCGACAACTTCTCCAATTCCTCATCCAAATCGCATGT
>PYJE01000050.1:20262-43601 GCA_003635305.1 Candidatus Poribacteria bacterium | reverse complement strand
TGCGTAAGTCATTAAAGGAGCTATGCATCATGAAAGGCATCAATCGACAGGAGATTCTGGCGGAACTGGAAACCATGGAGGCCTTCGGTGAAACGCAGGTCGGATGGGATGAGAATACGCCGCCGAATGAGACGGTAGACGCAGAAGGCAACGTCTTTCCGAGTCACCGCGGGTTTGGCTTGGCAGATCCGACTTCGCCGAGCCGCCGGGTTTACGATGACCCGGGTGTTCAAGCACTCCGCGAGCATTTGCGCGAGCATAACGGCATCCGCGGACTTGAAATCTGCGAACCGCACGAAGTCAAGCGCGCCGCGCGTATCTTCCATCGGGACGGGTTTGTCGTCGTGCGCGATTTGTTAAATCCAGCGCAACTCGCACAGTGGCGCGAAGGATGCGCCCGCGTGCTACGCGAGATTCTCTCGATTCCGGGACTCGGCAACCGAAAATATGTCACCGAGACAGGACGTTTGCCGCACCGCTATAGTTATGGCACCTCCTCTGCATCACGGCAGATGCTACACGACTCTGCCTGGGCAAGGATGATCGATCTGCCGACGACAACCCCCATCGTCACCGAAATCTTTGGCTCGTCCGATTATCACGTGTGGGGCTCCGGCGGCGATCTCTGCCTGCCCGGCGCGATTGAGTATCAACACCTGCATCCCGATGGCCGAGATGCACAGCATCTCACGGAAGCACGGATTGCGCAAGCCGAACGCGTTGGGGTGAAGTTAGAGAAGGACAGCGCGGGACATTTTGACGTGCCAACGCAAAAACTGATTATGGAGATGACCCCGCCGACGGTGACTATCAACTTTGTCATGTGCGATTTGACGTGGGAAAACGGACCGATTCGGCAGATTCCGGGCACACATACGTTGCAACAATCCCCACCGCCTCCCGGCGATGAACCTGACTGGATGCGGCATTCCACGCTCGTCGGTGCTACCGCTGGCTCAGGCGTATTCCGAGATAACCGCGCATGGCACGGCGCAACCCCGAATTTGTCAAGGGAGATTCGCGCATTGCCGAATGTTGAGTATGCCGCCCCGTGGCGCACCCCACACGGATTTAGTCAGGTGATGCCGCATGAAATCTGGGAGACTTTAACCCCTCATGCGCAAAAGTTATGCGAATGGATTAAGGCGGAACCGGGGGTCTGGCCCGCCGGTGCTGGAATCATGCATCCGCTTGCAAGTCAGCGCGCCGAGGCAGCATCGCAATGATACCGTGGGGCGAGGGCCTGTCCCTCGCAGGCTTCGTCACCGCCGCCGAGTCCCGTAGGGCGAGGGCCTGTCCCTCGCAATCTTTATCACCTCAGCAAGCCACAAATAGACGCGCGATTACAAACCAACCCCACGGATACCGTAGGGCGAGGGCATGTCCCTCGCAGGCTTCGTCACCGCCGAGTCCCGTAGGGCGAGGGCCTGTCCCTCGCAATCTTTATCACCTCGGCAAGCCACAAATAGACGCGCGATTACAAACCAACCCCATGGATACCGTAGAGCGAGGGCCTGTCCCTCGCAATATCTATATGTGCGAAAAACTGTTAAACGGAGGAACCAACCAATGTTAAACTGGGGAATCATAGGTGCAGGCGGCATCGCCTACGTATTCTGTAACGGCATGCGTTTTACGGACACGGGACAGATTTCCGCTGTCGCCAGCCGCACGCCAGCACGCAGAGAAAAACTTGCCAACGATTTCAATATCCCCCGACAATACGACAGCTACGAAGCACTCTTGGCGGACGAGGATGTCGATGTCGTCTATATCTCAACGATTCACCCGCTTCACGCCGAGTGGGCAATCAAGGCGGCGGAGGCGAAGAAGCACATCCTGGTAGAGAAACCTATCAGCATGAATCACGCAGAGGCATCGGCGATGATAGAAGCCGCTCGCGCGAACGATGTGTTTCTAATGGAGGCGTTTATGTATCGGTGCCACCCGCAGATCGAAAAGGTGGTGCAACTGATACAGGAAGGTGAAATCGGCGAACTCCTCGTTATTCGCGCGACGTTCAGTCACCGGGTGGATTTCAATCCCGACAGCCGCATTTTCAACCATGAAATGGGCGGCGGCGGTATCCTCGACCTGGGATGTTACACCGCCTCCATGGTGCGGAAAATGGCGGGTGCCGCCGATAACAAGCCGTTTTTGAACCCGATTTCGGTGAAAGCGAACGGAAAATTGACATCTACCGGCGTAGATGGCATCGCCTCGGCGACGCTGAAATTTGAAAACGGCATCATCGGCGAGATATTTTGCGCAGTGGAATGCCGCGTCGGCAGCACTGTGACGCTCTATGGTTCGGAAGGCACGCTAACGATTCCGCAACCATGGCTCCCCTCATCTGCTTGCCGCCAAGCGAAACAACCGTTGCCCCACGATACGGAATTCCCAACCGCAAGTTTCTACGTCGATATCCACCGGACCGGCGACGCTTCCGAAAGATTTGTCCCTGTTGACAAAGATCTCTTTACGTATGAAGCGGAGATGGTGGCGAACCATATCGCGGAGCGGCAAGCACCGGCGATGCCGTGGGATGACACACTCGGCAACATGCAGTTGTTAGACGCTTGGCGCGAAGAAATCGGCGTTGTCGTTTGAAAAATTGGCGGCGTGATAACCGCTTATAGCCGCAAATTCTACCTGATAGAAAATTGTATCTACGGGGTTGACATCCAACCCATGGCAATAGAGATTGTCAAGTATCGGCTTTTCCTCTCCCTCATCACCGATGAGGTGCATGCACTGCCGGATGTGGAGACGAGGTTTTTCTGCGCATACACACTCCTCGGCATGACAACTTCCGGTAGGCGCGATTTGGAACAACGAGGAGTCGCCTGTCAACATTGACTCCTCGGCATGACAACTTCCGGTAGGCGCGGTTTCAAACCGCGCCTACCGGATTGGGTTGGTTAATTTATCTGCGGATCCAACGCATCACGCAGCGCATCGCCAAGCAGATTAAATGCTAGCACGATGAGGAAAATCGCCATGCCGGGGGCAGTCACCGTCAGCGGCGCGCGACGGATGAAGTTTCGGTTTTCGTTGAGCATCGCACCCCACTCCGGCTCCCCAATCTCCGCACCGAGGCCGAGGAAACTCAGGCCCGCGGCATCTAAAATCGCTGCACCGATACCGAGCGTCGCCTGCACAATCAACGGCGCAATACAGTTCGGCAAAACCGTCCGCGTCAAAATCCGAAAGTCGCTAGCACCGATGACTTTGGCGGCCATGACGTAATCCAATTGGCGCACTTTCAGCACGGAGGCGCGGAGGATGCGCGCATACTGCGGAATATAGACGATGGAAACGGCGATAATCGCATTGGTGAGACTCTGTCCTAAAATCGTCACGATGACCATGGCGAGCAGGATGCTCGGCATAACAAGCATGATATCCATCGCGCGCATGATAACGTTGTCCAACCAGCCCCCGTAATAACCGGCAATCGCACCGAAAAGGGTGCCGAACCCTAGCGAAAACGCTGTCGCCATAAAGCCGACTTTGAGGGAGATTCGGGTGCCGTGGACAATCCGACTGAAGAGATCCCTCCCCACACCATCAGTGCCCAGGTAGTGTTCCGCGGAACTGCCTTGTAGGCGTTCAACGACGTTCGCCTGCCTCGGGTCGTGCGTTGCAATCAGCGGCGCAAAAATAGCGACAATCACGAAGAACAGGATAATCGATACGCCGATGACAGCAGAGGGGTAGCGAGCAGCTTGCAGGCGCGCTTTGCGAAAACGGGTAGCAGCATCGCGATAATACCGTAGCGCGAGGGCCTGTCCCTCGCGACTTGTAGAGGCAGTTGTTTCGTGTTTCATGTCGTTTCGTCCCCAATCCGGATACGCGGGTCGAAGTAGGCGTAGAGGATATCGACGCAGAGGTTCACCAACATGAAAATCGTCGCGACGAAAAGCACGCCGCCTTGGATGGGACGAATATCGCGTGCCTCCACTGCATCGCGCAACCATGAACCGAGTCCGGGCCAGGAGAAAATGTATTCTGTCAAAATCGCGCCGCCCATCAGATATCCAAATTCTAGCCCGATGATAGTCAGCACTGGCACCATGCTATTTTTCAGCGCATGTTTGCCGATAACCTTCCAGCGCGACAAGCCTTTCGCATACGCTGTGGTAATGTAAGGTTGATTCAACACCTCCAGCAAACTGGACCTGGTCATCCGTGCGATAATGGCCAGCGGAATCGTGCCTAAGGTAATCGCCGGCAGAATGAGGTGCGCGACGGCGTTCCGAAAGGCAGCGAAATTCCCCATGAGCAACGTATCAATCAGGTAGAAACCTGTCCGATGCTCAATGTCCAAATCAAGGATGGCATCCAAACGTTGCGTGCTCGGTAAGATGGGCCAGACGTGCGAGAAGAGCAGAATCAGCATCAGCCCAAGCCAAAAAATCGGCATGGAGATGCCCGCAAGCGAAGTGGACATGGAGAAGTAGTCCAAAAACTTGCCGCGATAAATGGCCGCGACGATGCCGGCACTGATGCCAAACAAGATTGAGAACGCCATCGCGGCGAAGGTTAATTCCACCGTTGCCGGGAAATAACGTTTAATTTCCTCAATGACAGGTTGCCTCGTTTTGAACGAACGTCCGAAGTCAAGGTGCGCGATGTCCCATAGGAACTTCGCATATTGTTGATATAGCGGTTTATCGAGCCCCATCTCCCGGCGGAGTTCAGCGAGTGATGCCTCCGTGGCACGTTCCCCCAAAATGGCGAGTGCCGCATCGCCGGGGATAAGATGCACCATGAAGAAGACGAGCAACGACACGCCTAAAAGCGATAAACCGATGGAGAGAAAACGTTGAATGAGATACGCCAGCAATGTCTCAAATTCCCTTTATCGTCTGGGCGAATGTCCAAATCCGCCATTCTTTCTTTAGAGCGCGGGGCCTGTCCCCTGCCATCCCGCTGCAATCGTAGCGCGAGGGCCTGTCCCTCGCCATCCTTACTGCAACCGTAACCGATACCCGTTCGGGATCTGGCGATCCCGAACTACAGAGTCCCTCGCTATCCTTACTGCAACCGTAACCCTATTCCCAATCTCTTTCTGAGATAGCCCAGCACGCGTCCCTCGCTATCCTTACTGCAATCGTAACTCTGTCTGTAGGTTGCGCTCGCCCCATCGCAACAGGTCCCCGCTATCCTTACTGCAACCGTAGCGCGGGGGCCTGTCCCCCGCCCTCATTAATCAGAAAAACGGGTTATGTGCCTTCTCTTCCCCGACAGTTGTCGCAGGCCCGTGTCCCGGAAATAGCCTCACGTCATCTGCAAGCGACAGCAAGTTATCGCGCACACTGTTAATCTCATCGTCGTAAGAGACGTTAGGTCCGCCAACAGAACCAGCGAAGATGGCATCGCCGACAAACGCCGCCGTTTGCGTCAGGAAACTGCAACCGCCGGGAGTATGCCCGGGCGTATCCACGACGGTTACCATGAGTTCCCCGACAGTGAGGACATCACCGTGGTCGATCTGTTTGAGCCGCTGCGCGCTTCGCGGCTTCGGTTCGTTCCTGTGGATGTAAGTCGGAACTCCGGTGGCCCGTTGGAGTTGCGGCAGTCCATCCGTGTGATCGCTGTGTGCATGCGTCAACAGAATCGCGGTAGGTTGGACCTCGCGCGCGTCTAGTTGTTCAAGGACGAGACGCGGATGCGCCGCCGTGTCAATAATCGCCGCTTCGTCTGTCGCTTTGCAAATTAAAAGGTAGGCGTTAACGGGCCACCCGCCGACAGGCGCGCTAATGGTGACGACATCGAGAGCCGCATGCTCTGCCAGATCGGCTGGGTTCGGTGCCCAGCGTTCTATTGCGATGTCCAGCAGTTTGGCACCGTCTAAATTCAGCACTTCAGCGAGTCGGTAGACTTGCGCCTCTGTCGGTTTTACGGTATACTGTTCCATGCTAGAGAGTTGCGATTCGGGGATGCCTGCGGCAGTCGCCGTTTGCGCGAGAGTGAGATGTTGCCCGCGGCGCGCCTTTCCGATAATATCGCCGAATTCGTCTTCAAGAGTGTATGCCATGGTAATTTTCTCCTATCTAAGACTTCAGATACCCCAACCTAAAGGATGGGGATTGTCAAAGAGTCAACCCCACAGGTTGGCGGCTTCTCGCTTCAACGACGGCACCAACGCGCCACCTCCACGAACGCCCTCAGCAGGCGTGGTTTCCTTCTGCGAATTCGCAGTTGGTTTTTTGGTAGCAGACGGTGTTCTGAACACCGTAATTCACCCACGGATCAGGGCCCTCTGGAGAGGTATTGGGCTGCGTCTGGCTTAGCGTCGCACCAGCCTACGACGATGGAATGCGCTGTTTACACGAGCTGCATCAGGAACACATCAACCTATCTGCTGTAATGAATTGTAACACAAAACCGACTTTTTGTCAAGTCCGAGAGCCGTTAGCGGTATTTCCTCCCCAACCTGAAGGATGGGGATTCCATACCGAAGAACTTGTTGAAAAATATGCGCGGAACATGTTATCATTAATAGTAGCACAAACGTCGGCATAGCTCAACAGAAATCGATACTGCAACCGGAGGAGGAATATGATGGTGAATCCTATTGAGGCGCAAGGCTTGCCTCCAGAAATCCCCGCGCCGCTCCCCACCACAATGACGCTGGAGGAATTCCTAGCGAGCGACTTAGACGATTATGAATATGTGAAAGGAGAACTCGTTCCAAGGTCTGCAACGTCCTTAGAACACGGTAGGATCGGCGCAAATGTCTGTTTCTATTTGCATTCCTATGTGCGCGAGAATCGACTAGACGCGATGGTCTTTGTAAACAGCGGCTTTACTGTGGAAGAGTGCGTGCTCAGACCGGATGTCGCTTTTCTCTCAGCTGCGCGGATACCCGATGCCCTGAGAAAAGCATCGCCTATTCCCCCAGCCCTCGCCGTTGAGGTAGTCTCGCCATCGGATAAATTGTATAGCGTCATCGAAAAGGCGTTTGCCTATCTGAACGCGGGAACACGCCTCGTGTGGGTGCTCGAACCTGTCGCAAAAACGGTGACGGTGTATCGTTCCGAAAGTGACTTCCAGACGTTTAAATCCCCGGACACGCTCACCGGCGAGGATGTCATCGACGGGTTTTCCTGTCAAGTGGCTGAGTTTTTTGAGTAGCGAAAAATGTACGCGATGCCCAAAGGAGAATTTATGAAACTCGGTTTGGTTACCTATAACATGGCGAAAGATTGGGACATTCCTACCCTCATCGAACGGTGCGTGGAAACAGGGTTCGCGGGAGTCGAATTGCGAACGACGCACGCCCACGGCGTTGAGGTGGAACTCTCGGCGAGCGAACGCGCCGCCGTGAAACAACAGTTCGCCGATTCATCAATTGAGATTGCAGGATTAGGTTCCGCGTTTGATTACCACGCCGCCGATGCGGAAGTAGTGCGGCAAAACATAGAGGGAACGAAAGTTTACTCGCAACTGGCAGCGGATGTCGGCGCGCCAGGGGTGAAAGTGCGTCCAAACAGGCTCCCCGAAGAAGTGCCGGTGGAGAAGACACTAGAGCAAATCGGATTGTCCCTGCGCGAGTGTGCCGAATTCGCCCAGAACCTCGGCGTGCAGATTCGCCTAGAGGTGCACGGCAGAGGCACCTCGGAGTTGCCGCACATTCGCACCATCCTTGATGTGGCAGACCACGGGAACGTCTCCGTCTGCTGGAATTCCAATTTCGGCGAGGTAGAAAACGGCACGATTCAGCACAACTTCAACCTCGTCAAAGGTAGAATCGGCTTGGTGCATATCACCGAGTTGCATCGGCGCGAATACCCCTGGCGAGAGCTGTTCACATCGTTGAGAGAGTCCGGCTATGCCGGCTACTGCTTGGCGGAAATCGCGGGCAGCACCGATGCGGTGCGCGTGATGAACTATTATCGCGCGTTATGGGAAGAATTGGCGAGGTAGACGTTCCAATGTTTCTCCAGCGCGTTGCAAAATATGGGATGTGTATCGGGATGTTTCTGATGCATGCAATCGGTTTAAGTGCCACTCCCGAAATAGTTCGGTTGAGCAACGAGAAATGGAACGTTGAAATCGCTCCGCAATCGCTTGAAATCCTAGCGCGCCCGAAAGGCAAACACGCGGTGCCAATTTCAGCAGGACAAACCGGGCTCGGAAACGTAACGGCACTCGTCCACCACGAAAATCGGGTGAGTTGGGAACTGCCGGAAACCACCCTCACCGTCAGCGTTGAATTGATTGCCGAATCTCTCTCGGTTGAATTCGTCTCGGCGACAGCAGGAGATTTGACGTGGCCGATGATTCCGGACACGCCGTTACTTCGCGGCTACATGCTACCGTTTTTTGAGGGGAGTTACGTCCCGAAAACTGACAAGTTGTGGCAAGAGTTCTTGTCCGAACGAGGGCCGATAAATACCACAGCGGGACTCTCAATGCCGTTTTGGGGAGTCGATTTCGGCGAATGGACGCTTACCTATATTTTGACGCATCCGTTCAACAACCGACTTTCGTTTGAATCTAATTTAGGCCTGCAAGTCTCGCACGCCTTCACACCGAATTGGGAGCGGAAGGTTTACGGCGTGCGGATTGCGTTGGGAGACGCGTCGCCTGTTGCACCGGCGAAGCACTATCGACGTTGGCTGATGCAGAATGCGGCATTTGTTACCTTTGCCGAAAAAGTCGCGAAACTACCGGCGGCTGAGAAACTGCTCGGTGCCGCACATATCTATTTGTGGGGCGGTTCGCTCCTCAGCCAATACGATATAACCGATAAGAAAGCGTTCGCGGCAAAACTCAATGGGACGAAGGAACTCTGGGCGCAGCTAAATCTAGAAGCGCAGCAAGCCGTGAACGATGCCCTGCCGCACGCCTACGCGCAACGGGTTGTCTGTCGTGCTTTGAGCGAACTGTTGGAGACGCGCGAGACAACACAGCGTTTACACGCGCGCCTCCAAAAATTGGAGACATCTCTCCCGCCGGAAGCGGAAACATTGCTCGCGAAAGACGCTGCATCCCTGTCGCTTACCGAAGTTTACCGTCTCAATAGCCTCCTCTTCTACGCAATGTTTCCTGATGAGTTGCGGCACCCAGATGAATGGGGAGGCGGACTCTCCTTGAAACTGCTGGAAAGATTCACCGAAAACGGGTTGGACCGGCTCTGGCTCGGCGTGGACTCGTGGCAGGAAGGGTTTCGCCACCCTGCTGCTGTTGCGAAGGCGAAGGAGCTCGGCTATCTGATAGGCCCTTACGATTCCTATCACAGCATTCATCACCCACAGGAACCGGAAACATGGGAAACGGCGCAGTTCGATCTGGGGCTTTACGAACGCGGCGCGATTGTCAACGCTGATGGCACAAAAAACAGAGGATTTCAGCAGAAAGGGTATCACCTAAGTCCACTGGTGGCGCAACCTGCCGTCGAAAAACGGGTGAACACTATCCTCGCGCAAATGCCGACGACGTTCAATTCGTGGTTCATCGATTGCGATGCATACGGCGAACTTTTTGACGATTATTCGGCGGAACATCCAGCAACGCAACTTGATGACATGCAGGCGCGGTTAAAGCGGATGACGTGGATTCGGGATACACATCATCAGGTAGTCGGTTCGGAAGGAGGTGCCGCCTATGCCGCGGCGACGCTCCACTTCGCACACGGAATGATGACACCCGTCATCGGATGGGGTGACGCGGACATGAAGGCGAAAGATTCACCCTACTACATCGGCGGCTACTGGCCACCCGAAGCACCCGCAATTTTTGTCAAGCAGGTACCCCTCAAATCGCGCTATCTGCATCTCTATTTCGACCCGAGGTTTCGGCTGCCGCTCTATCAGATAGTGTTCCACGATTCGTTGGTGACGACGAATCACTGGCTCTCTAGCAGTCTAAAGTTCCGGGAGGCAGAGGATAACTTGGCTCTGTTGGAATTGCTCTATAACGTGCCGCCGTTGTATCATCTGAATCTGGCGATGTTTGAAAAGCATGCAGCGCAGATAAAAAGGCACTACGCGTTTTTCTCGCCACTTCACCGAAAAATCGGTGGGAAAACGATGACAGATTTTGAATGGCTGAGCCCCGACAAATTCGTCCAACGCACCGAATTTGGGAATGCTGTTGAGTTGTTCGCAAACTTCGGACTGGAGGCATTTGAGCATGAAGGGCTCGTCCTCCCGGCGCGAAGTGTGGTAGCAAAATCGGACGACAAAATTCAAATATTTTCGACGAAACCTTAAAAAAGCCCGGTTTTTCAAAAAAAAGCGCGTTTTAATTTGCATTTCAGTGCAAAATCGTGTATAATTATAATAGAACGGATGCAGATGAACCCCGTAGGCGCGGTTTGAAGATGAACCCCGTAGGCGCGGTTTCAAACCGCGCCTACCGGTGGGACATAATGGCATTTGTGTCTATCCTGTTAAAAATCATTTTTCCCGACATGCATATTTATTTGCATTTTGAGGCGAAATAGGGTATAATTAATAGCAACAATCCCCCATAGCTCAGTCGGTAGAGCAGGTGGCTGTTAACCACCGTGTCGGCGGTTCGAGTCCGTCTGGGGGAGTCTTACTCATGGCATTTTTCGTGTCTATCCATAATCCCCCATAGCTCAGTCGGTAGAGCAGGTGGCTGTTAACCACCGTGTCGGCGGTTCGAGTCCGTCTGGGGGAGTAACAGAAAGATTTAAACGAAGGTGGGTGCGTGTCACTCGCCCTACTTACCAACAGAGGAAATCATGATATTAGCAATCGCCATCAGCGTTCAGGTTGCAGTTTGGATAATCAGCATGCTTTTGTGGTGCCGCGCTGTAGATAAACGGGCAGAACGCAAAGCAGAACGCAGACGAAACTCGAATGCACTCGAAATCGAGTTACTGAAGAAGGCTAGCAAAACGCTCGATAAGATTGAAAAAAATCTGCGTAAATGCAGATTTTGACAACACGGCGGTGGTATGTCCACCGCCCTACTTTCACATGGTAGTTCGCGCTACTAACACGAAGAATTCACATGAGATTTCTAATCACAGCGGTGCTGTTAAGCATCGCATGCATCGCTTTCACTGGATGTGGAGACTTGGACGAAGAAGAATGGAGAGAGGGGCTTGATGATCTCTTTCCTGAGTATGTCACCGTAATAAACGGTGAGAAAGTGACGGGTGATCCGCAGGCATGGGGGATTCATTACCGTTATCAGTTCGGTCATAAATACTGGAAGTCAAACAACTGGTCGAGCATGATGTTTCACGGGAATGCCTGCGACGATTGGCAACCCGACTGGAAGCCTTATGCCGAAGCTGAGGGGAAAGAGATCCGGAGCCATGTGATTGGAAAATCCGAACACCGCTATCGCCATTTCGATACCGACATGGAGCTATACGATAAGGAAACGGGCAAGCCCCTCCATATTCATTGCACGGATTTTGGGAAGGATAAGGCGAAAAAAGACTTCATTTATGAAGTAGATATCAACTATAATCAACGCAGGAGAGACGAAATCCCATTTTGGCGCGAATTCAAAAACGATGAGTTTTGGATTCACGGACCCAGATGCAAGAAGGGCTGGAAAAATTATTGGCAGCCTTACTACCCACAAGCTGGGAAATGGTTTGAAATCCAAAATGAAGTCTGGGAATATGAACGCTACCCATATCCGCACAAAGAAGGTTGGACAATGGAACAGCGGATGCGTGACAATGGACGACGTGTCTATATTTGTCCTTATTGCAATATATAGCCCTCCCTGTGAGCCCGCGCGCCTCTTCGGAGGGCGGCGGGCTTGAGGGGGTAGGAGGTGACGTATGAAAGTCCTAGAGTATATGGCGTTTATCATCGTGTTCATGATAGCACACGCAGGATGCACGCCTATGACGAAATCTGCTTTTTACCGCCCGATGACTGAAATCAAGTCGGTAAAAAAACCGACTGATTTTGAAGATGGTGATGAAGTCGATTACTTCACAGGCACACGCAAATACAGCAGGCTTACAGGGATTACCACTGAAGGAGGAGCCAAATTCCTATACGAAGATGAGGGTAGGCTTTTCTACGAGGTGCCTTTTACTGCGGTGGACGAAACTGATGTGCTAATCGACAAATGGGGCGACGCACATCCGACAAGCTACTGAGACAGGAGGATTTGACATGAGATTCTTAACAGCGGCGGTGCTAGGCATCGCCGTACTGATAGTGGGATGTGGAGACTACGATGAGGCGCGTATCGCAAGTAGCTTAATGAGCACAGGAGGAACATTAACTGATACAGGATATATAGAGGTTGCAAATTCTGATGGGCGTTGGTGGAATGAAAGCCTAGTGCGCGTGCAGGTGTATTATTTAGAATTTGCGCCTCATGTAGCGAAGAATGTTGACATCGAAGGAAGCACGGATCATGTTATTCATTCCATTGTCAAAAATTCACAAAAATTCTTCGCCGACGAAATGGAACGCCACAATCATGGCAGACAGACCTTTAGCGCATTTACCAAACCAGATGGTTCAGTGAATGTCAGAAGGATTAAACTGAAACACCCTATCGAAAAATATGAAGAAAACGGATTTAGTTTGCTAGACTCAGAATTGGGTTCTTTGCAATATGCAAAGTTATATCAGTTCAGAAGAACTATCAACGTTTTCTTTACTACATTGCAACTACCTGGCATTTACGGCGCAGGAGTGTGGGGGACAACGAGAGGTGATGTTTACATTTTTAGACGTGGTTGGGACCCTATAACTCTCTCCCATGAACTTGGACATAGTATGGGATTACCACATGATTTCCGTAGTAATTCATATATCATGTCTTATGGTTCAGATCGACGAGAGCTTTCAGAAGAAGCCGCACAATGGTTAAGTCGGCATCGTGCTTTCAATGAAGAATCTTTTGAAAATATCTGGGCGGTGAATCTTAATGATATCAATGCAAAATTGGTGGATTTAGACTCATTAACATTCGAGGTTGATTTTAAGAATTTACAATGGAAATCCGACAGACAGCGGGAGCAGATAATAACCTATGACTATGCAGTCTTAGTCAGTGGTATTTTTGAGAGTGTGATTTCTTATACAGACAACCTTGAATATGCCTCCGTTTTTGAGCCATTACCCGGTGGATATCGAGATAAAATTCGACGCAATGCTGTTTATACGATCGATTTTCAAGATGTTGAAATAGCACATACGAATGTCGTAAAAATAAGGATGATAGGCAAATTGGGGCAAATAACGTATGTCCCAAACGATATTTCGTTAGAATAGCCTCTCCCTGAGCCCGCGCGCATTGTTACGGCAATGTGGCGGGCTTGAAGGGGTAGTAGACTCTGACTTGACAAAAAACCTAATTTATGATACAATTATGCCACAAAATAGGAGGTTTACTCATGAGCGAAAAGAAACGACAGATAATCATGCAAGATTTGCTTCCCCTACCGCATGGATGCTTAACGCAATACGCGGTGTTAGAGGGCTCTGGGTTGGAGCTGTTCGGTGACAAATCCCTCGAAGTGGGGTTACTTACCCTCAAAAAGAAACCCAAACTGGGATTGGCGTGGTTGGCTGTGGATGCGTTTGTGACCGATGGAATGAAGGATGCATTCAAGGATAGAAGCCTCGCCGAAGATGATATTGGGAAGGGCATTATTGCGATGTCAGGAATCGTGCAACGTCGTGCGTTTCTGAGTCGTGCTTATCCCGCCACACGTCTTTTTGAGGATGCCGACTTCATGCCAAAAGACGATGATAGCCAGTTCATCGGGGCGATGTTTGAGGAAAGTAACAAAAAAATCGTCGAAGAGCTGAGCAACACGGTCATTGACGAGGTGGAAAAGACGTTACAGGACATGGATTACAAAAATTATGTGATGGATATTACGACAAACCCTGAGACGCTGCTTCACAAAGGGTTCATCGAGATCCTGAGCATCTGTTTGGAATTCGCGATAAGTGTCGATGTCCCAATGACCCTTCTGCCGAGTGCGCGCCCCGAAGAATTCCACAAGTGCCTGTTGAAGTACGTCGTCATTACCAAGACCGGGCGGGCTCACCTACCAAGTTGATTTACGCAGTCCATCCCCTTGTAACCATCCGATCGAACCGATAATTTCCGCCTGTTTGTCCTGCATCATCACCTCAATAAGTGCTGGCTTTTCAGCGGCGAGCGCATCGCGTAACGTCGGCTTAAAGTCTGCCACGTTTTCCACCTTCCTCGCATACGCGCCGAAAGCCGCCGCCAACTGAACGAAATCCGGGTTTTGCAAATCGGTATCAATAGTGCGTCCCTCGCAGCCTTTCAACTGCGAACCTTTGATAGCGGACAACGCACCGTCGTTAATCACAATGGAGACGACGTTGATGCCGTATTTCATCGCCGTTGCCATCTCAACCGCGCCCATCAGGAAACCGCCATCACCGCTGAAACAGATAACGGGACGGTTCGGATGCGCTATCTTCGCACCGAGTGCCGCCGGGAAGGCGTGCCCTAACGCCACGCCGATGTTCGGATAGAGGAACGTTCTCGGTTCATAGATGGGAAATTCGGCGAAAGAGGCGTAGCCGAGCGCGTGGACATCAATGGCGTAGATAGTCTCGCGCGGGAGCACGTCCTGTAACTCATGAATGATAGGAAGAGAGGGTTGTGCATTGAATTCGGTGCGGAGGGGAGTCAACACCGCATCCCAGTTATCTTCGCCGCGGGCGACATCTTCAATCAGTGCCTGCAAGGTAAGCCGCAAATCGCCGACGACACCGAAATCGCACGGATATTCGCGTCCGATTTCGTTCGCATCCTCGTCAATTTGGATGAACGGCTGCGGCAACTGCAGGCTCCAACTTCGCGTATCAATAGACGTAAATCGCGGCCCGATGCCGATGAGGCAGTCGGTGTGTTGGAGTGCCTGTTTGCCTAAATAGCCGTAGCAGATTTGCAACGCCAACGGATGGTCTTCCGGTAAAACGCCTTTTGCGCATCGCGTGACAATGACAGGCGCGTTCAATTTCTCGGCGAGCAAGCGCAACTCGTTCTGCGCGTTCGCGTGAAAAACAGCGGAACCCGCGAAAATCAGCGGACGCTTCGCCTTGCGGATAGTCTCAACGGCATCGCGCAGCGAAGCATCGTCCGGATAGTCTCCCACCGGACGTTCAACCCGCGGTGGGATACGGACATCCCCCTCACCTGTGACGACATCCATCGGGAATTCCAACACCGTCGGACCAGGGCGGCCCGTGCGCATCGCCTTAAAGGCGTTCTCAACGACGCTCGGAATTTCGGCGACGGTGTGGGCAATCGCACAGTATTTGGTAAACGACTCAAAAAACCGCATCTGATCTAGCCCGTGGAACATCTTGTCCGGGGATTTGCTGTAGAGCTCCGTATGACTTTGCCCGGTGATAAGCAAGACCGGGGAACGATCGGTGAACGCCTCTAAAATGCCGGTGGAGGCGTTGCTTGCACCGGGACCTGGCACGGTAATGGCAACACCGACTTCGCCGGTGGAACGCGCGAAGCCATCTGCCATTTGCGTTGCCGCATACTCGTGCCGGACGAGATAATGGTCGATCTGGCCGGCACCGCGCCGCAGCAAGGCATCATAAATCTGGATATTTTGAGTGCCGGGCATGCCAAAAACGGCAGTCACACCCTGCGCTTTCAAACATTCAATGAGAATATCTCCGCCTCTCACGTTTTGCTTCTCCTTTCGGGACCGGGGGGCTCGCCTACAGGCCGGGTCCCGCGGTTTCACCTACCGGTATTTTTTGAGAAAATTTTCTAGCCAGACATCGGGTTCATAGCCGAGTTTGCGGAGCAGCGCGCAGCCGAGCCGCTTGACGAAATTGGGCATCACATTGAAAAGTCTCACCCGCCAATTCATAGAGTCACCTCGTTTGTGAAGTTCAGGAGGGACACCCAATCGTGCGCGGTTTCAAACCGCGTCTACGGGGTTCGTCCGATTGCCATCCCTGTCGCTTTATGAAAGAAATGAATGCGTTGTGCGACGAACGTAACGTAGAGGCGCGCGCTGACTTGCGCGTCAAAAGTCGGCGCAGTGCGGGATTTGAGAATGGTATGCGTGCCTGCCGCATCCGTGCCGAGCGTCAATTCAACGATTGTCTCTGCCCCGAGTGGTTCAACGCTGTAAACTTCTGCTTGGAACGCGTTCGGCATCGGCTGATGGCTGACGAGGACATCTTCCGGGTGCGCGCCGAAAATAACGTCGCGGGTTTCAGCAGTCTCGCTAACCTTTTTGGCGATGTCGGCATCCTGAATCGCGAGCGTGTCGCCACCTGCACCGAGTGTGAACTGCATCGCGCCGTTGGCGCGGGAGAGTTCGCACGGGATGCAATTCATGCTGGGGCTGCCGATGAAACCGGCGACAAACAGGTTCGCCGGATGGTTATAGATATCCGAAGGCGTTCCCAACTGCTGGATTTTCCCTGCCTCCAACACCGCAATCCGGTCTGCCATCGACATCGCCTCCACCTGATCGTGCGTAACGTAGAAGGTTGTCGTTCCGAGTTCACGCTGCCGCCATCGGATTTCGGCGCGCATTTCGGTGCGGAGTTTCGCATCAAGGTTGGAGATAGGCTCATCCATGAGGAATACCTGCGGCCGGCGCACCATTGCCCTACCGAGCCCGACGCGCTGCGTCTCACCACCGCTCAATTGGTTCGGCATCCGCATGAGGAGATGCTCAATGTGGAGCATCTGCGCGATGTCCTTGACCCGCCGTTCAAGTTCCTCTGCAGGCAGCCGCCTCGGATGCAGCGGAAACGCCATGTTATCGTAAACGGTGAGGTGCGGGTAGAGAATGTGCGATTGAAAAACGAAGGCGACATCGCGCGCCGCCGGGGTTTTATCGTCGACAGAGACACCGTCCAGATAGATTTCGCCTTCTTCGGGTTTATCCAGACCGGCGATGCAGCGGAGTGCTGTCGTCTTCCCCGCGCCGGTTTGCCCGAGTAAGACGAAGAACTCTTTGTCTTGGACATCAAAGGTGATGTTGTCTAGGGCGACTAAGTCACCGAAGCGTTTTGTGACGTTTTCTAATTTAACCGTTGCCATAGTGAGCTGCTGTTCTAGTTTAGACGATGGCCCTGCGTAGACGCGCTTTTCAAGCGTGCTGACGTTGGGGCGCGGTTTCAAACCGCGCCTACAAACTGGCGTGGTGGTCCTGCGTAGGCGCGCTTTCCAAGCGTGCTGGTCTTGGTGCGCGGTTGTAAACCGCGCCTACTGCCCGGAAACTATCGCCTGTCCCGTAGGCGCGCTTTCCAAGCGCGCTGGCATTGGGACGCGCAAACCGCACCTACGGAATAAAAACTATCGAATTTGCCAAAGTCTTGTTAGATATAATACTATTATCGCATGAATTGCGATAAATTGTCAAGGAAAAAATACGTGCAATTCTGCGCAATATAAGGTATAATAAACAAAAGCACGTTTTTATCTCTACGGTGAATTGAAAAGCAGAAGGAAATATCCCTTTAATGGACAACATTCGGAGAAGATACGACTTAACGCCATCAATTTGCATCATCCTCGCGCTAACGACGCTGTTCTTTGTGGTGTTCCTCATCTACCCGCTTCTCTACGTTTTCAAGGAGGCGTTCTGGATTGAGAATACTTTCAAACTGACGTATTTCAAACTGATGGTGACAGACCCGGGCATCCGCACCCTCGTCGTCAACAGTTTCAAAATCGGGGTGATGGTAACACTAGTCACGAGCATCGTGAGTCTCCCGCTCGCCTATTTTTTGACGCGCTACCGGTACCCGGGGCGCGCGCTGCTGCGTTCTGTCATTCTGATTCCGATGATTATGCCGCCGTTCGTTGGGGCGATCGGAATGCAGCAATTTTTCGGTAGATTCGGCAGCGTCAACATGCTCCTCGTCAAACTGAAACTGATTGACATTACCGAGACTATCGACTGGTTCGGTGGTGGGTTCTGGGGAGTCGTGCTGTTGTCAACATTGCACCTGTATCCGATTATGTATCTGAACATCGTGGCTGCACTCGCAAACGTAGACCCAAGTTTAGAGGAAGCAGCGGAGAATATGGGCGCGTCGCGCGCCCAAGTCTTCCGGCGGATAACCTTACCGTTGATGATGCCCGGCTACTTCGCAGGTGCCA
The DNA here is from genome assembly GCA_003635305.1 of Candidatus Poribacteria bacterium. Classification (GTDB taxonomy): domain Bacteria; phylum Poribacteria; class WGA-4E; order WGA-4E; family WGA-3G; genus AGPOR5. Next base: position 25,496 of record PYJE01000050.1, on the reverse strand, counting down.
TCCTCGTTTTTATCTGGGCATTCACCGACCTCGGGACACCGCTCATTTTTGACTATAACGAAGTGATTGCCGTGCGCATCTTCCGCCAAGTCACCGAAGCGAACGCCAATCCGATGGGCTACGCGCTCGTCGTGCTGATTATCGTGCTGACAGCACTCGCCTTTTACGTTTCCAAACGTTGGACCGGCAGTAAGCACTACGAGATGCTTGGGCGCGGGCATGTCACCTCGCGTGAAACAGACACGAACTGGGGAATGCGCAGCGTCATCTACCTCTTCATCGGCGGTTTGACGCTGATGGCACTGTTGCCGCACATCAGCGTTATCTTGGTATCGCTCACCCCAGATTCAAGTCAATGGCGGTTGAGCGTGCTGCCGCAATCGTGGACATTCGCGCACTACGTTGAGACGTTCACGCATTCTGATACACTGCCCAGCATTCTCAACAGCCTAAAGTATAGTATCTTCAGCACACTCCTCGCGCTGCTCGTCGGAGTCGTCGTCTCATATCTTTTGACACGCAAACGGATTCCGTTCCAAAACCTATTGGATGCCGTTGCGATGTTGCCGTTAGCATTGCCCGGCGTTGCAATTGCGTTCGGCTACCTCGGCAGTTTTGCGGATACGACGCTTCTCCTGCGGCATTTGCCAGATGGCATCGTTTCCGTGTTAGACCCGAGGCAGAACCCGACGTTCCTGCTGATTATCAGTTATTCCGTGCGGCGATTGCCCTACATGCTCCGCTCCATCTATGCCGGGCTCCAGCAGACAAGCGTGAGTTATGAAGAGGCATCACAAAACATGGGCGCGACACCGATGCGCACATTATATAAAATCACCTTGCCGCTCGTCATCGCCAACATCCTCGCCGGTGCGATTTTGGTTTTTTCCTTCTCCATGCTAGAGGTAAGCGACAGTCTGATTTTAGCCATGCGGGACCAGCACTATCCGATAACCAAAGCGATCTGGTCCCTCTCACAGCGTCCAGACCACGGTGCGTATACCGCGAGCGCGCTGGGTGTCGTAGGGATGCTTATTCTGATTGCGTGTTTACTCGGTGCAGGGAAGGTGCTTGGTGGGAAGTTGGGCGAAATCTTCCGGATTTAATAAGGAACGCTCATGAACATTTCAGATAGCATCCGGCGCGCGCTGCTAGAAGCACAAGACGCGCTCACCCAATTCATTCAAAACCCCGAAAACATCGCAACCATCGCCGAAACTGCAAAACTGATGCGCGACGTTTTTGAACGACACGGCAGAATCTTCACCTGTGGAAACGGCGGAAGTTTGTGCGATGCCATCCATTTCGCAGAAGAATGCACCGGCAGATTCCGCGCAGACCGGCGTGCTTTGCCCGTCATCGCACTCAGCGATGCCGGACATATCACCTGCACGGCGAACGATTTCGGGTTTGACGAAATCTTCGCGAGGCCCATAGCAGCACTCGGGCACCCCGAAGACCTCCTCGTGGCGATTTCTACCAGCGGGAATTCTGCGAACGTCATCCGCGCAGCGGAAACGGCAAAATCGCGCCGGATGAAAGTGTTCGGATTACTCGGCAGAGATGGCGGCGCGCTGAAGGACTACTGTGATATTTGCCTCATCGCACCCGGCGACACGGCAGACCGGATTCAAGAGATTCACATCAAAGTGTTGCATATCTTGATTGAACACGTGGAACGGTTGATGTTTCCTGAAAATTATTGAGCGGAAATAGTTTTTTTTCGCAAAAAAATGTTGACCGCGAAATGCATTTTATGATATTCTTAAAATAATGCTCGTTTTCGTCGCAAAAAACTTGCGTTGCACGTTGGAACGACTGTATCATTACGTAACAGAATGGTGTTTGTTGCACCGAAGCATCCCACCATTGCAAACCGACAAACATCCGCTTTAATGGGTAACACCAATGGAGAACCGGCTTGTGAACGTCACAATTCAAGGACAAGGGACTCACCACGGAGTGCACGCGATGTGCAGGGCTGGGGCCTCTCGTCGCGCCCACAAAGGTTACCGGTTCTCCGCCGATAAGTTAAGATTTACCCCCCCCCATCACAAACGTTAAGTATAATATCGCATACCATCCCGACGAATGGGTTCTACTTCATTTGTGGAGCAGAAATTTCTTTCGTCGTTCCGTTTTCGTGCCCGCACGCGTGCTGCCCTTTATGGCGAGTCGCGTCGCGGGCTATTTTTGTTGAGACGCAGCGTTTAACTGCGTCCATTCCTTTTTGCTTCGGCAAAAAATAACGCCCAGAAGGGCTAAAAAGGAGAATTTTAATGACGAGACTTCTAACCCTTTTCATACTGAGTCTCATGACGATAGTTCCGCAAGTTATGGCAGTGGAGGTATACGGCCCAACCTACGCGTGGTTGCCAAACGCAGGCGCGGGAAGTTCCGTTGATGATGGACTGGCTCGGGGTGCGCGTGATGGGACGAAAATCCGCGGCAGATTTGGCTTCGCGGACGATACAGTGTTGATTCTCAACCCGTGGAAAAACACCCCAAGAATCTCCCGGGCAGGATGGGCTGGCATCGCGAAAGAGCAGCGACACCTCAAAAAACGTCATGGCTGGAGGGGAACGTCAGCGGAATCCGCTGTGACTGGTGTGCAAAATGGACGTGCATTTGCCGCTCCCAGTTTACTGGGCGTTGACTCAAGCATAATTGTGCGCCTGGTCCCGGCATCAGTTAACATACCCGCCGTAGGTGAACAATTGACGTTCAACATTGATATTGCCGGTGGTGAAAACGTTGCAGGGTATCAATTCACCTTGAGTTTCGACCCGGACGCTCTCCGCTTCGTCTCAATGAGGAACGAAGACTATTTGCCCGGCAACCCATTTATTCTACCGCCGGTGGTTTCGGACAGCGACGTGACGTTTGCCGCAACGTCTCTAACCGGGGAAAACAACGGTGATGGGACGCTTGCAAGCATCACATTCGTCAGCATTTCTTACAACCCTTCCATTTTGAGGTTATCTGACGTAGTCCTGTCTGACAGTGCAGGCGCAGTGTCGCGCCCTCGCGTTGAGAGTGCAGCGGTGGTAGAAGAACCGGGAATTACCGGAGATATCAATCGCGATGGTGTGGTGAACATCCAGGATTTAGTGTTGGTTGCCTCGTGGTTCGGTCTGCGTGGGGAACATGCTGCAGATGTAAACGGTGACGGCTTCGTTAACATTGCAGATCTTGTCTTAGTCGCAAGGGCATTGGGCAACGCCGCGGGTGCACCAGCCAGAACCGACGTTCAGCAATGGCTCATCCAAGCGCAGCAGCTTGACATGGCAAACCCTGTTTATCACCGTGGCATCTTGAAGCTGCAACAACTCCTTGCAGCCTTGACTCCGAAAGCGACAGCACTTTTGCCAAACTATCCGAACCCATTCAACCCGGAAACGTGGATACCCTACCAATTGGCCGAAGCAGCGGAGGTGACATTGCGCCTCTATACTGCGAACGGGACACTGATTCGGACACTGGCATTAGGACATCAGCCTATTGGCATGTATCATGACAGGAACCATGCGGCGTACTGGGATGGGCGTAATGAATTCGGGGAACCTGTCGCGAGCGGTGTCTATTTCTATTCGCTCACCGCTGGCAATTTCACAGCAACGAGGAAAATGCTGGTGCGCAAGTAAATGTCTTTCGTTTCAAGCAGAGCACCGATGGCATCAGGTGCTCTGCTTTTTTTGTTGAAAAGCCGACTAAAAATGTTGAAAATGTATCCGAAGTATGGCATAATTAAACAAGACGAACGCAAACGCCAGAATCCATCCCACCGGTAGGCGCGCTTTGGAAGCGCGCACAGGTGAGAATGCGCGGGTGAAAACCACGCCTACCAGATTTGTTTTCCGCGTAAGTCCTAATTGACTGAAGGGAGGTAATTTCCCATGGCTTACAGCAGTTTTACCTTAGACAAAGTCATTGAAACGTTTGAATTAGACATCGTTGACTCCGAAGAGCTCTTCGGGAAAGTTGAACCGATGGTACTGGGACACCATCTCAACACGGCGTTGGAGCGAAAGGTGCAATTAGCGGAAGCAATCAACACGGAAAAGGCGCGCTCAGAACTGATTGTTGCCGAGGTGCTAGTAGAACTCCGCGAACAGTTCGACCGGCGCATCAGCCTATTTTCCGGGATTGACTTCAACGTTGATGCTGGTGACGGCCTGGTAGGTATCTGCGATTTTCTGGTAAGCCTATCGCCCGTGCAGTATCTCTTACAAGCTCCTATCATCGCGCTCGTTGAGGCAAAGCGGGACGACTTTCTCTCGGGCCTCGGCCAGTGCACTGCCGAGATGCTCGCCGCCCAACGCTTTAATGCGAGAAAAGGCAATGACATCCCCACCATTTACGGCGTAAGCACAACCGGATTGACGTGGAAATGCCTGAAGTTGACTGAAAAGCGACTCTACATAGATACGGCGAGTTATGCTATCCGCGAGTGCGACAAAATCCTCGGCATCCTCGTCAGCATGGTGGCGCAGAAAGGGTAAGGAGGTTATTTTCCTCATGGCTTACAGCAGTTTTACCTTAGACAAAGTCATCGAAACGTTTGAATTAGACATCGTTGACTCCAAAGAACTTTTCACTGACGTAGAACCAGTGGCACCGCGGGCGCATTTTACCACGGATCTGGAGAGAAAGGTGTGGTTGGCAACGGCTATCAACACTGAAAAGGCAAAATCAGAACTGATTGTCGCTGGAATGCTCTTTGAACTGCAAGAGCACTTAGACTGGCGCATCAGCGTCTTTTCTGGCATTGATTTTAACATCGATGCCGATGACGGTTTGGTAGGTATCTGTGACTTCTTGGTAAGCCTTTCACCCGTGCAGCACGTAGTCCAGGCACCTGTCATTACGCTTGTGGAAGCGAAGAAAGATGACATGACGCTCGGTATCGGCCAGTGCACTGCCGAGATGCTCGCCGCCCAACGCTTTAATGCGAAAAAGGGCAATGACATCCCAACCATTTACGGCGTAAGCACAACAGGATTGACGTGGAAATGCCTGAAGTTGACAGAGAAGCGACTCTACATCGATACGGCGAATTACACTATCCGCGAGTGCGACAAAATCCTCGGCATCCTCGTCAGCATGGTGGCACAGAAGGAGTAATAGCCAATTCATTCCATGTGTTCAGAACGGATGTCGCTATCCGTCCAATAATACCTCGCACGAACAACGCGAGGGACAGGCCCTCGCACTACGGTAAGGAAGGAACGGAT
>PYJE01000050.1:7721-20242 GCA_003635305.1 Candidatus Poribacteria bacterium | reverse complement strand
GCCCAACGCTTTAATGCGAAAAAAGGCAATGACATCCCAACCATTTACGGCGTAAGCACAACCGGATTGACGTGGAAATGCCTGAAGTTGACTGAAAAGCGACTCTACATAGATACGGCGAGTTATGCTATCCGCGAGTGCGACAAAATCCTCGGCATCCTCGTCAGCATGGTGGCACAGAAAGGGTAAGGAGGTTATTTCCCTCATGGCTTACTGCAATTTCACGCTAGTCAAAGTCATCGAAACGTTTGAATTAGACATCGTTGACTCCGAAGAACTTTTCGCTGACGTAGAACCAGTGGCACCGCGGGAGCATTTTACCACGGATCTGGAGAGAAAGGTGTGGTTGGCAACGGCTATCAACACTGAAAAGGCAAAATCAGAACTGATTGTCGCCGGCATGCTCTTTGAACTGCAAGAGCACTTAGACTGGCGCATCAGCGTCTTTTCTGGCATTGATTTTAACATCGATGCCGATGACGGTTTGGTAGGTATCTGTGACTTCTTGGTAAGCTTTTCACCCGTGCAGGACGTAGTCCAGGCACCTGTCATTACGCTTGTGGAAGCGAAGAAAGATGACATGACGCTCGGTATCGGACAATGCACTGCCGAGATGCTCGCCGCCCAACGCTTTAACGCGAGAAAAGGCAATGACATCCCCACCGTTTACGGCGTAAGCACAACAGGATTGACGTGGAAATGCCTGAAGTTGACAGAGAAGCGACTCTACATCGATACGGCGAATTACACTATCCGCGAGTGCGACAAAATCCTCGGCATCCTCGTCAGTATGGTGGCACAGAAGGAGTAATAGCCAATTCACTCCATGTGTTCAGAACGGATGTCGCTATCCGCCCAATAATACCTCGCACGAACAACGCGAGGGACAGGCCCTCGCACTACGGTAAGGAAGGAACGGATGTCGCTATCCGTCCAATAATGCCTCGCACGAACAACGCGAGGGACAGGCCCTCGCACTACGCTAATTCAGAACGAATGTCGTTATCCGCCCAATAATGCCTCGCACGAACAACGCGAGGGACAGGCCCTCGCGCTACGGTAAGGAAGGAACGAGCCGCGGTGGAAACAGCACCAGCCGCAACAGCAACCAGGCCCTCGCGCTACGGTAAGGAAGGAACGCCGCCTGCCCTATCTACCATCGCGCTGGGGCCTTTCCCCGCGTGCCTTGTCCTCAGGCAGTGAGAACCAAACCGCTTCGCGAACACACTCGCCGCTCTTCTCTCCAAAACCCTGTGGCCGCCCAGGAAACCCTTAGAGTGCTTGACAAAAATCCTGTTTTTTGATACAATCCGTTGCAAGTCAAAAAAGCAGGAGAACACCGCATGAAAACATCGGATAGAAACCGCGCTTATTGGCGGAAGAACCTGCAATACCTCGCCATCTTACTCGGCATCTGGTTCGTCACATCGTTCCTCTGCTCCATCGTGTTCGTTGAACAGTTGGACCGGATTCAAATCGGCGGCTATCGCATCGGGTTCTATTTCGCGCAGCAGGCATCCATCTGGATTTTTGTTGAACTCATCTTTGTCTATGCGATGCTGATGAACCGGCTCGATAAAAAATACCGGGCGACAGAAGAAGAATCGGAGGACGAAACGCAACAATGAACGTGCAAGTATGGACTTTCGTAATGGTGGGTTTCTCCTTCGCGCTGTATATCGGCGTGGCAATCTGGTCCAAGGCGAAGTCAACAGGCGATTTCTATGTCGCCGGTAGCAACGTGCATCCCATCGTCAACGGCTTGGCAACCGCCGCCGATTGGATGAGTGCCGCCTCCTTCATCTCCATGGCAGGACTCATCGCCTTCATGGGGCGCGACGGCTCCGTCTATCTCCTCGGATGGACAGGCGGCTATGTCTTGCTCGCGATGCTCCTCGCACCCTACCTCCGCAAATTCGGCAAATACACCGTCCCGGATTTCGTCGGAGACCGGTATTATTCGCATCTAGCGCGGATTGTCGCCGTGGTGTGCGCTATCTTCGTCTCGTTTACCTATGTCGCAGGACAAATGCGCGGTGTCGGCATCGTCTTCTCCCGATTCCTGAACGTCAATATCGATGTCGGCGTTCTCATCGGCATGGGCATCGTCTTCTTTTACGCTGTGCTTGGCGGAATGAAAGGCATCACCTACACGCAGGTGGCCCAATACTGCGTCCTCATCTTCGCCTATCTCGTGCCTGCCATTTTCATATCTATCCTTATTACTGAGAACGTGATTCCGCAAATGGGACTCGTAGCGAAGGTTGCCGATGGCTCCGGCATGTATCTCCTTGACAGACTCAACGGGCTCAACGAAGAACTCGGCTTTAACCGATACACCGACGGGAGTAAATCTACTATTGATGTCTTTTTCATCACGGCGGCGTTGATGCTCGGCACGGCGGGATTGCCGCACGTTATCATTCGGTTTTACACCGTGCGCAAAGCATCCGAGGCACGCATCTCGGCGGGATGGGCACTACTATTCATCGCGATTCTCTATACCACCGCCCCCGCTGTCGCCGTGTTCGCCCGCACGAACCTACTCAAAACTGTCAGGGTTGAACAGAACGGAGAGATGATAGATGTCAAATATGAGAATGTGCCGGAATGGTTCAAGAACTGGGAGGCGACAGGACTCATCAAATTTGAAGACAAGAACGGCGATGGCGCAATTCAATACCGCGGCCCGAAATCCGATGTGCCGAACGAACTCACGATTGACAGGGACATCATGGTGCTGGCAAACCCAGAAATCGCAAAATTGCCAAATTGGATAGTCGGATTAGTCGCCGCGGGCGGTTTGGCGGCTGCGCTGTCTACGGCTGCCGGTTTACTTCTCGTCATTTCCACTGCTATCGCGCACGATCTACTCAAAGGCGCGTTTGTGCCAGAGTTAAGCGAAAGACACGAGTTAGGCGCGGCGCGTATCGCCGCGGGCATTGCTGTCTGCATCGCCGGCTATTTCGGAATGAATCCACCCGGGTTCGTCGGGCAAGTGGTAGCGTTCGCCTTTGGGCTCGCCGCGAGCTCGTTCTTCCCAGCAATTGTGATGGGCATTTTCTCCAAACGGATGAACAAAGCCGGCGCGGTCAGCGGGATGATTGTCGGTATCACATTTACGGCGGCTTACATCGTCTATTTCAAATTTATCAACCCGACACAGAATACGCCTGCGCATTGGTGGTGGGGCATTTCGCCGGAGGGCATCGGCACGCTAGGGATGGTGCTGAACTTCATCGTCTCCATCACCGTATCGGCACTCACACCGCCGCCACCTGTTGAAGTGCAAGCGTTAGTTGACGATATTCGGGTTCCATAGTTCTCCTTCACCGTAGGGCGAGGGCCTGTCCCTCGCCAGGCCACAATTTTCAAACTGAGGTTACATCATGCGACAAAAACTGAATCGAGGTTCGCTCTGGATATGTATCGTAATGCTCGTGAGTCTTATGCCTTCCGCGAACGCCGCAAAGATTCAAGACTTCATCCCGCAAGAAAGCGCGTTCTATTTGCAGGTGCGCGATTTGGACGAAGTCTACGCCGAACTTGAATTATCCGAAAATTGGAAGAAGGTGCAAACGCTTTTGCCGACAGTTGCCCCCGAAGCGCAACAAGGCTTCACAATGGGCACAACGCTGTTTGGCACGAACTTGCGCGGGCTCATCGAGACAGTAGGCTATCGCACCGGCCTCGCAATCTGGCAAAACGAAGCGGGGGAAACGCAAATCGGGCTCCTCGTCCATTCCGGCGGGAATATCGGAGAACTCCAACGACTCACCAAAATCCTCGCAGGGATGATAGGCATGAATCAAGGCAGGCTGATTCCGGGAGCAGGAATATACCGGAAGGTTAGCTACAGCACGCTAGAGACTCCAGAACATTTCATCAACTACGGATTCGTTGACGAATTCCTAGTCGCGGGCATCGGGAAAGGCAGTTTTGAAAAACTCATCGATACTTTCCGAAAGCACGAACCGTCTATCGCCAAAAATTCGGAGTTTGCCGCTGGGACTAAGAAATTCGGTGCTGGCGAAGTTACGGCGTTCGTCAACGTTCAAAAGGCAATGCCGATGCTCAAAGACTTGAGCAACAAAGACCGGCGACAATTGGAGGTTTTTGAGCATGCCTACGCCCGGTTCAATTTGTTAGAAACTGGGAAATGCCTTCAGGTTTACACCCAATTCACACCGCCAAGGCCACAAGATAAAGACATCCGAATGTTCCTGAAAGAAGGCCAGCGGCTGCGCACGCTCAAGGCATTTTCGGGAGAAGAAGAGCTGTTTGTTGCCGTGGCACCGTCGTATTCAAAGGCGTACTGGGAATTAGTGCACGCCGCGATTGCAAACAAGGCTACTGGCGACGCTTACGCCGCTATCTCCTTTTTTGAAGGACTTTTGAACCTCGATTTGGAGGCGGATGTAATGGCGGGACTCACCGGGGAACTCGCTTTGTCCGTATCTGATTTCACGCAGTTTGAGCCTGATACCCTAAGTAACCTTAACATCGATTTTGAGAATTCATTGGAGATAGATTTCGGCGAGGTGGAGACGCAGGGGGGCCTGATTTTCAGGTCTGACAACCCAACAAAACTGAACCTCATCGGCAACAGCATCACGAATGTGAGCAATGCGTCTGTCACGCAAACGGATTACAGAGGGACAACGGTGTCTGGGTTCGCGGAGAATGTCTATCACTGCAAAAGCGATGGGCTCTTTCTGCTCGGTTTCTCGGAGGAGCAAATCTACGCGCTCGTTGACGCGGTTCAGGAAAAAAAGAAGCCGTCCGCCTTAAAACTGCTGCCGAAAACACCGACAGCGATGGTGCAGCTCAACCTCGCGCGGTTGTTAGAGGCAACAGGAAATCCCCTCCCACCGGAAATGGCGATTGTCGATGCAAGGGAGGTATCTCCTTTGCTAGCATGGCTCTCGGTGGAAGGCAATGAGGCCGTAGTGGAGGCGATTTTCCCTGAAGAAGATGCACCGCTTGAGGCGTTGGCGAAATTGGCACCATTTATCGTGTGGCATTCGCAAAATGAGCAGGAGAAAGCATCCGAGGCGGAAGAAGGAGCGCGCGAATGAACCGAATCTACTTTGGCGACAACTTGGAAATCTTACGCGAGTTCCCGGATAATTCCGTAGATTGTGGCTACGCCGATCCGCCTTTCAACAGCGGGCGCGTCTATAACACCTTCCTCGTCAACTCACAAGCGCAGCAGAAGGCGTTCACCGATACCTGGCGATGGGACGACGCTGCGAGAGAGGCACGCGCGTTTGTTGTTGAACAAACTACCGAAACCTATCAACGGCTCAACAAATGTCTTCAAGGCTACGATCTCGTGCTTCAGGAGGCAACGAGTGGCAACAAAGGCGCGATGCGCGCATATCTCGCCTTCATGGGGCCACGCCTTGCCGAGGTGCATCGCGTGCTGAAAGAGACAGGTTCGTTTTATCTGCACTGCGATACGACTGCATCGCACTATCTCAAGGGGCTCCTTGACGCGATTTTTGACGCGAAGAATCTGAAGCATAACAGAAACTTCAGAAACGAAATCGTGTGGTGCTATACCGGTCCGAGCAATACGAAGAAGTGGTTCCCGCGGAAGCATGATACGCTCTTCTTCTATACCGTTGCCGAGCAGGGACACACGTTCAATCCCGATGCAGTGAAGATTCCCTACAAAAAACGTCAAACCGGGAAAACGCAGGGCATCTTTAAAACGGATTATGAACTTGATGCGCGCGGGAAAATCCCGGAGGACTATTGGCTGGAAGAACGGGATAACATGACACCTGTCGGCAGGTTGGCAAACGAACGGATGGGGTATCCAACGCAAAAGCCGCGTGCTTTGCTGGAACGCCTCATCAAAGCATCCACGAACGAGGGCGACATTGTTCTCGATCCCTTCTGTGGCGGTGGCACAACCCTTGATGCTGCCGAAACCCTTAACCGACGTTGGATCGGCATCGATCTCACCATCCTTGCACTTGAACCCGTGCAGCGACGACTCAAGGAGAGACATGGCCTGGAACCTTCGGTGGACTATAAAATCTTGCAGATTGAGTCGCGTCCGAAATCGGAGCGGCATTTTAAGGGGACGCAGTTAAAAGTTGACATCTGATAACCAAACTGTTCGGTCTCCCGAAAAATCGCGAGAAAAACTTGACAACCAACGTATTTTTGTGGTAAACTTAACATAGGATTTATCCTGAAACAAGGAGAAACGACAATGCAAACCAATCCACACACCGCGGCGGTATACCCACCTTACCGCGGAACACCGCCGCTCCCTTACGAGTTGGCATTTGAGGACGATACCTACTATCCCGAATCGGATGGACAACCTATGGCTGAAACCGAACTTCACCGCGACTTGATGATTGACTCGATCCTCACGCTTAAAGCGCGCTTTCAAGACATCCCGGATGTCTGCGTCTCCGGTAACATGCTCATGTATTACGCCATGAAAGATGCCAAGAAATCGTTGGCACCGGATGTCTTTGTCACGTTCGGCATCGAACGGAAGCAGCGGCGCATCTATCGCCTATGGGAAGAAGGCAAGCCGCCGGATTTCGTACTAGAGTTTTCTAGCGAAAATACGTTTAAAAGGGACTTAGGGGTCAAGAAGGAGCTCTACGCCGAAAGGCTTGGTGTTCAGGAATACTTCCTTTACGATGCGGACCGGAAGTATTTACCTACGCCGTTGATGGGCTTTCGACTCGTCGGCACCGAATACGTTCCCATCCGGCCGGAGCCGGATGGCAAAGTTTTCGCCGAGACGTTGGGGTTATCCCTCGGTTTACGCGGCGACAGTTTCGGCTTCTATGAACCGATTGCCGGGCGGTGGTTAGAGACACCGATGGATGAAGCGGCAGAGCGAGCCGAGGCGGCTGCCGCTCTCGCAGACCGGCTCGCGGTAGAAGCAGGACAGGCGAAGGAAAACGCTGCGCAGGCGGTGCTTGTGCAACACCGCGCCGAGACTCTGGCACGTGAAGAAACCGCCGCACGACAACGCGCCGAAGCAGCGGCGCGAGAGGAAGCCGCCGCCCGACAACGCGCCGAAGCAGAACGCCAGCGCGCCGAAACGGCGGCTGAGCGAAAAAGCGTTGAGGCAGCAGAAGCCGACGCACGAGCAGACCAGGCCGAAGAGGAACTCGCTGAACTCCAAGCGGCTTACCGGCAATTGCAACTCGCATTAAACCGCCAGAAGCCCCCTGAAGCAGAATGAAGGCGGAGAGGCCAGGACAATTCAGTTCCCCGACGAACTTTGTAGGGCGAGGGCCTGTCCCTCGCCTACCCCAGGCCAGGACGATTCGGTTTTCCGAGATAGACATCTGTCCTTACCGTTCAGCCGAAAACTGAATTGCTCTGATGGAAGGCAGTATTTCAAGGAAGATTACCACCTCATGAAACGGAGACGCATTCGATGTTTGCGCGACTCAAGAAAATTCACCCGAAATCGGAAGCATTCGTGTATCTCGGTATCGCAGTCATGGGGCTCATCGGGCTTTTCTGGGGTTACACAGGGATGCAACATAACCAGGAGATAGAAGAAGCACTGCGTCGTCGTGAACGAAAAGATTGGCTCACTCCGCAACAGCGTGATGCAGAACGCCGGTATTATTATGTGCAAATCATCGCAGGCGGACTGATGCTGTTATGCAGCACCGCAGGCCTGAGGGCAGTCTATATCAAATCGGGACAACCGGACGTGCCGAACGCATGGCACCGAAACCCTGTTGTGTTGACTCGCATTTCCTGGGGGTTGTTCGGTACCGCGTTGATTATCCTATTCATTGATGTTTGGCTCGGTTTCACCGGAGGATAACGCCAAAACGCGTTGTCGGTGATGGGCGCATTAGGTAGCCTCGTTTGCCTAATCAGATTTACTAAATCTAGAAGTCCACGATTCGTGGAATTTGCAGGGCGAAAGTTATTTCTCTCGCGCCTTGCGGCGATTTTAATGCGATGAGTCTGATGCTGCATCTGATGAATCTCATCGCAAAATGACATAAATGGAGGAATTCAGAATGATCGGTGTCTGTTTTTTTGCTGACGAGGTTTCCAAAACCGATTTTGAGGAAGCTATCAAACTCGGCGTTGCAGCCGGGGCGAATACCGTCGAAATTCGCGGCGGCGTGTGGGGCAAACACGTCACCGAAATTGACGATGACGACATCAAACGCGTGCAAGATGTGCTGGACGCTTACGATGTGAGCGTCGCCAGCATCGGTTCGCCATTCGGGAAATGCGCAATTGATAACCCGCAGGAATATGAACAGCACCTGCGGCACTTCGACCGGATGGTAGAACTCGCGCATGCATTCAATACGCGCGTCATCCGGGGGTTCGCGTTTTGGAATCCGAATCGCGGTGTGCGCGGCGCGGCACGCCCGAATATCAACGACTATCTGCCGCTCATCGCTGAGAGACTCTCCCCAGTCGTGCCTATTGCGGAGAGCGCGGACGTGACGCTCGCCTTTGAAAACGAGAACGCCACCCTCGCCGGCACCTGTGAAGAGACGCGCGCTGTCATCAATGTGCTCGGAAATAGCCCCGCGCTCACCTCGTGCTGGGATGTCAATAATGGGTTGCACTGCGGCGAAAACCCGATGCCGGAAGGCTATTCGCACATTAAAGGGTTGGTAACGCACGTGCATGTCAAACCGAATGGACAGAAAAGCCTCGAACCGATCGGAGAGACAGGTTTGCACTATGCGCAGCTGCTAGAGACGCTTGTCGCAGACGGATTCACCGGGGCAGCGAGCATTGAGCATTGGGGCACACCCGAGCACATGTTAGAAGGCATCCGCCAACTCCGCGCTGTTGTTGACGCGATGTAACGCGTTTGTAAAAGCGGATTTCCGTATCCCACGTTTGTGGAGGAACTATGCACATAAAGCCCAACCATCGCTCCCTCAGTTGGCAGGGAGTCATCTCACTCCAAGAGACAGCGGCGTGGACGATGCCGTGGCGCACACCGCACGCCGAGCACGTTTTATTTCCTGAACCGTTACTTGAACGTTCCGCGATGCCCGCGGGTGTCCGAATCAGTTTTTCAAGCGACACGACGCGCGTCGCGGGAAGCATCGTCCCGCAGAACGATGTCGGCAAACTTGAGCTCTGCTGCGATGGCGAGCGCATTGATGCTATTGATTTAGCGGACAAGGATACGTTTGCCTTTGAAGAACTGGCATCGGAAATGAAATTAATCGAATTGTGGCTGCCGCAATACGGAATCTTCCAACTGCGCAACTTGGAGATAGACGACAGCGCGACGCTAGAACCGTTCACCGATGAGCGGCCACGGTGGATTACCTACGGCAGTTCGATTACACAGTGCCGACTTGCTGCATCACCGACGCAGACGTGGCCCGCCATCGTCGCGCGCGAGCGCGGGTTCAACTTAACCTGCCTCGGTTACGGCGGGCAGTGTCACCTCGATGCAATGGTAGCGCGAATGATTCGCGACAGGGAGGCAGACTACATCTCGATGTGTCTCGGCATTAACATCCAGGGCGCGGCAAGTTTGGGGCCGCGCGCTTTTCGCCCAGCGATTATCGGCGCGGTGCAGATTATCCGCGAGAAGCATCCCGATATCCCACTCGTGCTGATGTCACCCATCTATTCGCCACCGAGAGAGGAAAAACCTAACGCTGTCGGTTTCCATCTCCCGGGAATGCGCGAAGAAGTGCAAGCCGCCGCGGCGGCACTGCAGGCCCACGGCGATAAGCAGGTTCACTATGTCAACGGCCTTGACGTATTCGGTGCAGACCTTGCGCATCTGCTTCCCGATGATTTGCATCCCGATGCAGACGGATATCGGGCAATGGGACAGAATTTCATCGCTGAGGTTGCAAATAAATTTTTTCTTGGAACCTAGCGCGGAGGCCTGTCCCCCGCAAGCGATGCATGGCGATGGACAGGCTTTTGAACTATGGAAAGCGGAAGGCCGTTTGAGAAGAGTCAAATGAATTTGGTATCCGTTGGTAAGGAAGGAGGATAAACCGATGAAAACCTATCGCGCCGCTGTCATCGGCTGTAGCCGGATGGGAGCATTTATTGACAACGAAGTGCCGGATTACGAGGCGATTCGCTTGCCGTATTCGCACGCCGCCGGCTTCTTCGCCGAAGAACGGACAGCCCTCATCGCATGCGCAGACCTGCGTCCAGACGTGATGGAGCATTTCGGCAACCGCTATAACGTCCCGAAATCGAACCAGTATACCGATTATCGGGAGATGTTGGAGAAGGAACAACCCGACATCGTCAGCGTTGCGACGCAGCCGGAACATCGCGCCGAAATTGTCATCAACGCCGCAAATCACGGCGTGAAAGCCATCTACGCCGAAAAAGCGATGGCGGCCTCCATGGACGAAGCCGCAGCGATGGTAACCGCTGTTGAAGCGAACAACGTCGCCTTTAACCTCGGCACGAATCGCCGGTGGCACACCGGTTTTGATAAGATGAAGGAGATAATCGACAGCGGCGATTTGGGGCAGCTTCGCACGCTGATTATTTATTCAAACGGCACGCTTTTCAACACGGCGAGTCATAACTTCGATCTGGTTTTGCGCTTGAATAGCGACACGCCAGCGAAGTGGGTTTCGGGATACTTGCCGAACGCGGCTAACGTTATTGATGGCGGTGTCCTACGTGAAGATCCGACGGGACAAGGCACAATTCAGTTTGAAAACGGTGTGACAGCGCACGCGTTGCTAACACCCCGCAGCTCCGAGTGGGAGGCAATCTGCGCGCGCGGCACTATTACCTGCTGGAATAACGGCTGGCAGTGGCATATCCGGAAGCAGCAGGATGTTCCCGGCTGGCGCGCTTGTCGAGTGCCAGCGGCGTTCCCTGAATTTGAACGCACCAGTAGCACGGCGAACCTGATTAAGGACCTGGTGCACGCCTTGGATACCGGTGAACCGACGCGCGGCGGCGTGCGGTGTGCGTATGCCAGCACGGAGTTAATCTTCGGCGTGATTGAATCGCATTTACGCGGCTGCGCACGAGTGGAGTTGCCGCTAACCGATTCCAAAGTCCGTTTGCAAAGAAACCCAACGGCGAGACAGCCGCGGGTTGAGTGAGGCCTATTGATGGTATCGGGACAAAGATCTCCCGACTACGGTGTTTGATTCATGAGCCTATAGAGCTCCTCTAAAAATTTCTCATAATCAACCCGGGCATCACCACCCATTTTTTGGACAAGCGGGAACGCCAGTTTGCGCGCGAGTTCATGTCGGCGCGGTGGTGGGAGCGTCGCGCGGCGCGACAGATACATCCGCACCGCCTCCAATTCCGCGTCTGTCAGGAGTTCCGGTTGCACCCATTCGGCATAAGGCAGCACGGGTTGCCGCGGTGGCGCAGAGGCTTCCTGGCGCGGGAGAGTGCCTACGTTTGATGATTTCGCGCTGTCTCTCACGACAATGGTGCCAGCGGCAAGATCGCCAAGGCGCTGCCAGTTTTTGTTCATCAGCATAGCGATGACACCTACGCCGTAGCAGAACGGAAGGAAATCGATTATCCGCACCAGATTCCGAATAGCCGAATCGGCGAAACTGACCGGATAGCCGCCCTCTTTGATAACGCGCAAGCCCAAGGCCCGCTTGCCCGGCGACTGCCCGTTCATCGTCACCTCAAAAAGCATATAGTAACCCCAAAACAGCGCGAAGACGACAAGGCCGCCGATAGCCGCAAGCCAATTCCCGAAGATGTCGTCCATTTCGACTACCGCGGAGACGATGACAAAGCCGCCTATCACAACGATGAGCGTCAGCAGGAGGGTATCCAGCATCGCCGCATAGAAACGCGAACCGATGCCTGCAACGCTATAGTTGAGCTCCACCTGCTCTGGGGTTTCAATGGACAGATGGTCGTTCATAAAAGTCCTTTGTCGTGGATAACTCCACATTCAGTTTTAGCGTTCTTCACGCTCGTATCGCGTGGGCCTGTCCGCAGCGTGCGCCGTGGCTTCGCGACGGACAGCCCCTCGCCCTACGGGTAAACTTAAACTCTTATGTCCTTAG
The DNA here is from genome assembly GCA_003635305.1 of Candidatus Poribacteria bacterium. Taxonomy (GTDB): domain Bacteria; phylum Poribacteria; class WGA-4E; order WGA-4E; family WGA-3G; genus AGPOR5. Next base: position 8,216 of record PYJE01000050.1, on the reverse strand, counting down.
AAGAATTCGTCAACAAAAAACAACCAACCTGGTCAGAATTAGAGGCCCTTTTAGCACGCGCACGCGGCGCGCAGCGCAACAGATTGTCGCCGCCGCAACTGGAACGGCTGGGGTATCTCTATCGCCGCGTGACTTCGGATTTAGCGGTGGCGCGGCGCGATTTCCCACAAACGCCTTGCGTTACCTACCTCAACCAACTCGCCTCACGTGCGCATTCGGGGATTTACCAGACCTCGCCTTTCAAACGCGGTTCGCTAAGGCAATTTTTCCAAACCGAATTTCCCGCGCTATACCGCGAGAATATCATTTTCATTGCCACCGCATTTTTGTTATTTCTGCTGGGATTTGCGGCATCCTATTGGCTTGCTGTGACGAACCCCGGCTTCGCAGAAGACATCGTTCCCGCGCGCCTCCTCGCTCATTTAGACAAAACCGACAAGACGACGTGGAACAACACATCGGCAGAAGCGAGAAACCTACTATCCTCTTTCGTCA
>PYJE01000050.1:7321-7701 GCA_003635305.1 Candidatus Poribacteria bacterium | reverse complement strand
AGGAAAACGTGGGAGTTTGAAGTCTCCAAACTTCCTGAGAATCTTGCGAATCTTGTAAATCCTGCTCCTGCTTCGATTTTCAGGATGAAGAGAGAGACGATGCACAGGAAAGTTTGCTTAATCCTGCAAATCCTGTAAATCCTGCAAATCCTGCTTAATCCTGTAAATCTTGCAAATCTTGCAAATCCTGCTCCTGCTCATGAGTTGAGAAAAAATATGTTTTGTGGTATCCTAGCGTGCGGGAGTATGTCAATTCATTCTATCGGGCAGATACAGAAATCCTCCCCGACAAGCGGGAATCCCGTAGGCGCGGTTTTCAACCGCGCCTACCGAACCCATCGGTTCCTCCGCCGCATCTTGGACGTGTCGTAATACGCCTC
>PYJE01000050.1:0-7301 GCA_003635305.1 Candidatus Poribacteria bacterium | reverse complement strand
TGTTTCTGCTAGGATTTGCGGCATCCTATTGGCTTGCTGTGACGAACCCCGGCTTCGCAGAAGACATCGTTCCCGCGCGCCTCCTCGCTCATTTAGACAAAACCGACAAGACGACGTGGAACAACACATCGGCAGAAGCGAGAAACTTACTCTCCTCTTTCGTCATCACGAATAACATTCGGGTGGCGTTTTTGGCATTCGCCGCCGGCATCGCGTTCATGCTAGGTTCTGTCTATGTATTAGCATTCAACGGTGTGTATATCGGCGCGGTTGCAGGACTCAGTCACGTGCACGGACTCTCGCTGGCACTCTGGTCCTTCGTTTCGCCGCACGGCTATATTGAATTAACAGCGATTTTCATCGCAGGGGGTGCCGGATTGAAAATGGGGTATGCGCTCATCGCACCCGGCTTGTTCACCCGAAAACGCGCGCTGACCGAGGCTGCGAAAACCGCGGTGCGTCTCCTCGGCGGGTGCATCGCCTTGTTCCTCATCGCTGGCGTTATTGAGGGATTTATCTCTCCTTCCGAGTTGCCGCCATCGGTTAAAATTGGCATCGGCGCGATGACAGGAGTCGTCTTGTTTCAATATCTCTTTCGCGCAGGCGTTACGCAAAATTCCAGATAATATGAAAAAACCTCTGTAGTTCGGGCTCAGAAACCGGCCCGCCTTTTCGTATCGCGAGGGCCTGTCCCTCGCGCTGCCCCAGCACTCGCGCTACGTGCCAAATCGGAAAACACAAGCGAATATACACATCCACCCTGACAATTTGACATCCGAAAGATAACTCCTAAATCCGAGACTTCGCCTTGAGTTCCAGATATTTATTCACCACCGTCATCGTCAACTGATGCGCCGGCACATCAAGCGTGATGACACCGCGCCGGCGCAGGATTTCCAACGTCGCATGTTTTTCCTGAAGCAACTTTTCCGCTATCGCCTTCTGATAGACGCTTTTAGAACCGGTTAACTTCTGCGCCGCCAGCGCGATAATCGTTGAATCCATCAACGTCACACAGACAACGAGGTGATGTTTTGAGAGCCGCGCGACGTAAGTCGCAAGCCCCTCCGCCGCGTCTCTGTCCAAAATGTCTGTGAAGAGGATAACCAAGGCGCGTTTGCGCTGTTTGGACGCTAAATACGTGAACGCGCGCTCAAAATCGGGTTCAACCGACTGCACCTGTAACGCATAGATACTCTCCAGCATCGTCAAAAACTGCTTTTTTCCCGGCTTCGGCGCGAGGTATTGATGCACCGTGTCCGCAAAAGCAATTAACCCAACCTTGTCTCCTTTGAGCGTTGAGACATAGCTAGTCATCAGAGTTGTGTTGATTGCGTAATCCAACTTAATCATCGCGGTTTGTCCAGATGGATTGCTAGCATTCAGCACAATCGGCGATGCCATGAGTCTCCCGGTGTCTAGCATGATAATGACATCTTGGCTCCGTTCTGTCTCAAATTCTCGGACGATGGGTTTTCGGTGTCGCGCTGTCGCCTTCCAATCGATGCGTCGGAAATCGTCGTCGGGCGCGTATTCGCGGAGCCGCTCAATCTCCGTGCCTTCCCCGAATTGCCGCGAATTTTTAAGTCCCACCTGCCCGAGGAGGCCGCGTCGGACTAGCAGTTCATATTGCCGCACGGCTTGTAAATTCGGATAGACTTTCACATCTGTTAACGCTGCGATGTGCCGTTGGCGGATAACCAAGCCTAAAATCCCCCAACACCGCAGGTGGATGTCTTCAAATCGGTAAATGCCGCGACGCAGTGGGGTGAGCCGGTAGACAAGCGTCTCCTCTGCTAAAGGCGGCAGCCGAACATCGTGGATTGCGCGATGAAACTGAAATTCTGATGGAAAATCGTCTTTCAAGCAGAGTCTGAGGGGATAGCGCGAACGGTTCACTAGCGTCAGCGTCACGACGTTTTCCACGCCTAATGAGAACTTGGAGTTCATTTCGCGCCGCGCGTCGATGTGCGTAAACAGTGGATTCGTCAGGTAATCTATCGCACAGACGATACCCAGAAGCACCAGATAGCCTCCGCTGACGAACAGCAGATTTGGCGAGAGGCCTGACAGCATAATCGGAATTGCTCCGAGAGATAGGAAGCACAGTAACCGCTGAGTCAGTTGCATGGAGGGCCTTCTTTATTCTCACGATTTGACTGAATTCGGGACAATCCGAACCTTCGCGCGAGATTTCTGCGGAAATCCGTGAGAAACTCCTGAAATTCTATGTTTTCTTGACACAGCGATTTTCAGGAGTTTTTCTGCTAGCGCGACATGCTCGCGTATTTGCTCAGCGCGTCTGTCATCGCAGCGGCAAATTCTTGAGGTGGGTAGTAACCTACCACACGCGTAATGATTTCCCCATCAGGACGGACGAAGACGACTGTCGGTTGACATACTCCCGCACGCTGAAGCGTGGGGATTCTTAAAACGGCTCTCCCGTTGCTTCCGTGCTGGTTGGATTGTGGGATGTGTGACTGCCGCGTCACGCGTGCGATGCTAGCTTTCGCCAGTCTGACACGCACTCTCCGCAAGGGTTGATGTCCCAACCCGAAGAATGTTAATGGCAGCGTTCACGTCTCTATCGTGCTTGGATGTGCATCCTTGACACTGCCAGTGTCTGGTTTTCAAGTCTATCAAGGCGTTCAACTGTCCACAGGTGGAACAGGTTTTGGAAGTCGGTTCCCACCTGTCAATGTAGACAACCTGCTTGTCGTGTTTCTTGGCTTGGTGCTGGAGTTTCAGATGGAACGCATAGGGTGCGATATCCGATACCTTGCGTCCCCACAGGCGTTTCATGCCTTCAAACGTGAGGGTTTCAAACACCAGCACATCGTGAGTCAGCACAAGATGCTTAGCAAGATGCCAGTGATGATTATCACGTTGTCGGCTTATCTTGCGGTGTGCGCGTGCCAATTCCAGCCTAGCACGTTCACGATTGTTGCTGCCTCGCTTCTTCTTGGAATGCGCGCGATGTGCCTGTGCAATCTGGTTGCTACCGCGTTTGTAGAATTCGGGAGACTCATGCTTGGTACCGTCACTGCTGGTGAACATCGTTTTGATACCGAAGTCAAACCCTGCCGCTTTACCAGTCTTGGGTGTGATTTCAGAGACAACGTTATCCGTAACAACGGTGAGATATGCATCGCCGAGTGCGTCGAATTTCACGGTGACAGTCTTCACATTACCGCGTATCGGGCGTGAGAGATTGAATCGGTAGTGCCTACCGAGTATGCGAACGGTATCCTCGTCAAACTTGTGGCCTGACGGTGACATCGTGAACGAATACGGCTTCCGCCATGACTTGAATTTCGGAGGACGCACCTTACGCGGTTTACCACCTTTCGCACGCTGCTTGCAATACGTGAAAAAGCGTTCGTAAGCGCGATGCAAACGCAGCAGGATATCACGTGCTGCCCAGCTGTCAATGTCACGCCAACTCTCGAACAAGTCTGGATGCGCATTACGCAGAATCGTGAACTCACGAGACATCGCGTGGACATTCATATAGGGTAACCCTAGCGAATGTCGGGTGCGTTGCCAGCTGAGAAAATAGTTCCATATCTGGCGCGCGGTGTTTGTGTGCCGTTTCAGGTGACGCAGACGCGGCGCGCGGAAGAGTTTGTATTGTGTTGTTTGCATTGTTTTCACCATGCCCTTGTCAAACTGATGCCGAAGTCAGTTGGCAGTGAGACGCGGCTGAGAGGCCGCGTTCGGAATTCACTGCCACACGGTGAAAAACATTGTAACATAGATGGATTAATGTGTCAAGTCGTTAATCAACTGCGATGTCTACATCCCCAGACCCATATGGGGTTTTGACATCGGGGAGTTTGATAACCTGAAACTTGATACCGTTCTCGCGCTTCGGCGTTTTCAGGACGGGTTGAATCTTCCGGGTTGACTTTGATTGTGACGAACTTTTCGGCAAGTTCGCGCACCTTCGCGTCTGTAAACGTGTCGGCATCCAGCCGCTTGCAAAAACCTCACCAATCCGTGTAGAAGTCCATCATGACAGGTTTGCCCATCTGTGCCGCGGCTGTCATGCCTTCCGAAATTGACTTTATCCATTGGAGCGGCATGTCAACTTCCCTTGCCTTCTCCCGGCGTGCCATTCTTCGTTGTTGCGCTTCCTGTAACGCAGTGCAACCACTAGAGAGCAGACAGCCCGCGATAAGGAGGAGAAGCAGCGAGGACTTCACACCCTTGAACTCGAAAATGTTCATTTTTCTTTGCTCCTTAAAAGCACGAGGGTTTTGTCTCAAGAATCTTATCGCAGGCGCGAATGGAAACCCTCCTTGCCCGGGGCACCTGCGACGCAAATCCGCAATCTCTTATCTATTTTTTCACAAAGCGTTGAATTTGTCAAGAAAAACGTGAAAGCCCCATCAGCCCTTGAGCCGGGAGGGTTCACGAGAAGAGACTATCGCGGGATTTCGGCGGAGGCAAGCAATTGTTCAATCACATTATCCGCGGATAACCCCTCAATCTCCGCCTCCGGTTTCAGCAGAATACGGTGCCGATAGACATGCGGTGTTAGCAATTTGACATCGTCTGGGACAATGTAGTTGCGTCCTTCCAGCGCGGCGTAGGTTTTACTCGCCAACAACAGCGCGATGGAGGCGCGCGGACTGCCCCCCAAAACCAGCTCGGGAGAATCACGCGACGCTTCGGCGAGACTGACAATGTAGTCGAAAATGGCATCCTCCACCGTCACTGCCTGAATCTCCTCTTGGCACTGCAGAAGCGAATCCTTGTCGACGACGTTCTCAACTCCCGCGTTCTCCAACTGCGTTGCATCGAAGCCTTCGTGATAGTTCATGAGAATCTGCCGCTCCATCTCGCGGCCGGGATACCCCACGTGCAACTTGAAGAGAAACCTGTCCAACTGCGCCTCAGGCAGCGGATAAGTGCCTTCGTATTCCACAGGGTTTTGCGTCGCCAACACCATGAACGGCGGTGACAGTTCATGCCGCACACCGTCGATGCTTACCTGCCGTTCCTCCATACATTCCAGAAGCGCGGATTGTGTCTTGGCAGGCGCGCGGTTAATCTCATCGGCGAGTAGGACGTTCGTGAAGACAGGGCCCCGCTTGAGGTTAAACTGGTGCGTCGCCGAATCATACACACTGGTGCCAACGATATCCGAAGGCATCAAATCCGGCGTGAATTGCACCCGACTGAATTCGCCGGAAACGAGCATCGCCAACGTCTTCGCGACTAAGGTTTTTGCCGTGCCCGGCACGCCTTCCAATAGCACATGTCCACCGGTGAAGAAACTGACGACAACGAGTTTAAACAGTTCCTCTTGTCCGACGATGACTTTTTGTGCCTCTTGTCTCATTTTTTCAAAGACGAGTTGAGTTGTTTGCATTAATTTTTATCAAAGTCCCCGTTTTCAAAACCCCATCCAGGTCTGGGGATGTAGAAACGCATGAGCAGGATTTCCAAGAGATGAGCAGGATTTCCAAGATGAGCAGGATTTCCAAGAGATGACAAGATTTTCAGGATTAAGTATACCCTCTTATCCTGTTCATCGTGTAAATCCTGTGAATCCTGCTTCGATTGTCAGGATGAAGAGGATAAGAGGTTAACGTGCCACAACAGTTGTCTCTTCCTCTTGCTAATCTTGTGAATCGTGAGCAGGATTATAGGATTAACACGATGGACAGGATAAGAGGAAAACGTGGGAGTTTGAAGTCTCCAAACTTCCTGAGAATCTTGCGAATCTTGTAAATCCTGCTCCTGCTTCGATTTTCAGGATGAAGAGAGAGACGATGCACAGGAAAGTTTGCTTAATCCTGGAAATCCTGCTTAATCCTGGAAATCTTGCAAATCTTGCAAATCCTGCTCCTGCTCATGAGTTGACAAAAAAGATGTTTGGTGGTATCCTAGCGTGCGGGAGTATGTCAATTCATTCTATCGGGCAGATACAAAAATCCTCGCCGACAAGCGGAAATCCCGTAGGCGCGGTTTTCAACCGCGACTACCGAACCCATCGGTTCCTCCGCCGCATCTTGGACGTGTCGTAATACGCCTCAGTCTTTTTGGCGATTTCAAGGAGCTGCGCCTCCGATATATCGCCACTTGGTTCCAAGTCCATCAATAGCCGATGCAATTCACCCGTATTGACAACGGAACTCCGCTTGGCGATTTCCTCAACGAACGCCTCGGTTTTTAGATTGAGGTTGACGTTCCAACGCGCCCCGAGGTCTGCCCTAAATCCATCGCGGAGTTGTCTCAAAACCTCGCGCCTTGTGTTCCCCTTCTGGTAAAGTGCTGTCATCGCGAGGACGTATTCGGAACTGAGTCGCCGATGCGTTTCTCGCGCTTCCAACGGCTTGCCAAACCGCCGCCCGCGCAGCATCAGAAACACAAACAGAGCAACGCCGAGATAGAGGATGCCTAATCCTCCCGGCGTTTCAAATAGAAGTGCTATCAGCGGATTGGACGAGTGAACCGCACGGGTGCCGTTGTATCGGTATTCCGCAAGCCCTATGCGCGCCTTGCGAGGCACGGTTGACATCAGGTTATAGAGGAACGCCGCGTTCTCTGGAAACGTCAATCCCGACTCGCCGAAAATGTAGGGACACGACATGAAAAAGACGCGGCCGTTACCTTGCCGAAACGTGATTACCGCGTATTCTGTCCCGCGCCCATAAAGCGGCACCATTTCTTCATCACTTCCTGTTCCGGCGATGAAAAAATCCGTTCGCGCGTGAATTCGCGTTACCGGACGCGCAGGAAAGAGGGGTTCTCTCGGAATCCGTTCGGCATCGATGAGCTCGCTTTGTGCCGCGCGCAGCTCAAACCCATACGCAGCGAAGAGGGAGTTGAGCTCCGCGTCTTCACCGGCGACAATCAAGATGCCGCCTCCCGCAACGAAATCGCGAATCTTCCCAATTTCCTCTTCGGCGAGAGCCTCTCTGATTTGCCATAGAAACAGCACATCAAATCTCGCCAGTTGTGCGGGAGTTACATCGGATGCTGCTGTCACGCGAAAGTTCAGTGCAAGTAAAACGCTGTTCAACGTGCTACCACGCCTGTCTAAGCCGTCGCACGCTGACAGCACGAAACAGACGCACACAATCAAGGCGATTTTCAGGAAGCGAGACGGTAAGGACAAATTTCTAGAGTTGTCAACTGACGTGGTTTGTAGCCGTGCACGGATGCGCCGTTGCAAACCGCGCCTACCCGGTTTATGCTGAATCAGCCCTGCTATATTATTCGGACACGTGGCGTTTCTCATCGGTTCGTTCGGTAGATATCTTTCAACAATTCGCGATAATTGGCGACAG
>PYJE01000049.1 GCA_003635305.1 Candidatus Poribacteria bacterium | reverse complement strand
GACTCAGAAACGGACAAGGCTTCGGCAAAAAACTGCTGTCGCTGCGGGTAGTCCGACTCAAAGATGGCAAACCGTGCACCTTCAGAGATTCGTTCGTCCGCCGTTTTACTGGCCTGGTCCTCCAACCCTTCGATCTGGTTTGGGCCTTCGGGAAAAATCGGCAAAGAATCGGGGATAAACTGGCGGACACGGTTGTTGTGGCAGCGGAACCCGAACCTGAGGAAGTAGAAGAGCCGGAAGCCGAGGATGCAGAGAAGGTGCTAGACGATGCGCTTCTTGAAATGACGAACCAGTTCACTGAGGCGCGTCAGAAAGTCGATGCGTCTATTAGCATAGAAAGGCAGCTGCGGGATGCTTATGAAGGCGCGCTCGCGCAAGCCGAACGGTGTGAAGAACGCGCCGCTATCGCTATCCAAGCCGGGCGCGACGATTTGGCCCGCGAAGACTTGGTGCGCCGAAACGAATACCGGCAATTGGCAGAGAGATACAAAACGCAGTGGGAGGAACAGCAGCGGATTGTCGCGCAACTCACCGCGCTCTTGGAGACGCTGGAGCAAAAAACCGCGGCGACGCGACAGAAACGAGATGTCGTCATCGCGCAACACCGGAACGTCGATGCGCACGAGCATCTCCACCAGATGCTGGCAGAACTCCAAGGCGGACAGGCATCGGAGATTTTGAACCAGATGGAACGCGACGCGAGTGAGGCATCCACTCTAGCGGATGCAGCGGCGGCGGCAGATTTTGACTTTGACGATGCCAAACGTGAACAGGAATTCGCCGGTTATGCCGAAGAAGCAGCCATTGAGAAGGACCTGGCGGCATTAAAGGCGAAATTCCAAAAGTGATGGGCGGTTTGCATTGAATCGCAAATGCTGTTATGATAGATAGGCAGTGTGTTCCCAGAACTATTCAGTTCTCCGATACCTCCGCGGCGGCGGTGCGAATAACCTGAGTATCCTGCGCGGATAGAAGAGAGATAGGACGAAACGCGTGCAAATCTTTCTACAATTCTGGAAAATTTATCTAGATACTTGCTGCTTGAGTCGTCTCGTTGATGATGATACGCAAGACAGGATTCTTCGGGAAGCAGGAGCTGTCGAAACCATCCTTGCCTATTTTGGGACAAGGCGATGGCATTGGATTGCTAGCGAGGTTCTGGTGACAGAAGTTAACAAAAATCCTAATGCGGAACAACGGGCTGAGGTCCAACGCCACCTCTATGGCGTGCATCAAATAGTTTCCGTTGAAGCCACCGAACGAACAAGAGGGAAAGTGCTTGAAGTGTTAGGGTTTAAGCCTGTGGACGCGTTGCATCTTGCTTGTGCCGAAAGCGGCAACGCGGACATCTTTTTGACAACCGATGACAAACTCCTCAACGCGGCAAAACGCTGTGCTACAGCCCTGCGTGTGCGCGTCGAAAACCCTTATACATGGTTAAAGGAGGAAGTTGACAATGAACATCTTAGAAATGACGGAGCGGGAGATTTATGAAACTGGACTTGAGGTGCTGGGGGAAAAACTTGGTGCTGCGCTCCCCCGGTTTCTTCACCAGTGCAAACCGGGCTCTGGCGACTGGGCTGCCGACAGGCATAACTTGTTAGAGGATGGCTTGAACGTTGAAACGCTTGCGACGCGTATCCAACAAGCACGCGAGCAGGAAGGCGAGAGGAAAACGGAGGCGATGCGTATGAGACAGTTGCGCGCTGCCGCAAGTCAAGCCGAGCTCTTACAGATGACAGACATGGAGATTTACGAAACTGGGCTTGATGTCCTTTGTGATAAACTCGGGCCGGTAGGCATGTCCCGTTTTCGCCGGTACTGCGCTCAGCGAAACGTCGAGCAAACTGAACTCGGCCCGATACAGCGGGCACTTGGAAAGGACAGTCTCCCAGATTAGAGACGCAGCTACTTACAACGGTGTCACCATGGAAAAACAGTCTGCTTTGGATGCAAGCCATCCCCCAAACATCGTCTTTATCATGGCGGATGATATGGGATACGGCGATGTGGGGTGCTATAACGCCGAATCGAAAATCCCCACGCCGAATATGGATAGACTCGCGCGGGAGGGTATCCGCTTTACCGATGCGCATTCTCCTTCCGCTGTCTGCACACCGACTCGGTACGGTGTCCTCACCGGCAGATACTGCTGGCGGAGCCGTCTCAAACACGGGGTGCTTTACGGTTACGAACCACCGCTCATTGAGCCAGAACGGTTGACGGTAGCAGGGCTGCTGAAAGGTGCCGGCTATAACACGGCATGCGTCGGCAAATGGCACCTAGGGCTCGGCTTTTCAACGGTGCCGGGTTACGATTATGATTTCAGCGCACCACTACCTTGGCAGAACGCCAGCCGCGAGTTGGAGGAACATATTGACTTCACCGCGCCGTTAACGGGCGGTCCCGTGGATTTAGGCTTTGACTATTTCTACGGCAACGCCGGATGCCCCACCTGCCAGCCGCCCTACGGCTTCATCGAGAACGACGCGTTTGTGGAACTCCCCAGCGTCTATCATGAAGTCCCAGAGTTTACAAGTCGTCCCGGCATGATGGCACCCGGTTGGGAGCATAAAAACGCCGATGCCATTATCGCGCAAAAGGCCGTGGAATACATTGAAGAACAAGCCGATGCGGATGCCCCCTTCTTCCTCTATCTCACGCCTTCTGCACCGCATGAACCGTGCACGGAGGCAGTCGTGCCAGACTTCGCACGCGGACAGAGTCGAGCCGGGCCTCGCGGCGAGCTGGTTTGGCTCGTTGATTGGATGGTAGGACAAGTAATGGATGCGTTGGAACGGACAGGCAAAACTGATGAGACGCTCATCTTCGTCACGAGTGATAACGGCGCGCTTCCCGGCGATAGAATTCAAGGCGATACGAGTCCGATGCCCTATCATCTCTACGAACACAAGTCGTGTGGCGAGTGGCGCGGTTACAAGGCGCATATCTGGGAAGGCGGGCATCGCGAGCCGCTGATTGCGCGTTGGCCCGGTGTCATCCAACCGAATACGTCAACCGATGCGCTCACCTGCCTCACCGATCTGATGGCGACATGCGCCGCTATCGTCGGTACCGAGGTGCCTGAAGATGCAGGACAGGATAGTTGCAATATCTTGCCCGCGTTGTTAGGCGAAAAAACGGAACATCCGCTGCGGGAAGCCGTCGTGCATCATTCCAGCACCGGTGTCTTTTCTATCCGGCACCGCGCATGGAAATTGATATTAGAGACGCAGGGTTCAGGCGGCTGGCCTCCGCCGCGTGACAGCGGGCCGGTGCCGGGAACGCCGGGACAACTCTATCATATTGACGATGACCCGGGTGAGACGCGCAACCTGTGGGACGCGCACCCGGAGATTGTCCAACGGTTGACAGCGTTGTTAGATGGATATAAGGCGCAGGGGCATAGTAGGTTTCCTCGTCTGTAAGGCGTGACGCGGGACAGAAAAAGCGCGCCTGTTTTGCGTAGCGCGGGGGCCTGTCCCCCGCATCGCCGGGACAAGGCGATGGAGGTTGTGAAGGATGCAAGTCTACAGTTTTTCAGAGTTATCCGAGGCGACGCTCAGGGAGTTTGTAACGCTTCACATCCAGCGAGGCGTTTCTAGCGAATGGGAAAATATGCAGAAGCCCGGCTTGACACCGGCGGAAGTCGCCCAGATTGACTATCTCAAATCCATTTTGCGTGAACGTGCTCTTGTCGTCATGAACGAAGGCACGCTTTGGGCGCGTGCTATTTATCCGCTGTTAGTCCTCGCCGAACATACTTACATTCAAGCGTGGACAGGTATTCCGTTGCGAGCCACCTATCCGAGTTTTGAATTAGAGGGTGTGGCAGATGGCGCGCTTGCCCCCGCTGCCGCTGGGAAACCGTGCCAACCTTATTTCATCGTCTATGCGGCAAAACGCGGGGTAAATGCCCCAGACCCGCAGGTGCAGCTCTACGGGCAGATGCTCGCCGCTGCACGACTCAATTGGATAGACAAGGCAGAACCGCCTGCGACACAGGAAATTTTCGGATGCTATGCTGTCTCTGAAAGTTGGACCTTTGTTCGCGGTGTCATCAGTGATATTGATACCGAGAAACCGGCGTTCACCGCGGCATTTTCGCGCGTTTACGATGGAATTTTTGAAGCGGAATGCATCGTGCGGCTTTTGAAAGCTATCGTCGCAAAGCAGTTATAGTGGGCTCGGTGCAGTTATCGGAGAGTTGAATCTTCCTGCTTGGATTTGCAAAAATGTGCGAAATATGTTACAATTGATAAAGATTGTCTGGAATTTCGGCACGAACGCGCCGCGCGGGCAATTTTTAATTTGACAACGGGTTTGAAATATGGTATAATTAAAATCGTGCACCTCAGAAAGCGTGTTCGGCGAATCTATCTGCATCGGTAGAAAATGCCGGAGTAGTTGTAGGTTGTGAGGGGTGTCCGCATCAGTGATAAAGCGTTTCCAGGGATGCAGAGAAAACCGTGTCATAACTGCATCGGCTGTTTCGCTTTGGTTTCCCCATGTTAAATGCGTTGCGCGAGATGCACAAGGGCTGATATTCTGGTGGCATACTGCTACGCAACCTAAGGGTAGGTATTACGCGAAGAAGGGAGTTAGTAAGTTTTGTAAGGTGATAGCTATGCGGACGCAATTAATTGAAAAGAAGGCTCAAATTGGCAGCCAAATCAGTTGCACGTTAACAACAGGTAATCAAGTCTCAGGACTGCTCACAGAAATTGGGCCCGAACATATCACGCTGAACGGAGCAAAAGGCGAAACAACAATTTTAGTGGAGGCCATCATTGCTGTTCAGCGTCTGGATAACCCGGGTGATGAATCTGTTGCTATAGCACCTACGCCCAGTCAGGCGGAAATCCGGTCCGCGAAACTTGAATTGAAACACCCGAATTTAACCTTTCCCGCACAAAAATTGCGAGGTTGGCAAAAGACAGATGTTGCTGCTAGGTGGTTACAAATCAAGAATCGATATAGGACTCGGACGGGTGAGCAAGAAAAAACCCCTGTCGAGAACCTCTCTATTCGGCTATATTCAGCCGATGAGTTTGAGGAAATTGAAAACCCGTACGCCGCCTATGCCGAGGGAGGCGTTGTAGGCGATTCCAAGATGTTTTTTGGACGTGAAGAACTTATCCAAAACATCGCGCATGCCATCCAAGAATCTCGCTTGGATAGCAAGTGTATCGTGATATTCGGGCAAAAACGCTCCGGCAAATCTTCGGTTTTGCATCACTTAAAGGCATCACTGCAAAAAGATAGTGAACTGCTTATCCTTGATTTCGGAAATCTCGGTTCTATTCAGGAGGAAGATTCCTCCGTTCCCCTTCTACACCAAATCCTCAAGCGCATCCTCACCGTGCTGGAGTACGCAATTGAAGACCGGGTTGATGCGGGTTTTACTTCCTTGGCTCTTCCTATTCCCGACGATAGTGAATTCTATGGACATCCGGCACCGCTTCAATGCTTCCAAGATACCTTTGAGAGGTTGAAACGTCAAGTCGCTCTGCATGAGGATTGGCGTGGTGTCCGGACTGTCCTCCTGATAGATGAATTCCAGTATATCTACGCTCGCATCGTTGCAGGCAAAATCCCTGAATCGTTCATGCAAAACTGGAAGGCTTTGTTGCAGGCAAATTACTTCAGTGCTGTGTTGGTAGGACAGGATGTGATGCCAAAGTTTAAGGAGCGTTTTCCTAATGAATTTGGCACAACACAAGATGAGCGCGTCACCTACCTTACGCAGGAAGATGCACGGCGACTTGTTGACGAACCGATACGCATCGGCGGGCCGCAAGGTGAAAGTCGTTATCGCGAGCAAGCCATTGAACGAATTTTAGAACTCACGGCGGGTAGCCCCTTCTACATTCAAATCGTTTGCAACCGTCTCGTTGAATACATGAATAGCAAACATGCCGCCTTGGTAACAGCGGCAGATGTGGAACATGTTAAGAATGAGTTGATAGCGGGTGTAAACGCGCTAGGTTTAGATAAATTTGATAACCTCATCAACTCAGGAGATACGTCAGCAGATGCCATATCTGACGAAGACGCACGAAAAGTCCTGAAAGTCATCGCCGACAATAGCCGGACAGGGCTCTGTCATCGTGATACCATCGTCTGCGAGACTGATTTGCCCCTTAATACGATTCTCAATGATATGGTGAAACGCGATGTCGTTGAACGACGCGAGGAATCTTATCGAATTCAGGTAGGGCTGTTCAAAGAGTGGCTTATCGTTAACGGATGAAGGAGAACGAAATGAATTACGATTTTGAAAACCCGTTTGCGGATTACGGTAAAATGGTTCATGGAGAACGCTTCATCGGCCGGCGCGCGATGATAACGGATATTGAAAACCGGATTATCCGGCCCAGTAATCCGGGGAACCTTGCCATCATTGGCGTGCATCGCATCGGCAAAAGCAGCCTCGCTTACAAAACAGTTATGGAGCAGAAGGAAACGTTCTTCGCTAAGAAGATTCTGCCAATATGGGTGGGACTGGCTTCCTACAGTGAGTCGTCGGATTTCTTCCGTTCTCTTGTGGAGGAGTGTGTCCAAGAATTGGCAGACTTAGAGTGGCTCACGCCGGATATCCAGCGTTCAGCCGACCGGGCATTGGAAGTCAATGCCACGTGGGACCGGATTAAACGCTTTTTTAGAAAGGTGCAAAACGCTGGATACGGCACCCTTTTCGTGCTTGACGAATTTGATGCGGCGCGAAATCTTTTTAAAGGTGAGACTGCCTTTCAGCGATTACGCGAACTAGCGGATTATCCAGATTACCGGCTATCTCTCCTCCTCACCGCGCGTCGGAACATTGGGGATATTGAACGGCAAGCCGGCTCTTCTTCTCCATTTCATAACATTTTCCAGGTCCAACGGTTAGCCATGTTTAGCGACGAGGATTTGGAAGCCTACTTCGCGCAATTTTCGCCCGTGGGGATATCAACCTCGGATGAGTTCCGGGAACGTGTGTTGTTCTATTGCGGCGCACAGCCTTATCTCCTTGAAATGTTAGGTTGCGAAATTGTCGAGAATTTTCGCCGCAACGGCACCCTTGATGTCCACAAGGCTGCGAAGACCACGAGCCTGTCCATCTTTGAGCATTACGACGACATCATTCGGTTAATGCGGGAAGAAGGCACTCTAAGCAAATTGCTCCAAATTTTGTTCGGGCCCGCCGTTGATGTCAGTCCCCTGGATGTGACTGAACTTGAAAGTTACGGCTTAATTAAACCTGGCGAAGAAGGAATTTATGTTGCCTACGCCGAACACTTCCAAGATTACCTACGACTGCAAGAACGGAAGCCGGAATTCAACGCGGATTTGTGGCCGGTCTGGAGAGATACGGAGAAGGCACTCCGTAAAGTGATTACAACCACCATGTCCGATGTGCATGGCGACAACTGGCTCGTGGTGTTAGGAAAGGCGCGGCCCAACTTGAAGGAAATTTTCGACAAGTGTCGGAAGGCACAACAGAAAGAGGAAAAATCATTTGGAGACAGAGCCTCACAGAATCTGATTGATTTTACCTACCCTGCAGAACTGTTTACGATTATCTGCGCGAAAGGGTTGTGGGAACCACACTTCTTGCCAATTTTCGGGAACAACCGCAACCATTGGGAGCAACGCAAACAGATGCTTGCGAAGTGCAGAAATCCATTAGCCCATAATCGGGACAATATCCTCCAACCGCATGAACGAAGAATCGTTGAGGCATATTGCGAGGAAATCCTGGCGGTATTGGCTGACTATAGGGAATAGGAGGATTCATAATGCACCCAAAAACCGCCTTCATCTACCACCCCCAATACCTCAACCACGACACCGGGCCCCACCACCCGGAACGTCCAAACCGGCTACGGGCTTGTCTCGCTGCGCTGCAAAAAAGCAAAGTCTGGGAACAACTCCACCGCATCGAACCGACGCACGCCAGCATCGAACAACTCGGCTACGCGCACGCGCCCAACTATAGCGAACACATCCGGCGACACTGCGAACAGGAAATCCCGCTTACCTACGATACGCCTGTCGTCAAGGCATCGTTTGACATCGCACGGCTTTCGGCTGGCGGCGTTCTACACGCTGCAAAGGCAGTCGCAACTGGCACGGCGAAAAATGCGTTCGCCCTCGTGCGGCCGCCCGGACATCACGCCACACCGAATCAGAGCATGGGGTTCTGTCTGTTCAATAACATCGCCATCGCGGCGCGCTACCTCCAACGCGAACACGGACTCGGTAACATCGCCATTGTCGATTGGGATGTGCATCACGGCAACGGCACGCAAGACATTTTCTATGAAGATGGCTCTGTCTTCTTTTCCTCTATCCACGAATCACCGCTCTACCCCGGCACCGGCTCACAGAATGAACGCGGTTACGGACCC